>NZ_LQIH01000014.1:0-104582 GCF_001499835.1 Mycolicibacterium novocastrense
GCGCTCCAACATCCCAGCCCGCTAAACGCAACCCTACGACAAACCCACAAGTGGCTTGACCTTCGTTAGGAACTCAACCCCCGATACCCGCGGCGGCGCGTCAACTGGCAGGCTGAACGACTGTGCCAAGGACCGGTCCGTTCGCCGTCGGCGATCGGGTGCAGCTCACCGACGCCAAGGGTCGTCACTACACGATGGTGTTGGCGCCCGGCGGTGAGTTCCACACCCATCGCGGCGTCATCGCCCTCGACTCCGTGATCGGGCTGCCCGAGGGCAGCGTGGTCAAATCCACCAACGGCGACCAGTTCCTGGTGCTGCGGCCGCTGCTCGTCGACTACGTGATGTCGATGCCGCGCGGCGCCCAGGTGGTCTACCCCAAGGACGCCGCCCAGATCGTGCACGAGGGCGACATCTTCCCCGGCGCCAGGGTGCTGGAGGCCGGGGCCGGGTCCGGCGCGCTGACGTGCTCGCTGCTGAGGGCCGTCGGCCCGGAGGGCCGGGTGACCTCCTACGAGGTCCGCGAGGACCACGCTCACCACGCCGAGCGCAATGTCGCGACCTTCTTCGGTGAGGCCCCGGCGAACTGGGAGCTGGTGATCGCCGACCTGACCACCTACAGCGGTCCGGAGGTCGACCGCGTGGTGCTCGACATGCTCGCTCCCTGGGAGGTCTTGGGCACGGTCGCCGATGCACTGGTCGCCGGCGGCGTGCTGATGGTCTACGTCGCGACCGTCACCCAGTTGTCTCGAGTGGTGGAGGCGCTGCGCGAGCAGCAGTGCTGGACCGAGCCGCGGGCCTGGGAGAGCATGCAGCGCAACTGGCACGTCGTCGGGCTTGCGGTGCGCCCGCAACACACGATGCGCGGCCACACCGCGTTTCTGGTCAGCGTGCGCAAACTGGCGCCGGGCGCGGTGGCGCCGATGCCGCTGCGCCGGAAGCGCCAGCTCGGCAGCTGACGGTGCCAGGCTGACGGCCACGTCCGGGCGATCAACCCGGTGGGGCGCTCCTCAGTCGTCGGTGCTGCGCCGCAGGCCGCGGCGCACCGACAACAACTCGAACTCCGGACGCGCGGCCACCAGACGTTCGGCGGCGTCGAGCACCTCGACGACATGCCCACGGTCGGCGGCCACCAGAGCCACTCCGACGTTGGCCCGTCGGTGCAAGTCCTGGGCGCCGGTTTCGGCGGCCGAGACGGCGAACCGGCGGTGCAGTTCGGCGATCACCGGCCGGATCGCGGAGCGCTTCTGCTTGAGCGAGCGCACATCGCCGAGCAGTAGGTCGAATTCGAGCCAGCCGATCCACATCGGCGGCTACGGCGTCGGTGTCGGCGTGGGGGCCGGACCGAGCTGCAACAGCGCGTCGGTCGTCGAACGGGTCAGCTGCCACTGGTTTCCGGCGAGGCGAAACTCCATCGGGAACGTGAACTCGCCCGCCTCCGGATTGGCCGTCCGGACGGTGACGATGGCCTGCACGACGCCGTTCGCGCCGTCGGACCATGTCAGATCCCTGGCCTCGAAGGTGGCCGGCGCGTAGCCGCCGTCGCGCAGCGCGACGGCGAACTTGTCCATCGATTCGCCGTCGGCCGCGGTGGCGTCCTCGATCAGGTGGAGCTTCTCGGCCCCGGGAACGTTGGCGTCTGCGATGCGCGCCAGCACGTCGGTGAGCGCCTCGGGAGGCGGCAGGGGCGCGCTCGTCGAACCAGGGTCGGGCACCGTCGGCGGCGACGTGGCGATCAGCGGCGGCTCGGTCGCGGCCGGGGGTGGTGGGGTCTGCGGCTCGTCGGCGCTACACCCGCAAAGCCCGAGCGCCGCCGCTAACGCGACGGCGCTCAGGACTGCGAAACGTTTGGTGCGACGCACCGGGCTCCTAGCCGACGGCGGCCAGCAGCGCCATCAGCGACTGCTTCGCCATCTGCCAGCCGGTCGGGCTCGGGCCCGGCACGAACTGGATGTTCTGGCTGGCCGTGCCGCCGGTGGCGGAGGTCGCGGTGACATCGGCCGAGACGACGGGGCCGTTCTGGTCGATGTTCGCCAGCGCGAAGGTCAACGGGAACTTGCCTTCGGCCGCGGCCTCACGAAGCTTGGTGTCGGCGACGCGGCTCTCGATGCGTCCGATGCCACCCTGGATGTAGGGCGCCTTGCTGGCGGCGGTCCCGGATGTGCCGAGCGCCTGCAGCGTCTGCAGCAGCGGGCCTTCGAGATCGGGAGCCGGCGCCTGCGGCATCGGGATGTCCCAAACGACCGGGGTGACGGTCGGTGCGGCGGCCACATTGGAGGATGCAATTGACGTCACACCCGCCGCGGCACCGCCGACGACAGCGACCGCTGCGACGCCGGTAACGAGGGCTTTCAGGGTCACGATTTTCCTTTCGATCGGCCCAACACATCAGAGAGGTTAACAGTGGTGCAGGTGTGTCGAATTGCTACACCGCACACAAAGGCTGAATCGCCGGTAGCTTTGAAGTTGTTACTGCACCAACTCTCGGTGCGGGGAGGGGCGCAATATGAGTGAATCAGAGCGTTCTGACGCTTTCGCAGAGGGTTTTGACGCCCGTGGATCCGGCTTGTCCAGTGAGGACGCGGCCGAGCTCGAGGAGCTCCGGCGGGAGGCCGCGGTCTTGCGTGAGCAGTTGGAGAACGCGGTAGGCCCCCAGAGCGGATTGCGCAGCGCCCGAGATGTTCACCAGCTCGAGGCTCGCATCGACTCGCTCGCCGCCCGCAACGCCAAGCTGATGGAGACCCTCAAAGAGGCCCGTCAGCAGCTGCTCGCATTGCGCGAAGAGGTCGACCGCCTGGGACAGCCGCCGAGCGGGTACGGGGTGCTGCTGGGCGTTCAGGACGACGACACCGTCGACGTGTTCACATCCGGGCGCAAGATGCGGCTGACGTGCTCGCCGAACATCGACACCGGCTCGCTCAAGCAGGGTCAGACCGTGCGCCTCAACGAGGCCCTGACGGTCGTCGAGGCCGGCAACTTCGAGGCCGTCGGCGAGATCAGCACCCTGCGCGAGATCCTGTCCGACGGGCACCGCGCGCTGGTGGTCGGGCACGCCGACGAGGAGCGCATCGTCTGGCTGGCCGAGCCGCTGGTCGCGGCCGAGGACCTGCCCGACGGCTACGACGACGACCTGGCCGACGACAGCCGTCCGCGCAAGCTGCGCCCGGGCGACTCGCTGCTGGTCGACACCAAGGCCGGATACGCGTTCGAGCGCATTCCCAAGGCCGAGGTCGAGGACCTCGTGCTCGAGGAGGTGCCCGACGTCAGCTACAACGACATCGGCGGCCTGGGCCGCCAGATCGAGCAGATCCGCGACGCCGTCGAGCTGCCGTTCCTGCACAAGGAGCTGTACCGGGAGTACTCGCTGCGCCCGCCCAAGGGCGTGCTGCTCTACGGTCCGCCCGGCTGCGGTAAGACGCTGATCGCCAAGGCGGTGGCCAACTCGCTGGCCAAGAAGATGGCCGAGGTGCGCGGCGACGACGCCCGGGAGGCGAAGAGCTACTTCCTCAACATCAAGGGCCCCGAACTGCTGAACAAGTTCGTCGGTGAGACCGAGCGTCACATCCGGCTGATCTTCCAGCGCGCGCGGGAGAAGGCGTCCGAGGGCACCCCGGTGATCGTGTTCTTCGACGAGATGGACTCGATCTTCCGCACCCGCGGTACCGGCGTGAGCTCCGATGTGGAGACGACGGTTGTGCCACAGCTGCTTTCGGAGATCGACGGCGTCGAGGGGCTGGAGAACGTCATCGTCATCGGCGCCTCCAACCGCGAGGACATGATCGATCCGGCGATCCTGCGCCCGGGCCGTCTGGACGTGAAGATCAAGATCGAGCGTCCGGATGCCGAAGCCGCGCAGGACATCTTCAGCAAGTACCTCACCGAGGAACTGCCGGTCAACGAGGACGACCTGGCGGAGTTCGACGGCGACCGGTCGCTGACGATCAAGGCGATGATCGAGAAGGTCGTCGACCGGATGTACGCCGAGATCGACGACAACCGCTTCCTCGAGGTGACCTACGCCAACGGCGATAAAGAGGTCATGTACTTCAAGGACTTCAACTCCGGTGCGATGATCCAGAACGTCGTCGACCGGGCCAAGAAGTACGCGATCAAGTCGGTGCTGGAGACCGGCAGCAAGGGTCTGCGGATCCAGCATCTGCTGGACTCGATCGTCGACGAGTTCGCCGAGAACGAGGACCTGCCCAACACCACCAATCCCGATGACTGGGCACGGATCTCGGGCAAGAAGGGCGAGCGGATCGTCTACATCCGCACGCTGGTCACCGGCAAGAGCTCGTCGGCCAGCCGCGCGATCGACACCGAGTCCAACCTGGGCCAGTACCTGTAGCTCTCCTTGTTGGCGCGAGCGCGCGTGTTTGCACACGGCACGCCGCGCTTGTGCGGCAATTCGCGCACGCTCGCGCGCGTCGAGGGATACCGTCGCGTCATGTCCGAGGACGACCTGTCGGTCACGGACGGTGTTTTCGGCAAGCGGTACGGCGAAGTGCTGCTCGTCAAGACCACGCCGTCCGGCGCCGAAGCCACGGTGTACAACACCTTTCCGCTCAACGACTGCCCGGCCGATCTGTGGAATGCGCTCGACGCGAAGGCAATCGCCGAGGAGAACGGCGCCGTCGCCACGCTGCTCAACGGGCCGCGGTACTGGCTCATGAGCAGTATCGGCAAGAGAGGCCGGGAGACGTTGGAACGCAAGAGCTTCGGTGGTATCGAGATGCTGCGGCAAGCCACCGTCAAGCTGGCCTCGATGAACCCGGCCCCGTACCAGCTGAACCGGGTGGACCGCAAGGCGATCTTCACGTTCGACGCGGGCCGGGAGATCTACGAACTAGTCGATCCGGACGGCCGCCGGTGGGTCATGCAGACGTTCAGCCAGACGGTCGACCCGTCGCTGTCGCTGAGCGACCTTGCCGGCCTCGCCGCCAGGCTGTCGCTACCCGAGGGCTGGTCGTACCAAGCGCGTACCCCGACATCGCCGCTCGTCGTCGACACCGCCACCGAGGACGCCTGCGTGACGCAGGACGATCTCGCCAACAGTTACTCGTTGCAGACGTAGGCGCGGTAGGCGTCGCGTCCGGCCAGGCTGACCGCGACGTCGGCGATCAGCGGCTCGAAAAAGCGTTCGCGATACAACGGGTCCACGCTGGTGCTGACGGTGAAGTACAACCCGGACAGCACGGCGACGAAAAGCGAGACGTGCACAATGGTCTGCGGAACCGGCACGTTGACCCCGAACCACGTTCCCGGACAGGGTGGTTGGCCGACCGGGCACGACACCTCCGACGCCCACAGCACCGCGACGTCGTCAGGCACGGCGATGATGCCCAATGCGAGAAAGAACACGAATAGTCCCGTTGTGAAGAACACCACCTGGATGGTCTGGGAAAACACCATCACCGCAACGACATTGATCTGCTCGGCCAGCGACAGCGGTGTACGCTCCAGCCGGGTGCCGGGCTCAACGGCCAGCGGTGTGCCCTCGAGAAGCTTGGCCGGATCGTTTTGTTCGGCGCGGTCTTCGCGCAACGCCCTAACCTCGTCGCGAATCGTGGTGACCACGAAGATCAGCGCCACCAAGGCCAGGAAACCGATTGTCTGCCAGAGCCGTTGGCGTGGCATCCGGGCGGCCAGCTGCCACAGCTCGCCGGTGAAGTACACCACGACGGTGAGCATCAACAGCGGCAGCGCCCGGCTCATCAGTGTCCCGAGCGCACCGAGTTGCACCCAGGCGAACCGCAGCGCCCACAGGGCTATCGCCCCGATACCGAGATAGGTGAGCCAGATCGCGACCAGGGCGATGACCGCGAACCCGACGGCCTCGACAGCCGCGATGCCCGAAAAGCCGCTGTCGGCGAACGGAAGTCCCAACACGAACAGGGCCATCACCACCAACGCGGCCGATCGTCGTCCGGCTTCGCTGTGCGCGGTGCCGATGCGGTGCAGCAGATGCAGCCCGAAGGGGGCCGCGACCAAGAGTGCGGTCAGCACGCCCAAACGGATCGCGTAGCCGAGATCGGGGTCATCACCGGTGAGATCGGCCAGCAGCATCGTCAGCGAGATCACCGCTCCGACACCGCTGACCATCGGTGCGGAGCGTTCGATCAACGCGCCGGAGCGGATCCGCCGGGTGAGGACCAGCGGCAGACCGCGATGCAGGAACCAGTTGTGCACCCGACGCATGTCCGACACGGGCTCATTGTGCGCGAGATCTGCTCACAGAAGCGCTCACCGCGCCGGAACGGCGGCCCGGTAGCGGTTGCGGGCGGTCAGCGTGAGCCTCAGATCGTCGACCAGCGGGGCGATGAAGCGGTCGTGATAGGCGTCGTCGCCCACCGCGCGGGCGCTGACGTACATGAACGTCAGCGCTCCGAGGAACAACGTCACCTGTATCAGCGCATCCGGAACCGGGATCGTCATGCCAAGGAATCGGCCGTCGGCAGAACCGTTGTGCGTCCATGCCGCAAGCAGCTCGGGGGAGAGCAGGATCAACCCCAACACGAGAAACAACAGCGCCGTGACCGCCGCCACCACCAGGATGTGGGCCAGTTGCGATACCGCGAGCACGAAGTACACGTTCCAGCGCTCGGGCCGGCTCAGCGGCTTCACCTGCGCGGGATCGGGCATGTCGGCGAACGGAGTGCCGTCGAGCTTTTCGGCGTGACCTGGATGCGGATCGGTGGCGTTGACCATGGGGCGCAACCGGTCCACGATCACCGACGCGACGAACGCCGCCGCGATCGCCGTGAGGAACGACAGCGCCAGCCAGAGCCGGGTGCGCGAGATCGTCGCCGCCATCAACCAGACCGGCGAGTTGAAGAACACCAGGAACGTCAGCAAGAGCACGGGCAACGCGCGCAGCAGCAGTGACCCCGCCGCGCTCAGGTGCGCGAGGGTCACCCGGGCGGCCCAGCCGAGGATCGCGCCCACACCGCTCGCGGTCAGCGTCAGGATCACCGCGATGGCCACCGCCACCCAGACCAGGTTCCTCGGCAGGTACGGGCCTGGGCCGCCGAACACACCGCCCAACACCGCGACGACGACAGCGACCGCCGCGGCCACGAGTCGACCCCGTGGAACAGAGATGCGCGACACCCACCAGCCGAGCGCCGCGGCCGCCGGCAGCACCAGGATCAGCAGCACCAGCACGAACCACTCGCCCCGCGTCGGCCGTCCGTCGATGTCGATCGCATGCTTGCCCGTCAACGCCACCACCGCGACGGTGTTGCCCATCAGCACCGCGAATGCGGCCAGGGCGGGCGCCGACCGCGACCACAGCTGGCGGACCGAGCGGCTGGGCCGCAACACCGCCGGCAGGCCGTGCACGAGGAACCACCGTTCGGCGGCCTGACGGCGCGACGCATCGACGGGGGCGGGATCGACCGGATCGGATGGCACGGTCGCAGGCTACTTTCCGCCGTCACCTAGGCTTGACGACATGCAACGGATCATCGGAACCGAGGTCGAGTACGGCATCTCGTCGCCGTCCGACCCGACCGCGAATCCGATCCTGACCTCCACCCAGGCCGTGCTCGCGTACGCCGCGGCGGCCGGGATCCAGCGTGCCAAGCGCACGCGCTGGGACTATGAGGTGGAATCGCCGCTGCGCGACGCTCGTGGTTTCGACCTGAGCCGGTCCGCGGGCCCCCCGCCGGTCGTCGACGCGGACGAGGTCGGCGCGGCGAACATGATCCTGACCAACGGCGCCCGCCTCTACGTCGACCACGCCCATCCGGAGTACTCCGCTCCCGAGTGCACCGACCCGCTGGACGCCGTGATCTGGGACAAGGCCGGCGAGCGGGTGATGGAGGCCGCCGCGCGGCACGTCGCCAGCGTCCCCGGCGCCGTGAAACTGCAGCTCTACAAGAACAACGTCGACGGTAAGGGCGCCTCCTACGGGTCGCACGAGAACTACCTGATGAGCCGGCAGACCCCGTTCTCCGCGGTGATCGCCGGGCTGACGCCGTTCCTGGTGTCACGCCAGGTCGTGACCGGTTCCGGGCGCGTGGGCATCGGTCCGTCCGGCGACGAACCCGGTTTCCAGCTGTCGCAGCGCTCGGACTACATCGAGGTGGAGGTCGGCCTCGAGACCACGCTCAAGCGCGGCATCATCAACACCCGCGACGAGCCGCACGCCGACGCCGACAAGTACCGCAGGCTGCACGTGATCATCGGCGACGCGAACCTGTCGGAGACCTCGACCTACCTCAAGCTCGGCACCACCGCGCTGGTGCTGGACCTGATCGAAGAGGGGATGGATCTCAGCGATCTCGCGCTGGCCCGTCCCGTGCACGCGGTGCATGTCATCAGCCGGGACCCGTCGCTGCGCGCCACCGTCGCGCTGGCCGACGGTCGCGAGGTGACCGGCCTTGCGCTGCAACGGATGTACCTCGACCGCGTGGCCAAGCTCGTGGACAGCCGCGATCCGGACCCGCGTGCCGCCGACATCGTCAAGATGTGGGCCGAAGTACTCGACCTGCTCGAACGCGATCCGATGGAGTGCGCGGAGATCCTGGACTGGCCGGCCAAGCTGCGCCTGCTCGAAGGGTTCCGCCACCGCGAGAACCTGGGCTGGTCGGCACCGCGGCTACACCTGGTCGACCTGCAGTATTCCGACGTGCGCCTGGACAAGGGGCTCTACAACCGCCTGGTGGCCCGCGGGTCGATGAAGCGGCTGGTCACCGAGCAGCAGGTGCTGGACGCGGTCGACAACCCACCGACCGACACGCGCGCGTACTTCCGCGGTGAGTGCCTGCGTCGCTTCGGGGCCGATATCGCAGCGGCCAGTTGGGACTCGGTGATTTTCGATCTGGGCGGTGATTCGCTTGTCCGGATCCCCACCCTGGAGCCGCTGCGAGGCAGTAAGGCGCACGTCGGAGCCCTGCTGGACTCGGTGGACAGCGCCGTCGAATTGGTAGAACAGCTCACCAATTAGGCGCGCTATCGCAGGCAATCGGCGCGGCGACCGGTAATGTGGAGTCACGGCGGGCAGCAGTGAGCCCGCCGACAACTTACGCAGGAGGCAGCGATGGCTCAGGAGCAGACCAAGCGTGGCGGTGGTGGCGGCGAGGACGACGACCTCACCGGCAGCACGGCCGCCGGGCAGGAGCGTCGCGAGAAGCTGGCCGAGGACACCGACGACCTGCTCGATGAGATCGACGACGTCCTCGAGGAGAACGCCGAGGACTTCGTCCGCGCATACGTACAGAAGGGTGGACAGTGACCTGGCCGCAACGCGATCAGCTGGCCTTCCCCCACCCCTCCGGCACCGGCTATCCGGTAGCACCCTCAGTCCCCGTGGACCTGTCGTCCTTCTCTGAACTGCTGCGCCGCCAGGCGCCCGAACTCCTGCCCGCGCACCGTGCCGGCCAGCCCGGCGATGCGCAAACCGACTTCGCGCCGCACGGCACCACGATCGTCGCGCTGAAGTTCCCTGGCGGCGTGGTCATGGCCGGCGACCGCCGCGCCACCCAGGGCCACATGATCGCCAGTCGCGATGTGCAGAAGGTGTACATCACCGACGACTACACGGCCACGGGCATCGCCGGGACGGCGGCCATCGCCGTCGAGTTCGCCCGCCTCTACGCCGTCGAACTCGAGCATTACGAGAAGCTGGAAGGCGTCGCGCTGACCTTCCCGGGCAAGGTGAACCGGCTCGCGACCATGGTGCGCGGCAATCTCGGTGCGGCACTGCAGGGTTTCGTCGCGCTGCCGTTGCTGGCCGGATACGACGTCGACGACCCCAACCCGCAAGCGGCGGGGCGCATCGTGTCCTTCGACGCGGCGGGCGGCTGGAACTTCGAAGAAGAGGGTTACCAGTCGGTGGGGTCGGGGTCCATCTTCGCCAAGTCGTCGATGAAGAAGCTGTATTCGCAAGTGACGGACGGAGATTCGGCGCTGCGGGTGGCAATTGAAGCGCTCTACGACGCCGCTGACGACGATTCGGCGACCGGCGGGCCCGACCTCGTGCGCGGTATCTACCCGACCGCGGTGATCATCGACGCCGACGGCGCCGAAGAGGTGACCGAGGAGCGCATCGCCGAGTTCGCCCGTCTGGTGGTCGAAAACCGCTCGCGCGCTGACACTTTCGGTCCCGACGCCGTCCACCGTTCGACCGATGCGCGGGGAGATTCGTGAGCTTTCCCTATTTCATCTCGCCCGAACAGGCGATGCGCGAGCGTTCCGAGCTCGCACGCAAAGGTATTGCCAGGGGGCGCAGCGTCGTGGCGCTGGCCTACGCCGACGGCGTGCTGTTCGTCGCCGAGAACCCGTCCCGCTCGCTGCAGAAGGTCAGCGAGCTCTACGACAGGGTCGGGTTCGCGGCCGTCGGGCGGTTCAACGAGTTCGACAACCTGCGCCGGGGTGGCATCCAGTACGCCGACACCAGGGGTTATGCCTACGCCCGCCGCGACGTGACCGGACGTCAGCTGGCCAACATCTACGCCCAGACGCTGGGCACCATCTTCACCGAGCAGGCCAAGCCCTACGAGGTCGAGTTGTGTGTCGCGGAGGTCGCCCACTACGGCGAGTCGAAATCTCCGGAGATGTACCGCATCACCTATGACGGGTCGATCGCCGACGAGCCCCACTTCGTGGTCATGGGCGGAACGACGGAACCGATCATCGCCGCCCTCAACGACTCCTACACCGAGAACGCCGGCCTGGAGGATGCGATGAAGATCGCGATCGATGCGCTGCACGCCGCGGGCAACGGCGGCTCCGAGCAGCGCGTGCTGGGTCCCGCGACGCTCGAGGTGGCGATCCTGGACGCCAATCGGCCCCGCCGTGCGTTCCGCCGGATCACCGGCTCCGCGCTGGAAACACTGCTGCCGCCGGCGGAGGAGACCCCGCAGGACACCGGACCCGCCGGGGAGTAGGTCAGCCGGCGGCCGGGGTCGGTCGAGCCCGGATGAGGATGAGTTCGGCGAACTGTTCGGGGCACTCCAGCGGTGTGAAATGTCCCGCGTCATAAGCGAAGTGCACGTGCACATCGGTGAAGTAGTGCCCGAGTCGGTCCGACCACTCGGCGGGGAACAGCGGATCATGGTGCGGCCACACCACATCGGTGGGTACGTGGATCTTGATGGCACGCTCGGGCGGCAGTTCGGTGAGCGACTGCGCGATCATCCCGGCACCCGCGCGGTACCACGCGATCGACGCGGTGAACGCCCCGGGCAGACCGTAGTCGGACACCAACCGTTCCAGATCGTCCTCGGACACGGCGAAATTCGGCCCGGACCAATGCGTCCAGAAGTGCCGTAGGTAGTCGCGGACCAGGTCGGGGTTTCCGTCGAGCAGCTGGCCCGCCAGCGGCAGCTGGTGGAAGGACTGATACCAGAACTCGCTCTGCGCCTTCGCGGTCAGGACGCGGTCACCGGCCCCGGGTAGCGGCGGGGACAGCACCAGCGAACGCACCAGATCCGGCTGCATGCGAGCGATGCTCTGCGCGACGCGACTGCCGACGTCATAGCCGGCGAGCACCACCTCGGACAGCTCGAGCTCCTTGATCAGCCCGATGATGCTGCCGGCCTGCGCGGTGGCGCTGTAGAAGTGCCGGATGGCGACCGCATGTTTGTCCGAGCCGCCGAACCCCCGCAGGTCCGGCACGATGACATCGGCGGCATCCCCGAGCAGGGGCACCACCCGGCGATAGTCGTGGCGGTTGCCCGGCCAGCCGTGTAGCAGAACCACCGGCGGCGCGCCCCTGGTGCCGAACCGGTCGTAGGCGAGCCGGAACCCGTCGACGGGCGAGCTGCGCGACCACACCGGCTTATTCTGGCCAGATGTCATCCCGGTTGTCGTGAGGTTGCACGATCCCTGCCGATATCACCGGTGATGACCCCGAGGATCGCGCGCCAGGCGTCCGAGGGCGCGTTGAGCACGTCGGAGTGGGCGCTGGGTCCGGCCATCGGGCGGCCGTCGTCGTACCGGCCGGCGGGCAACCTGATCACACCGGGCATCTCGTCGGGGTCGGCGCCGTGCGGGCCGCCAGGGATGCCCTGCACGGCCGCGATGAAGTCGCCGGGCGGTGTCATGGAGAAGCGCAGCACATGCGGGTTTCTGTTGTGCCAGTCGTCGGGCTCGCGCACCCCGACGCCCGCGCCTGCGGCGGCCACGTACATCGTGCGGTCCGAGGTCATGCCCAACGCCTCGGCGGTGCCCACGATCGACCCGCCGTAGGAGTGGCCGACAACGGTGACCGGGATGCGGCGGCCGGTCGAGTCCACCGTGCGGTCGACGTCCTCGGTGAAGGCGACCAGTCGCGGCGCCATGTCCAGCGCGTAGCGGGGGTCGGCGGCGGCCGCCAGACCGCCCACGACGTTGTCGCCGCGCGGAAAAGGCCCACCGAGATAGGTGATTGCCGCGACGTCGCCGCGGGTCGCCGAGACGAACCTGCGGGCGGTCCCGGCGTTGGTCGCCGACCCGGTGATCGTCGTGTTCAGGCCCGGCACGAGGACGGCGACGCTGGAGGCCGATGCGACGTTGCCGTGCAGCTCCACCAGCGATGAACGGCCGGGGTCGAACGCGAGAACCTGGCGGTCTGAGCGGACGGGTCCACCGGCGGGATCGTCGATCTCTCCGAGCAGTTCCCGGTACACCGCGAGGCGTTGCGGGTCGGGTTCGCGCAGCACCGCCTGCGCCACGTTGGTGCGGTTGGCCTCGACCCGCATCTCCCACGGGATCCCGTCGGTGTTGCCCACCTGCGAAGGGAATTCCTCGACCAGCCGCTGCCGCTGTTCGGGCGTCATCGCCGCGATCTGGTCGGCGATCCGGTCCTGGCTGCTGGTGGGCCACGCGGCGACGACGCCGGCATCGGCGGCCTGACCACCGGCATCCGGAATGGCGAACGCCTCGACGATATCGGCGGCAGCATCGGCGTCCGCGGCACCCAGGCGGTTCAGGGCCTCGGTGAGTCGGCCGGTCAACTCGGCCGCACGCACGGTGAGCATCTCGACGGCGACCGACGGCACACCACCGGACAGTGCGACCAGTAGCGGCGACGGTGGAGCGTGTACCGCGACCGACCCGGCGTCGTCGACGGCAAAACCCTCGGTACGCGCGGCGGACACCACGGCCATGACGTCGGCTCGGGCCGCACTGATCTGGGCGGCGCCGTCGCGGGCCGCAGCGGCCGCGAGCACCAGTGCGCGCGACAGCGTATCGGCCGTCGCGACAATGCATTTCGCGCGCTCGCGGGCCATGTCTGCGCCTGCACCGGTCCAGAAGCTGAATTCGGAGGCCAGTGAGTCGGCGTGCGCGCACACGAACCGGGCGTTGCGGTCCCAACCATCGGCCAGCCGACCCAGCGCGCCCGGAGACCAGGCTTCGGCCTGGCCGACGGTCGGCGGCGTCACTTCCCGACGCGGTCGGCGGTGCGTAGCTCCGCGCGCTCGAACGCGTCCGCGGAGATCCGCGCCGCGAGCGCCCATCCGCGCATGTTGGCGACGACCTCGGCGAGCCCGGGCGCCACAGCACCCGTCGCGGCGACGTCGGCGACGGCCGCGCCGGCAAGCTCATCCGGATTCAATTCGGGCCAACGCATCTCGGCAATCCGGTCGGCGGCGGTCATGACCCAGTCGGCGACGGTGCGCAGTTGCGACACGTCGACCTTGACGATTTCCCCCATGGCTCATGCTGACAGAATCGGCGTCCGGGCCGCTGAAGTTATCCACAGGCCCGCGCCGCCCTTACGGACCGCGCAGCGGGTGTCAACCCGATGTCCGGTGCTTCTTCGGCGCGGCTTGCCCTCCGTGACCGCCGAGCAACAAGTAGTCTCGATGAGGTGCAGCGACGGATCATGGGCATCGAGACCGAATTCGGTGTCACCTGCACGTTCCACGGCCATCGTCGGCTCAGCCCCGACGAGGTGGCGCGCTACCTGTTCCGGCGAGTCGTGTCGTGGGGCCGCAGTTCGAATGTCTTCCTCAGGAACGGCGCCCGGCTCTACCTCGACGTGGGCAGCCATCCCGAGTACGCCACCGCCGAGTGCGACAGCCTCACGCAGCTGGTCACCCACGACCGCGCGGGTGAACGGGTGCTCGAGGATCTGCTCATCGACGCCGAACAGCGGCTGGCCGACGAGGGCATCGGTGGTGACATCTACCTGTTCAAGAACAACACCGACTCGGCGGGCAACTCCTACGGCTGCCACGAGAACTACCTGATCGTGCGGGCCGGCGAGTTCTCACGCATCTCCGACGTGCTGCTGCCGTTCCTGGTCACCCGCCAGCTGATCTGCGGTGCGGGCAAGGTGCTGCAGACCCCCAAGGCGGCGACGTTCTGCCTGAGCCAGCGTGCCGAGCACATCTGGGAGGGCGTGTCCTCGGCCACCACCCGGTCGCGCCCGATCATCAACACCCGCGACGAACCGCACGCCGACGCCGAGAAGTACCGCAGGCTGCACGTCATCGTCGGCGACTCGAACATGTGCGAAGCCACCACGATGCTCAAGGTGGGCACCGCGTCACTGGTGCTGGAGATGATCGAGGCCGGGATCGCGTTCCGCGACTTCTCGCTGGACAACCCGATCCGCGCGATCCGGGAGGTCAGCCACGACCTGACCGGACGGCGCCCGGTGCGCCTGGCCGGGGGTCGGCAGGCCAGCGCCCTGGACATCCAGCGCGAGTACTACGCCCGCGCCGTCGAGTACCTGCAGAGCCGCGAGCCCAATACGCAGATCCAGCAGGTGGTCGACCTGTGGGGACGTCAACTCGACGCCGTGGAGAGCCAGGACTTCGCCAAGGTCGACACCGAGATCGACTGGGTGATCAAACGAAAGCTGTTCCAGCGCTATCAGGACCGCTACAACATGGAGCTGTCCGATCCCAAGATCAGCCAGCTCGACCTCGCCTACCACGACATCAAGCGCGGACGCGGGGTGTTCGATCTGCTGCAGCGCAAGGGACTGGCCGCGCGGATCACCACCGACGAGGACATCGAAGCGGCCGTCAACACGCCGCCGCAGACCACCAGGGCCAAACTGCGCGGGGAGTTCATCAGCGCCGCCCAGGAGGCCGGCCGCGACTTCACCGTCGACTGGGTGCACCTCAAGCTCAACGATCAGGCGCAGCGCACGGTGCTGTGCAAGGACCCGTTCCGGTCGGTCGACGAGCGGGTCAAGCGGCTCATCGCCTCGATGTAAGTCTCGCGAAAACTGGTACCAGGCTGAGCGCTCGCCGTGCGGGCCGGACACCCTAAGCTGGGTCGAGTGGCGATCTCCAAAGTCGAGCGGCTGATGAACCTCGTGATCGCGCTGCTGTCGACGCGGAACTTCATCACCGCCGAGCGGATCCGTCAGACGGTTTCGGGATACGCCGACAGCGCCAGCGACGAGGCCTTCTCCCGCATGTTCGAGCGCGACAAGAACGAGTTGCGCGACTTGGGGATTCCGCTGGAGACGGGGCGGGTTTCGCAGTTCGACCCGACCGAGGGCTACCGGATCAACCGCGAGGCCTACGCGCTGCCCACGGTCGAACTGACCCCCGACGAGGCGGCCGCCGTCGCCGTGGCGACCCAGTTGTGGGAATCCCCGGAGCTCATCACCGCCACCCAGGGCGCGTTGCTGAAGCTGCGCGCCGCGGGTATCGACATCGACGCCGTGGAGGCCGCGCCGACGATCACCTCGACCGCTGCCCTGCCCGGGCTGCGCGGCTCCGAGGAGGTGCTCGGAATCCTGTTGTCCGCCATCGATTCTGGACAAGCCGTGCAGTTCCCGCACCGACCGTCGCGCAGCGACCCCTACACCACCCGCACGGTGGAACCCTGGGGCGTCATCACCCACAGGGGCCGCTGGTATCTGGTGGGCCACGACCGCGACCGCGACGCCACACGCACCTTTCGGCTCTCCCGCATCGGCGCCGAGGTGACCACGGTCGGCCCACCCGGTGCGGTCAAGCGACCGCAGGACGTCGACCTCCGCGAAGTCGTCGAGCGCGCAGTGGGTGAGTGGCCGTCCGGTGGCCAGGCGCGGGTCTGGATCGCCGACGGCAAGGGCACCGCGCTGCGTCGACGGGCCGCCTCGGCGACGCCCCACACGCACAACGGCCGCGCGGGCGAGGTGATCACCATCGACATCGGCATGTTCGACCGGTTGGCGCGCGAGGTCGCCAGTTACGGCCCCGACGCGGTGGCTCTCGAGCCCGATTCGTTGCGCGACGATGTGGTGGCCCGGTTGACCGCGCAGGCGGATCGCGCATGACGGCCGTGTCGACGCGGCTGGTCCGGCTGCTCAACATGGTGCCGTACTTCCAGGCCAACCCGCGGATCACCTACGCCGAGGCGGCCTCCGATCTCGGCGTCAGCGTCAAGCAATTGCGCGAGGACCTCAACCAGCTGTGGATGTGTGGGCTGCCCGGATACGGCCCCGGCGATCTGATCGACTTCGAATTCTCGGGCGACACAATCGAAGTGACGTTCACCGCCGGTATCGACCACCCGCTGCGGTTGACGTCGCCGGAGGCGACGGGCGTGCTGGTGGCCCTGCGCGCGTTGGCCGAGGTGCCCGGCATGGTCGACCCGGAGGCGGCGCGCAGCGCGATCGCGAAGATCGAGTCCGCCGCGGGCACGGTAGGCCAGGACGGCGCGGCGGTCGACGAGCCCGCGCCGATCGAGAGCGAGGCGGCCGCGGCGGTGCGGGAGGCGGTGCGCGACGGGCACGCCTTGTCCATCGAGTACTACTCGGCTTCGCACGACGTGCTGACCAGCCGCATCGTTGACCCGATCCGGGTGGTGCTGGTCGGCGACCACAGCTACCTGGAGGCGTGGTGCCGAACCGCCGAGGGGGTCCGACTGTTCCGTTTCGACCGCATCGTCGACGCGCAGGTGCTCGACGAGCCGTCGTCGCCGCCACCGCCGGCGGTGCAGGCCGAACCGGACACCTCGCTGTTCGACGCGGATCCCTCGCTGCCCTCAGCACTCCTGCTGATCGACCGGTCGGCGGCGTGGATGTTCGACTACTACCCGCTGCGGGTGAGCCGAGAACTGCCCGACGGCGGCTGGGAGGCCTCGATGACCTACGCCTCCGACGACTGGATGGCCCGGTTCGTACTCGGATTCGGGTCGGCCGTGCGGGTGCTCGAACCCGCCCATCTTGCGGAGAGAGTGCGGGAATCGGCGCAAGCGGCGCTGCGGGCATACGGCGCGCAGGCCGAGTGACGGTAGACTGGCCGCGACGTCTGGAGGTGACCTAAATGGGCGGTCTACAACCCTGGCACTGGGTGATCGTTATCGCCGTATTCGTGCTGCTCTTCGGTGCCAAGAAGCTCCCGGACGCGGCGCGCTCGCTGGGCAAGTCGATGCGGATCTTCAAATCGGAGATCAAGGAGATGCAGGCCGATTCCAAGTCGGACACGCCGCCGGCCACTCCGATCGCCTCGGAGCGGGTCGACAACGCCGCTCCGGACAACGCAACGGCTCCGGCAACCGAGCATCCCTCGGACAAACGTCCCGCCTGACCGTCGAGAATCGACTGACCGCGGCCGCGCTGCCGCGTAAGTAGGCATGCCGTGCAGACCCCAGGACTGTTCAAGAAGCTCGATCCTCGCCGACGGCGCTCGCGGGTCAACCCCGACGGCACGATGTCGCTGGTCGAGCATCTGCATGAGCTACGCACCCGGCTGCTGATCTCGGCGGCTGCCGTCGTCGTCACGACGATCCTGGGCTTCCTCTGGTACAGCCACGGCGTGTTCGGGCTGCCCAGCCTCGGCGACTGGCTGCGCGGTCCTTACTGCGATCTGCCGCCCTCGTCGCGGGCGACCATCGCACCCGACGACGAATGCCGCCTGCTGGCCACCGCGCCCTTCGACCAGTTCATGCTGCGCCTGAAGGTCGCGCTGACCGCGGGCATCGTGCTGGCCTGCCCGGTGTGGCTCTATCAGATGTGGGCCTTCATCACCCCCGGGCTGTACAAGAAGGAGCGCCGCTTCGCGGTCGCGTTCGTCACCGTCGGCGCCGTGCTGTTCGTGGCGGGCGCGGTGCTGGCCTACGTGGTGTTGGCGACCGCGTTGGGCTTCCTGCTCACCGTCGGCAGCGACGTGCAGATCACCGCGCTGTCCGGCGATCAGTACTTCGGCTTCCTGATCAACCTGCTGCTGGTCTTCGGTTTCAGCTTCGAGTTCCCGCTGCTGATCGTGATGCTCAATGCCGTCGGAGTGCTGACCTACGAGCGGCTCAAGGCGTGGCGCCGCGGGTTGATCTTCGCGTTGTTCGTGTTCGCCGCGCTGTTCACCCCGGGATCCGACCCGTTCTCGATGCTGGCACTGGCGCTCGCCCTGACGGTGCTGCTCGAGTTCGCGATTCAGATCGCGAGGCTGCACGACCGGCGTAAGGCCCGGCGGGCCGCGCTCGAGGACATCTCCGACGACCAGGCCGCACCGATCGAACCCGCCGAGCCCGTCGAGGCGTCCAGCACCGTGCCGACGTCCGCGCGGCATGTGGTCGATGACGATGCCACCTAGTGAATCGGGCTGCGAGCTGGCCCGTTTCGCCGAACAGTTGTCGTTTGCGCTCGACGACTTCCAGCGCCGCTCCTGCGAGGCACTGGAGAACGGGCATGGAGTGCTGGTGTGCGCACCCACCGGCGCAGGCAAGACCGTCGTGGGGGAGTTCGCGGTGCACCTCGCGCTGGCTGCGGGCGGCAAGTGCTTCTACACGACGCCGATCAAGGCGCTGAGCAACCAAAAGCACAACGACCTGGTGCAACGCTACGGCCCGGAGAAGATCGGACTGCTCACCGGCGATCAGTCGGTCAATGGTGACGCCGACGTGGTGGTGATGACCACCGAGGTCCTTCGCAACATGCTCTACGCGAATTCGGCGACGCTGCAGGGTCTTTCGTATGTCGTGATGGACGAGGTGCACTTTCTGGCGGACCGCATGCGCGGCGCGGTGTGGGAAGAGGTCATCCTGCACCTGCCCGACGAGGTTCGGCTGGTGAGCCTGTCGGCGACGGTCAGCAATGCCGAGGAGTTCGGCGGCTGGATCCAGACCGTACGCGGGGACACCACGGTCATCGTCGACGAACACCGTCCCGTTCCGCTTTGGCAGCACGTCCTGGTCGGCAAGCGGTTGTTCGACCTGTTCGACTACCGCGCCACCCGGGCGGCTCGCGGCACCACGAAACCGAACCGGGAGCTGCTGGTCGACCCGGAGTTGCTGCGCCACATCGCACACCGGCGCGAAGCGGACCGGCTGGCCGACTGGCAGCCGCGTGGCCGCGGCCGCAACCGGGGCAGGCCGACCATGTACCGGCCGCCGTCGCGGCCCGAGGTGATCGCCACGCTGGACCGCGAAGAGCTGCTGCCCGCAATCACGTTCATCTTCTCGCGGGCGGGATGCGACGCCGCGGTCAAACAGTGCCTGCGGTCATCGCTTCGGCTGACCACCGACGAGGAACGCGCCCGCATCGCCGAGGTCGTCGACCGTCGCTGCGGAGATCTGCCCGAGGCCGACCTGATCGTCCTCGACTACCACGAGTGGCGCGAAGGCCTGCTGCGTGGCCTTGCCGCCCATCACGCCGGCATGCTGCCGGTGTTCCGCCACACCGTCGAGGAACTGTTCTCCGCGGGCCTGGTTAAGGCGGTATTCGCCACGGAGACACTGGCTTTGGGCATCAATATGCCCGCGCGCACGGTAGTGCTCGAACGGTTGGTGAAGTTCAACGGCGAACAACACGTGCCGTTGACGCCCGGCGAGTACACGCAGCTGACCGGTCGCGCGGGCCGGCGCGGCATCGACGTCGAAGGCCACGCCGTGGTGCTGTGGACCCCGGACGTCGAACCGGCCGAGGTGGCCGGATTGGCATCCACCCGGACATTTCCGCTGCGCAGTTCCTTTGCGCCCTCGTACAACATGACCATCAACCTCGTCCAGCAGATGGGTCCGGCGCAGGCACACAAACTGCTGGAGAGCTCGTTCGCGCAGTACCAGGCCGACCGGTCGGTGGTCGGGCTGCGCCGCGGCATCGAGCGCGGCGAGCGGATGCTCAGCGAGATCAACGCCGAACTGGGCGACGACTCGATCCTCGACTACGTCCGGCTGCGGATGCAGATCTCCGAACGCGAACGCGCCCAATCGCGGGCGTCACGGCTGCAGCGCCGCAGGGTGGCCAACGAGGCGCTGGCCTCGCTGCGGCGCGGCGACATCATCACGATCACCCACGGTCGCAGAGGAGGCTTGGCCGTCGTGCTCGAAGCCGCCCGCGACGACGAGGATCCGCGCCCGTTGGTGTTGACCGAACACCGCTGGGCCGGGCGGATCTCGTCGGCCGACTACTCGGGAACGTCCGCCCCGATGGGCACCATGCCGTTGCCCAAACGCGTCGAGCACCGCAATCCGCGCGCACGGCGCGACCTCGCCTCGGCGCTCATCTCGGCGGCCGAGCGCCTGGATGTGCCGTCGAGGAAGGGAAGGCGCAGCGGGCCCACGCGTGAGGGCGCCGAGCGCGACATCGACCCCGAGTTGGCCTCGTTGCGCGAGCAATTGCGCTCGCACCCGGCTCATCACCGGCCCGACCGGGAGGAGAAGGCCCGGCTGGCCGAGCGCTACCTGCGCATCGAACGCGACAATGAACAGATCCGGCAGAAGGTGGCCGCGGCGACCAACTCGCTGGCGCGCACGTTCGACCGGATTGTGGTGCTGCTGACCGAACGTGGCTTCATCAGCGGCGCCGCGGACGATCCCAAGGTGACCGACGACGGCCGCCTGCTGGCCCGGATCTACAGCGAAAGTGACCTGCTGGTGGCCGAGGCGCTGCGCACCGGCATCTGGGAGGGACTCGACGCCGCCGAACTGGCAGGCGTGGTGTCGGCGGTGCTCTATGAGGCGCGCGGTGACACGCCGGGCGCTCGCGAGGGTTTCGACATCCCGACCGGAAGACTGCGCCGCGCCCTCAACCAGACGCGGCGGCTGTGGACAGAGCTGCGCGCCGACGAACAGCGCCACCGCATCACGGGCAGCCGTGAGCCCGACGACGGGTTCGTCGCCGCGATCTTCCGGTGGGCCACGACCGGCGACCTGACCAGTGCGCTGGCCGCGTCCGACGCCACGGGCAGCGGATCACCGCTGTCGGCAGGCGATTTCGTCCGGTGGTGCCGCCAGGTCCTCGACCTGCTGGACCAGGTACGCAACGCCGCGCCCGGCGCCGGGCTGCGAAGCACCGCGAAACGCGCGATAAACGACGTTCGACGCGGCGTCGTGGCTGTTGATGCGGGGTAATGTGTCGGGAGCAAGACGCCCAGGTATTCGCGGCTCGGCCGCGGGTGAACAAGGAGTGATATGAGCGGACCGCAGGGATCTGATCCGACGCAGTCGTGGCCAGGCCAGCAGCCGGAACAGCCTTCGGACCAGCCGTCCAGCGATCCATCGGCCAACCAGGGGTGGCAGCCTCAGGGCGGCGATGCGACCCAGGCGGCGCCCAGCTGGCAGCCGCCCGCCTACGACCCGTCGCAGGGCCAGCAGCAGTACCCGCAGTACCAGCAGCCGGCGTATCAGCCGCCGCAGCAGTACCCGGGTGGCGAGCAGTACGGACAGCAGCCCAGCGAGTACACCCCGCAGGCCTATCAGCAGCCGGGGCAGTACGGGCAGCCGCACTACGGGCAGCCATACGCACAACCCGGTCAACCGGGCTATCAGCAGCAGCCCGGCCAATACGGCGACCAGGCCGGCCAGTACGGACAGCAACCCGGCCAGTACGGCCAGCAGCCGGGTCAGTTCGGCCAGTACCCGCAGTACGGCACACCGGGTGCCGAGGAGGGTTCGAAGCGCTCGCTGGCGGTGATCGGCGGCGTCATCGGCCTGCTGGCGGCGGTCATCGTCGCGGTCGTGCTGGTCATGGGCTTCTGGAAGCCGGGCTTTTTCGTCACCACCAAGCTCGACATCGACGCCGCGCAGTCCGGGGTGCAGCAGATCCTCACCGATGAGGCCAACGGATATGGCGCCACCAACGTCAAGGACGTCAAGTGCAATGACGGCCAGAATCCGACCGTCGAGAAGGGCGGCACCTTCAACTGCGAGGTCAGCATCGACGGCACCAAGCGCCAGGTGACGGTGACCTTCCAGGACGACAAGGGCACCTACGAGGTCGGCCGACCCAAGTAGGCCTGTCAGTCGTCGAGTCCGTCGAGGGCTTTCTGCAGGCGACCGATCGACGATGTCACGCCGTAGGTCTCGGCGAGTGTGACGACTTTGCGTGGATGCTCGGCTGCCAAGGGGAGCCTGTCGTTGGGCGTCGACCAGTCCAGTTCGGCGTCGGTGGCGACCTTGACCACCGGGGCCGCCGCCTCGATGTAGTCGGCGGCCTTGAGCAGCTTGGTCCGGTAGGCCTTGCTCATCTTCGACTTCGGGTCGTTGGCCGCGGCGAGGATGTTCTCCAGCGATCCGTGCTGTGCCAGCAGCGTCGCGGCCGTCTTCTCTCCGATACCGGGCACGCCGGGCAGGCCGTCGCTTGGATCGCCGCGCAGCAGTGCCAGTTCGGCATACGCCGGACCCGCCCGGTCCACCGGCACGCCGTACGTCTCGGCCACTTCCTTCGGGCCCCATTTGGTGGCCTTGGCCAGGCCGCGGCCGAGGTAGAGGACCCGAACCGGGACCGGCTCGTCGCGCACCAACTGCAGTAGATCGCGATCCCCGCTGACCACCACCACCGGATCGCGCTTCTCGCGCGCGGCCAGGGTGCCCAGCACGTCGTCGGCCTCACACTCGGCGGCGCCGGCGGTCGGGATGCCGAACGCGTCGAGGATCTCGAAGATCATGTCGACCTGGGGGGTGAGGTCGTCGGGCACCTCCTCCACGTCGGGCTCACCCTCGGGGTTCTCCTCGAGCACGCGGTGCGCCTTGTAGGACGGAATGAGGTCGACGCGCCACTGCGGTCGCCAGTCGTCGTCGCGGCACACCACCAGCCGGCCGGGGCGCTCGCGGGTGATCACCGTCGCCATGGCGTCCAGAAAGCCGCGTAGCGCGTTCACGGGGCGGCCGTCGGGCGCGGTGATCGAGTTGGGCACCCCGAAATAGGAGCGAAACCACATGCTGGCGCCGTCGAGCAGGACGAGGGGAGCGGCCACGGTCACTGACAGTAGCGCGGTCGACGAGCCCGGTCGCCGGCTATCCGGGGGCGGATTAGCCTGAATCCCATGACGGCCAACCGATTCAGCACCGATGTCTACGCCTCCCGGCTACGTGCCGCCGCGTCCGCCGCGGCCGATGCCGGCTTGGCGGGCCTGGTCATCACGCCGGGTTACGACCTGCGCTATCTGGTCGGTTCCCGCGCGCAGACTTTCGAGCGCCTCACGGCGCTGGTGTTACCGGCCGACGGTGACCCGACCATCGTGGTGCCCCGGCTGGAGTTGGCGGCGCTCAAGGAGTCGGCGGTGCCCGAACTCGGCTTGACGGTGCGCGACTGGGTCGACGGCGACGACCCGTACGCACTTGTGGGCGAGGCGCTGGGCGGGGGGACGCTCGCGGTCGCGGTGACCGACTCCATGCCCGCCCTGCACCTGCTTCCGCTCGCCGAGGTCCTCGGAACGGTACCGGTGCTGGCCACAGACGTCCTGCGCCGGCTGCGGATGATCAAGGATCCGGCCGAGATCGACGCGCTGCGCAAGGCGGGGGCGGCGATCGACCGGGTCCACGCCAGGGTCCCCGACTTCCTGGTGCCCGGCCGCACCGAGGCCGATGTCGCCGCCGACATCGCGGAAGCCATTGTCGCCGAGGGGCATTCGGAAGTCGCCTTCATCATCGTCGGTTCCGGGCCGCACGGCGCCGACCCGCACCACGAGTGTTCGGACCGCGAACTGCGCGCCGGTGACATTGTGGTCGTCGACATCGGCGGACCCTACGAGCCCGGCTACAGCTCCGACTCGACCCGTACCTACAGCATCGGCGAACCCGATGCCGATATCGCCCGTCGCTACGCGGTGCTGCAGCGCGCCCAGCAGGCCGCGGTCGACGCGGTCCGGCCCGGGGTCACCGCCGAACAGGTCGACGCCGCCGCCCGCGACGTGCTGGCCGCCGAGGGCCTGGCCGACGCGTTCGTGCACCGCACCGGCCACGGCATCGGGCTGTCAGTGCATGAGGAGCCCTACATCGTCACCGGTAACACGCTCACCCTCGAGGAGGGCATGGCGTTCTCCGTGGAGCCGGGCATCTACTTTCCCGGCGAGTGGGGCGCGCGCATCGAGGACATCGTGATCGTCACCGCCGAAGGGGCCGAGCCGGTGAACAACCGCCCGCACGACCTGGTGGTCGTGCCGGTCAGCTGATTCGCGGTCAGTCGGCGACGCGGTCCAGCAGGCCCGAGGAGCCCAGCACCCGCTCGACGCGAACCTCGATCACGACGCGTTTCGGGTTGACCCGCGGTGTGCGGTACCGCTGCGCGTAGCGCAGTTCGGCGTCGCGGACGGCGTCGGGATCGGTGTTGACCTTGGCCTTGCCCTCGAGCGACAACCACCGCGCACCGTCAACCTGGCTCAGCACGGCCACACCCTGCCGCTCGGCGTTGACGGCCTTCTGCGAACCTCCGCTGGTGATGACGCGGGCGATGTGGGTGGTCGGGTCGAAGGTGAAGCCGACGGCGACGACGTGCGGCGAGTTGTCCGAACGCAGGGTCGTCAGCATCGCGAGATGACGCTCGGACAGGAACGCGAGCGCGTCGGTGGTGAGCCGGGTGGTCGCCCGGCGGCTGGACTGGGCCATCGGGCTTCACCGTAGCGCAGGACATAATCGCAGCCATGACAGACACGGCTGACTCTCGTTTGCCCTTGGTCGTGGTCTTCGGCGGGCGCAGCGAGATCGGCCTCGAGGTGGCCACGCGTCTGGCGTCCGGGGCGGCGGTGCTGCTGGCGGCGCGCCGCTCCGGCGAGCTGGACGCGGAGGTGGCCGCCGTTGCTGCCGCGGGCGCCGCGGCCGTGCACGTGCGCGAGTTCGACGCCGACGACCTGGACTCGCACGGCCCGCTCGTCGAGTCCATCGTCGCCGAGCACGGCCCGATCGACACCGCGGTGCTGGCGTTCGGCATCCTCGGCGATCAGACCCTGGCGGAGAAGGATCCCGCGCATGCCGCGGCGATCGTGCACACCGACTTCGTCGCCCAGGTCAGCCTGTTGACCGTGCTGGCGGACACGATGCGCGCTGCGGGCGCCGGGGCCATCGTCGCGTTCTCGTCGGTGGCCGGCGTCCGGGTGCGACGCGCCAACTACGTCTACGGGTCCGCGAAGGCCGGGCTGGACGGGTTCTGCAGCGGGCTCGCCGACGCGCTGCACGGCTCGGGGGTGCAGCTACTGGTGGTTCGGCCGGGGTTCGTGATCGGGCGGATGACCGAGGGCATGACGCCCGCGCCGCTGTCCAGCACACCGGGTCAGGTCGCCGACGCCACCGTCCGCGCGCTGGGTAAGGGCCGCGGCACGGTGTGGGTGCCCGCGTCGCTGGCCGTGTTGGCGCTGGCGTTCCGGATGACGCCGCGGTTCGTGTGGCGGAGGTTGCGGCGATGAGCGCTTGCGCGAAGAGCAGAGGGCGGCGATGAGCGCTTGCGCGAAGAGCAGAGGGTGGCGATGAGCGCTTGCGCGAAGAGCAGAGGGTGGCGATGAGCGCTTGCGCGAAGAGCAGAGGGTGGCGATGACGATCATTGTGGTGGGCATCGGCGCCGACGGCATGCCCGGGCTGTCGCCGGTCGCCAAGGCCGAACTCACAAGGGCCACCGTGATTTACGGGTCTGGGCGCCAATTGGCGCTGCTCGACGACACCGTCACCGCTGCGCGCCGGGAGTGGCCGTCACCGATGCTGCCCGCGCTGCGCACGCTGCTCGACGGGGCCGAGGGTGACGTGCACGTGGTGGCCAGCGGTGACCCACTGCTGCACGGTGTCGGCAACTCGCTGATCCGGCTGTACGGCGCCGAGCGGGTCGCGGTGCTGCCGCACGTGTCGTCGGTGGCGCTGGCCTGCTCGCGGGTGGGCTGGGCGGTGCAGGACACCGAGGTCATCAGCCTGGTATCGAGCGCACCGCACACCGCGGTGCGCCGCGGCGGGCAGGCCGTCGTCATGTCGCGCGATCGTTCGACTCCGGCGGCGCTGGCGCGCTTGCTGACCGACACCGGCCGCGGCGACTCCGAGGTCACCGTCCTCGAGCAACTCGGCGGCCCCGCCGAGCGGCGCCGAACCGCCACCGCGCAGGAATGGGCGGCGCGGCCTCCCGGTGACGTCGACGATCTCAATGTGGTTGCGGTGCGCTACCTGCCCGACGAACGGCGGCTCGGAGTGCTGCCCGACGAGCTGTTCGCCAACGACGGGCAGATCACCAAACAACCGGTGCGCGCGGTGACGCTGGCCGCCCTGGCGCCGCGCCCCGGACAGCTCCTCTGGGACGTCGGGGCGGGCTCGGGCAGCATCGCGATCGAATGGTGTCGCAGCGGACCCGGTTGCCGCGCAGTGGCATTCGAACGCGACGAGCGTCGCCGAAAACGCATCGCTGAAAACACCGTCGCATTCGGCGCCCGCGTCGAGGTGCAGGCGGATGCGCCCGCGTCGTTCGACTCGCTACCGGCACCCGACGCCGTCTTCATCGGCGGCGGCATCACTCAACCCGGACTGCTGCAAGCGTGCTTCGATCGGTTGCCGTCCGGTGGCCGGCTCGTCGCGAACGCCGTCACGGTGGAGTCAGAAGCACTTGTCGCCCAATGGTATTCACGATTAGGCGGTGAGCTTCGACGTTTCGAGCACCACCGCGGCGAGCCGCTCGGTGGTTTCACCGGCTGGCGCCCGGCCATGCCCGTCACGCAGTGGGCGGTGGCCAAGCGATGACCGTCTACTTCATCGGCGCCGGTCCCGGTGCCGCCGACCTGATCACCGTGCGGGGGCAGCGACTGCTGCAGCGCTGCCAGGTGTGCCTCTACGCCGGTTCGATCATGCCCGAGGACCTGCTCGCGCTGTGCCCGCCGGACGCGCGCGTCGTCGACACCGGGCCGTTGACACTCGACCAGATCATCACCGAACTCGCCGACGCCCACGCCGCGAACCTCGATGTGGCGCGGTTGCATTCCGGTGATCCGTCGATCTACAGCGCTCTGGCCGAGCAGTGCCGCCGCCTCGACGATCTCGGTATCGACTACGAAATCGTTCCCGGCGTCCCGGCATTCGCCGCGGCCGCCGCCGCACTGGGCCGCGAACTCACGGTCCCCGGCGTCGCGCAGACGGTCACGCTGACCCGGGTGGCCACCCTGTCGACCGCGATGCCGCCGGGGGAGGACCTGCGGACACTGTCGGCGCCCGGCGCCACCCTGGTGCTGCACCTGGCGGCAGCGCAGATCGACACGATCGCCGCGGAGCTGCTGGCCGGCGGCTACCGGCCCGAAACAGCCTGCGCGGTGGTCGCGTTCGCGTCGTGGCCCCAACAACAGGTGGTGCGCTGCACGCTCGAGGATCTCGCGGCGCAGACCAAGGCGGCGGGGATCACGCGCACCGCGGTCATCGTCGTCGGCGACGTGCTGGCGGCCGAGGGGTTCGCCGACAGCTACCTGTACTCGTCGGGGCGGGTGCGGCGGGGGCGGCACTGATGCGAATCCTGTTGCTGGGCGGCACATCGGAGGCCCGCGCACTCGCCGCACGGCTGCACCCCGACATCGAGGTGATCAGCTCACTGGCCGGGCGGGTACCCGACCCCGCGCTGCCGGTCGGAGAGGTGCGCGTCGGCGGGTTCGGCGGCATCGACGGCCTGCGGAGGTGGGTGCGCGACGAACAGGTCGACGCCGTCGTCGACGCCACGCATCCGTACGCCGCGACGATGACCGCCCACGCCGCGGCCGTGTGCGCCGAGCTACGGTTGCCGCACCTGGTGCTGGCGCGGCCCCCTTGGCCGGTCGGCGACGCGGTCGTGGTCGGTGACGATCGTGAGGCCGCGAAGGTCGTTGCCGCCGAAAGATTTCAGCGGGTCTTTTTGACCACCGGCCGATCCGGGGCCGCGGCGTTCCGCGACATCGACGCGTGGTTCCTGATCCGCGCCGTCACCGCACCCGATGCGGAGGACCTGCCGTCGCGGCATCAGGTTGTGCTGTCGCGCGGACCATACCGCTACGACGACGAGTTGGCCTTACTGCGTGAGCACCGCATCGACGCGTTGGTGACCAAGAACAGCGGTGGGTCGATGACGCGACCCAAGCTGGACGCCGCCGCCGCGCTCGGGATACCGGTGGTGATGGTGGAGCGGCCACCGCTGCCCGCCGGGGTGACGACTGTCGCCACGGTGGACGAGACGCTCGACTGGGTGGCGGCGATCCGGAAGGCACGGACCAGCGACTGACCGCAGCGCTCACTGCCCCGCAGCAAAAGTGGGCACCGATCATCAGGGCTGCGAGATCGTCGGGTTCGAGGAACGACGGCGGAGGCGGCGGCCCCCAGGCGTAGAGGCCCTGCAAACCGTGCAGCACCTCGGGGCTCCACAGTTCGTCCTCGGGGACGGTATCCATGTCGGAGTAATACTCCGAGAAGTTGCCCGCCGGATCTTTCAGGTACCAGAAGAAATTGGCGCCCGCATAGTGGCGGCCGAGACCCCAGATGTGGCGTTCGGGATGACCTTCCAGCATCGACTGAGCACCGCGGCCGACCTCGTCGATGTCGTCTACCTGCCAGCTAGTGTGATGCATGAAGTTGACCGGCGCAGCCATGACCAAGAGGTTGTGGTGTTCGACGGAACAGCGCAGGAAGGCGGCTTTGTCGCCCATATAGTCGCTGACTTTGAAGCCCAACCCGTCGACGAAGAACCGCATCGTCGTTTCGAGGTCGACGGAACCGATCACGGCGTGACCCAGCTTGCTCGGCTGTACCGGCCCCCGCCGAGCAATGAAAGGTGCGCGGCCCCAACGGTCGATGCGTCCGGGGCCGTTGTACGCGGTGGCAGCGACGGCTGGTTCGACAACGATCCGGGGCCGGATCTCGACGGTGACCCGAGTTCCCGTAACGGGTTCACACGCCGAGCACATGATCGTCGAGCAATGCACCTCGGCGCCCAAGGTGGCGAGCCGCGTGGCGGTGCGTGCGACGTCGTCCTCGTCATCGGCTGCGATGGTCAGCTCGACTAGCCGGCGCCTAGGCGTATGCATGATTTTCAGTTGGTCACCCCCGTTGCGGGTGGCGAACACGCCGCCCCCGCGGTGCGTGAGGCCGAATTCGCGGTAATAGGCGACGGTTTCGTCGACATTTGGTACGCCGATGGTGGCTTTGGCCAAGCCGTGCAATGCCATGGTGCTCCTATCAAATGGCGAAGGTCCCCGATGTCCTCGATCCAGCGATCCCGAAGACTTCAACGTTGCAGGGCTCGATACCGTTCACAGCGGGTTCGGCGGTGCCGCGGACCTGCAAGCGGGGAGCAGTAGCCGCCTCGAATCGCCCGCGGTCTGCGGGCACCGGAGTCTTACTGCGTCGGCTCGCCTACCGGTAGGACGCGATGAGCTCCAGGGTCTGCAGTTCGCGGATGGCCCGGCAACCGCGACTCAACATCGCCAGCATCATCTCGTCGCCGCGCTCGGTCGACGTCGCGAACGCCGTGCCGAGCGCCACGAGCAGTGGCGCCTGCACCAAGCCCAGGCGGTAGTCGGTCCAACAGGTTTCGAGGTCGTAATCGCCGACGCCGTAACCGATCAGAGTGCGGTGGTAGCGCTCGACGAGGTCGCGCTCGATCTGCGCACGCACGGACGGGTCGAGGCTGGTCGCGGTGAAGTACGCGAGATCGCGCGCTGGCAGGCCGATGCCGATGGTCTGCCAGTCGACCACCGTGATGCGGGTGTGGCCGGGGTCGAACAACATGTTGTCGAGCCGGTAATCACCGTGCATCAATGCATAACGGTCCGGCTCGGCCATCAGCCAGTCGGTGACCGAAGCCATTGCCGCGGACAGTGTTTCCTGGTCCTCGGGGCTGATCGAAGACCCGAGGCGGTCGATCACGATGCCGGCGGCCATCTTGCAGACGTCACCCATGCCCGTGGCCGCTTCGGTGTCGCCTGGCTTCGGCATGACGATGGCGGACAGATCCATCCACTCGGGCTCGCACCAACTCGGGCCGTGCAGCCCGGCCAGCGCTTCGACGGCAAGCTGCGCCTCGACAACACTGCACCCGGCGATCTGGTCGCCCTGCACCGCGGGCGCCATATCCGCGAGCAGGAGGACGACGTCGGTGCCGTCCTCGGAGATGTCCTGATGGAAACTTCGCGGGACGGGGATTCGCATCCGGTCGGCGATCAGCGAGTAGAACTCGACCTCGGAGCGGTATCCCAGTGCCACCCGCTCACGCACCGCGTCGTCCTGCGCAGACAGCTTGATCGCGAACGTGGCGGGCAGGTCGGTGGCCGCGCCGTATGTCGCCGACACTCGGTACGTGGCGCCGGTCTGGCCCGTTCCGATCGGCGTGACCTCGACGGTGTCGACGTCAGTTCCCAGCACTGATCCGAGCCACGCGGGCGTTACATCTTCGGGCCCCCGTGGAATGGCGAGTACGGATGTCACGCGCCGGACATTAACACCCTCGACCGTCGCCAGCGCTCACCCTTGTACGAATCAAGCCCCGCCGATTCTGTACCGGCTGAGCGCTCGCGGCACGTCAGATGCGGGTGAGGCGAAGCCTCCAGGCCTCCGGCCCGCGTTCGACGTAGTCGAACGAGATCCGGCCGGCTGTGCGGTCGTGCAGCTGGTGCAGCAGCGGCACCGGGTCGTGAGGCGCGACGAGCACCATGCTGGCGCCGACCGGAACCGCGTCGAAAGCGCCGAACACCGTGGCGTGCCGGATTGAGTGCGGCACGTCGCGTACGTCGAGCACGGGTTCCTCGGTGTCGGCTCCGCAGCCGCAGCTGTGGCCGCCTTCGGCATGGTGGTGGCCGCCGATCAGTTCGTGCATCCCGTCGAGGGAGTCTGCCAGCGAGATTTCCGGGTCGGAGGCGACGATCGGCAGGATCCGGTCGTTCTCGTCGACGAGGTGGGCCTCGAACACGACCCGCAGCGCGTGCCCGGCCGCGGCCGCGCGCACGGGTGACTGCTCGGTGCGAATCCGGTCCACGAGACCGCCGATGACGCGGTGCGCGGCGATCATCGACTCGATCAGCGGCCGGGCCCGTTCGGTATGGGCGGCGGCGGGGTAGAGGCGAGCCTCTTCGGCTGTGGCGTGCGGCAGCAACTCGTCGGTCAGGAATTCGACGGCCGCGGCGCGCGCCGCTTCGAAACCGGCGCCGCGTTCGGCCGCCGACACCATCGCCTCCGTCAGCGCCTTGAGGTGTCCGGCCAGCTCAGCGTGGTGATTCTTGACCGTCTCGGCCGCCTCCGCGTCCGCGGGTGTGGTGGCGACGATCAGTTCGTTGACAGTCATGATGGATTCCTTTCGGCTGTGCTGGCCCTACAGATAGCAATTTACTACAATAATTTCCGTGGTAAATAGCGCACCGCCGCTCGGGCCCTCACCGGCGCCTTCGGCGACTGGTCCGGTGCCCTTGTCGGGGCAACGGTTGAGGGTGCTCGAGCATGTGCGCGCGCACGCCCCGGTCCGCACGGTTGAGGCGGCGGCGACCCTCGGGCTGCACCAGAACACCGTGCGCGAGCACCTGGACGCGCTCGTCGACCTCGGCCTCGTCGAGCGCGCCACCGAACCTGCCGCGGGGCGCGGCCGGCCCGCCGCGCTGTATCGGCCCTCGGCGGCCGACCCCGCGGTGCGGGTCCGTGACTACGCGGGTCTTGCCACCGCCCTCGCCGGGCATCTCGCCCGCACCAGCGCCGACCCCGAACGCGACGCCCGCGCCGCCGGCATCGAGTGGGGGCGCGAGTTGGCCGACGAGGTGGCACGTACCGACAGTGACCCCCGAGGCGCCGTGCTCGACGCGCTGGCGCGACTGGGCTTCGCGCCCGACGACGAGGGTGCCGAGCGCGGGGTGGCGCTGCGGCGCTGTCCGCTGCTCGAGGCCGCCCGCCGCTACCCGAGCGTGGTCTGCCAGGTCCATCTCGGCATCGTCGAAGGGTTGCTGCAGAGCATCGACGCGCCGACCGGGCCCGGCCTGGACCTGATTCCGTTCGCCGAACCCGGCGCCTGCCGGTTGTTCCTTCCCGATCCGGTGGTGAAAAGCCATGGCTGAGAACCGGATTCCCGCTCGGGCACTGCTGCTGATTCCCGGCGCATTCGCACTGCTGGCCGGGCTGGACGCGGGGCTGTTGCGGCTCGGACTGCCGGCTCCGATCGACACCGCGAGATTGGCCGACGTGCACGGGATTCTGCTGGTGCTCGGCTTCGTGGGCACCGTGATCGCGGTGGAACGCGCGGTCGCGTCGGGCCGACGGTGGTGCTACCTCGCTCCGGCGTTCCTGGGCCTGGGCGCCGTTCTGCTCGTGAGCCCGGCGCCGCGCCGCGTCGCCGACCTCGCCCTGCTCGCGGGGGCTGCGCTGCTCGCAGCGGTATACGTGCCGCTGTGGCGGCGCAGCTGGGATGCGGCCGTGCTGGTGCAGGCGGCGGGCGCTGTGCTGGCGACGGGCGCGGCGCTGCTGTGGGCCGCCGGGCTGCCGGTGTCCGACCTGCTGGGCTGGCTGACCGGATTCCTCATCCTGACCATCGCCGGAGAGCGCCTCGAACTGGCCAGGGTGGCGATGCTCGGCACGAACGCCGAAGTCCTGCTCGTCGCGTCGTCGGCGGCCGTGGTCCTCGGTGCTTTGGCTCAATTACTCTGGCCGACAGTTGGTTTCGCGCTGCTCGGCGGTGCGATCCTGGGCATCACCTGCTGGCTGCTGCGATTCGACATCGCCCGGCGCACGGTCCATACGACAGGGCTGACGCGGTACATGGCCGTGTGCCTGCTGGCCGGATACGCGTGGCTGGCGGTGCCGGGCCTGACGTGGCTGGTGGTGGGTCCCGTGCACTCCGGTGGCGGCTACGACGCGGTGGTGCACGCGGTGATGCTCGGGTTCGTGCTGTCGATGATCATGGCGCACGCACCGGTCATCATGCCTGCGGTGCTGCGCCGCCCGGTTCCGTACACCCCGGCGATGTACGGTCCCGTCGTGTTGCTGCACGCATCGCTGCTGCTGCGGGTGGTCGTCGGAGACGTGCGCGGTGTGGAGTGGGCGCTGCAGGCCGGCGGGGTGCTCAACATCGTTGCCGTGCTCGCCTTCGCGGGGGTTGCCGTTCATGCGGCGACCCGCCGCCGGCCGATCGGGGTGCCGGCATGAACCGCTCCCGGTGGCACCTGCGGGTCGGATCGATCGTATTCGCCTGGCTCACAGCACTTGTGGTGATTGCGATCGTTCACAGGTCGGTGCCGGCGTCGGGCTGGCTGCTGATCCATCTGCTCGGCCTGGGGGCGGCGGGTAACGCGATCCTCATCTGGAGCCGACACTTCGCCGATGCGCTTCTGCGTCGTCCGCCGGACTCCTCGCGGGCCGGGCAGGCCTGCGCCCTCGCGGCCTTCAACCTCGGCGCGGTCGCGGTGGTCGCCGGCATGGTCCTGTCCTTCTGGCCGGTGGTCCTGGCCGGTGGCATCGCGGTCGCCACCGTCGCGCTGGCCCACGCCGTCACGTTGGTGCGGCAGTTGCGCTCCGCGCTGCCCTCACGCTTCGGTGACACCGTTCGCTACTACGTCGCTGCCGCAGCGCTGCTGTCGATCGGGGCGGGACTGGGTGTGGCGATGGCCAACTCGACGCTGCCCGGCGCCCTGCACGACCGGTTCGTCATCGCCCACGCGGCGGTCAACTTGTTCGGTTTCATCGGGCTCACGGTGCTGGGCACGTTGGTGACCCTGTGGCCGACGATGCTACGCACCCGGATGGCCGACGGAGTCGAGGTCGCCGCCCGGCGTGGGTTACCCGGGCTGGTAGCGGGATTGACGGTGGCTGCGTCGGGGGCGGTTGCCGGTTCGCCGGTGATGACCGCCACCGGGGCGCTGGCCTATCTCGCGGCGACGCTCTACGTGCTGTGGCCGCATCTCGACGAATTGCGGCGGAAGCGACCGGGAAGTTTCGCGACGCTGTCGGTGCTGTGCGGGGTGGTGTGGCTGGTGGGCTCGCTGAGCTACGCCGTGGTCGCCTTCGCCACCGCGCCGACGTGGCCCGCTCTGCTCGACAGGGCCGGTCCCCTCACCGTGGCGGTGCTCGCAGGGTTCCTGGTTCAGGTGCTGTTGGGCGCGCTGAGCTATCTGACCACCATCGTCGTCGGCGGACGCGCCGCTTCCATCGCGGCGACAACCGAATTGGAACGCGGCGCACCGTGGCGGCTCGCGGTCGCCAACTTCGCGCTTCTGTTGTGTGTGCTGCCGACGCCGAGCCTGCTGCGGGTGGCGGCGTCGGTCTTGGTGGTGACGTCCTATGCCGCGTTCCTGCCGCTGTTGGCCCGCGCCGTGTGGCGGGCACGCAGGCTGCGTGAGACGCCGTCGACGCCGGGACCGCCGCCGTCCGGACCGCCGGTGCGACAGCGGCTCGGCGTCGCCGCCGCCGGACTGGCCGTCGTCGTGCTCACGGCAGCGGCCGCGGTGGCCGCGGACCCGTCCGCGACCGGCGTCGCGACGGCCCCGTCGGCATCGGTGCCCGCGACCGGACAGACCACCCGGGTCGAGGTGCGCATCGAAGGAATGCGCTATGTGCCCGACAACATTTCGGTACCCGCCGGCAACCGCTTGGAGGTCACACTGGTCAACAGCGGATCCGACCACCACGACTTGGTGCTGTCGAACGGGACCAGGACCGGCCGCCTCGCGCCCGGAGAGCAGGCCGTCCTCGACGCCGGGGTGATCGGCGCCGACCTCGATGGGTGGTGCTCGATCGCCGGGCACCGCCAGATGGGCATGACGATGTCGGTGCGCGCGGATGGAATCCACCATCCGGGACACCATGAGACGGCGCCGGAATCGATCGCCGGCGACGACGTCGCGCGCAGCCTCACCACGCGGCCGGGGCCCGGCTTCAACCCGCGTGACGCCGCCTTGGCCGCCGCGACGCCCGCTCACCGCATCACGCTGACGGTCACCGAGACGACGCGGGAGGTGTCACCGGGAATCACGCAGCGCCAGTGGACGTTCGGCGGCTCGGCGCCCGGACCGACGCTGCGGGGCAAGGTCGGCGACGTCTTCGAGGTCACCCTCGTCAACGACGGGACGATCGGGCATTCAATCGACTTCCACGCCGGGGCGCTCGCGCCGGACGTGCCGATGCGCACCATCCGACCCGGCGAACGCCTGGTCTACCGGTTCACCGCGACCCGCGCCGGCGTGTGGATGTATCACTGCTCGACGATGCCGATGTCGGTGCACATCGCCAACGGCATGTTCGGGGCGGTCATCATCGACCCGCCGGACCTCGCCGCCGTGGATCGCGAATACCTTCTCGTGCAGTCCGAGTACTACCTCGGCCCGCCGGGCGGCGAAGTGGACGCCGACAAGGTCGCCGCCGACAAACCGGACCTGGTGGTGTTCAACGGCTACGCCAACCAGTACGACCACGCGCCGCTGACTGCACGCACCGGGGAGCGCGTGCGAATCTGGGTGCTGGCGGCCGGACCGAACCGGGGCAGTTCCTTCCACATCGTCGGCGGCCAGTTCGACACCGTGTGGTCCGAGGGTGATTACCGGCTGCGGCCGGGTCCCGGTGGCGCGCAGGCCCTCGGATTGTCAGCGGCCCAAGGCGGTTTCGTCGAGCTGAGCTTCGATCAGCCCGGGCGCTATCCGTTCGTCACCCACGCGATGATCGACGCCGAACGCGGCGCTCACGGGATCATCGAGGTCACCCGTCACTCCGGATAGCGGCGCGGTGTGAACACCCGGTCACCGTCCTCGGAGTACCACTGTGTCTGCGACGAGCCGATGATCAGCAGGCAGCGCATGTCGACGTCGGCGGGGTCCAGGTCCGCCAGGCGCACCACCGTGACCTCCTCGCGGGGGCCGGACACGTCGCGACCGATCACCACCGGGGTACCCGGATCGCGGTGGTCGAGCAGCAGGTCGCGCATCGCACCGACCTGCCAGGTGCGGGTCTTGGACGCCGGGTTGTAGATCGCCAACACCAGGTCGGCCTTTGCGGCTGCGGTCAGCCGGGCGGCGATCACATCCCACGGTTTGAGCCGGTCCGACAGCGAGATCACCGCATAGTCGTGACCCAGCGGCGCGCCGACCCGGCTGGCGACGGCCTGCGCCGCCGTCATCGCCGGAATCACCCGCACCGAGATCCCCGGCCACTGTTTGGCCTCCTCGAGCACCGCGGTCGCCATCGCGAAAACCCCGGGGTCGCCGGACGACACGACCGCGACGGCCCGGCCCTGCTCGGCCAATGTGCACGCCAACCGGGCCCGGGCGGGCTCGTCGGTGTTGTCGCTGGGGTGCTTGCGTTGGCCGGCCCGGTTGCCGACCCGGTCGAGGTAGGGGCCGTAACCGATGAGGTCGGTGGCCGCGGCGAGTTCACGACGGCACTGCGGGGTCATCCAGTCGGTGCTGCCCGGACCCAGGCCGACCACCGCGACGCTCCCGGTCGGCGTCTGCTGGTCGCGTCGGCCCGGCAGCATCGCCAGCGAGAAGTACGGGACGGTGGCGTCGTCGACCTCGCCGGCGCCGAGCACCCGCTGCCGTGAGGTGCTGGCCCGCTCGACGTAGAACGCGTCGTCCAACCGACCGGTCGCCGAGAGCGCTTCGCGCACAACCGGATACGACCGTCCGAGTTTGAGCATGACCGCCGCGTCGGTGTCGGCGAGCCTGCGTGCAAGCTCGTCGGCGGGCAACGTGCCCGGCAGGATCGTCAACACCTCGTCGCCCTGGACGAGGGGGGTGGCCACCGCCGCCGACGCCGCGCTGACCGACGTCACTCCCGGCACGATGACCGCGTCGAACCGTTCGGTGAGCCGCGTGTGCATGTGCATGTAGGAGCTGTAGAACAGCGGGTCACCCTCGGCGAGCAGCGCGACGTCGCGCCCGGCCTCCAGGTGGGCGGCGATGCGGTCGGCGGCCTCACGGTAGAAGTCCTCCATCGCCCCGGCGTAGCCGCCGGGGTGGTCGGTCGTCTCGGTGGTGACCGGATAGACGAGGTGCTCTTCGATCTGACCGGGCCGCAGGTACGGTTCGGCGATACCGCGCGCGATGCTCTTGCCGTGCCGCGCGCTGTGGTATGCCACGACGTCGGCCTCGCCGATCACCCGTGCCGCCTTGACCGTCACCAACTCCGGGTCTCCGGGACCCAGCCCGACGCCCCACAATTGTCCTCTCGCCGCCTCCGGCGACTTCTCCCGTGTGCCGCTCATTCCCGTTCCGTCGCAATCGCATTCACGGCCGCAGCGGCCATCGCGCTGCCGCCTCGGCGCCCAGTGACCACCAGATAGGCCATCCCGCGGGGGCGGTCGATGAGTTCCTGTTTGGACTGCGCCGAGCCGACGAAGCCGACCGGACCGCCGAGCACCGCCGCGGGAGTCGGAGCGCCCTCGTCGAGGAGTTCGAGCAGCCGGAACAACGCGGTGGGCGCGTTGCCGATCGCCAGCACGGCACCGGCGAGCCGGTCGGCCCACAGGTCCACGGCCGCCGCGGACCGGGTGGTGCCGAGGCGCGCGGCGAGGTCCGCGGCGCGCGGGTCGGCCACCAGCGAGACCACCTCGTTGTCGGCGGGCAGCCGCGACCGGGTGATCCCCGCGGCGACCATCGACGAGTCACACAGCACCGGGGCGCCGGCGCCCAGCGCGGAGTGGGCGCGGGTAACCACGTCGGGACTGAATGCGACGTGGTCGGCGACGTCGACCTGGCCGCAGGTGTGGATCAACCGCACGACCACCCGGGCGACATCTGTGGGAAATCGCGTCAGGTCCGCCTCATCGCGGATCGTCGCGAACGACTGCCGGTAGATCTCCCCGGCGTCGCGGATGTAGTCGAGCACGCGATCACCCTACGGGTGAGCGTCGCGCGTCCGGTATCCGTCTCCGGTTGCCACCAGCACCTCACCGGTGGGCGGGCTGCCGCAGGCCCGGTCGCATCCGACGAAGTGCCGGTGGCCCGCGGCCGGCTCGTCAATGGCCGCGACGGCGTCCGCGCGGACGTCGGCGCGCGAATGCTCACAGCCGGGGCGTCCCGTGCACGCGCTGACCGACAGCCAGGGCGAGTTCTCGTCGAACACCAGTCCCAGCGGCGCCAGCACCCGCAGCGCGACGTCGGCGACGTCCTCGGCGAGGTCGAAAACGAGCACCGAGCGCCACGGCGTGATCACCATCGGCGCCTCGATCGCGGCGAGAAACTCCGCCGTCCGGGAGGGCAGCACACCCAGCGGGACCGCGGCGCCCAACGCTATGCGGCCGTCGTGCTGTTCGAGCCAACCGACGGGCGGCCGGGTGACCGCGGGCCACGTCACACCCGGGTCCACGGTCGGCGACAATCCGCCCAGCAGCACCTCGGTATCGCTGAGTTCCTTGACGCGCCAAGCATTCCCGCGTATAGCGGCGAAGCGTCGGGCCACATCGACCATCGTCGACACCGCTGTGCGCATCCGCAGCCGGACGCCGGTGTCGCGCCCGGCCACCAGCAGTGCGGCGTCAGCGGCCTCGACGTGTACGCCGACGTCGGGGGCAAGACCGGAGATGTCGCCGCGGCCGTCGTCGATGCCGAACAGAAACCGCCCGGGCAGCGTGGCCAGGTCCGCGTCGGCCTGGATGGCGCCGTCTAGTTCGCTGATCAGCCCACGGATGTCGGCGGTCGCGCCCACCCGCCCCGACAGCGGTGAGGCGACGATGTTGCGCACGCGCTCGTGGGTCGGCGAGGGGAGCAACCCCGCCGCGGCCACGGCCTCGGCGACCGCCCCGGTGTCCGTCACGCCGCGAATCTGAAGGTTGCCCCGCGACGTGAGTTCCAGCGTGCCCGCACCCCAGTCGGTGGCCGCCCGTGCCAGGGCCTCCAACTGCGCTGCGGTGATCAGCCCGCCCGGCAGCCGCACCCGCGCCAACGCGCCGTCCGCCGCCCGATGCACCTGCAGCGCACCGGGGCAGGCGTCCTGGTCGCGGATCCTGGCCACGAGTTCACGGTAGTCCGCGGGTGTCTGCCGCGAACACGGGCAGCGCCACAGCCGTGATCAGCTGGCCAGGGCCGCGGTCTGCCCGCTGCGGGCACTGATCACCGCCGAATATGCCGAGGCGTCGCCGACGACGGCGCGACTGGACCTGCCGTGGATGTCGACCGGGATGTCCCCGGCCAGGGTGATGCGGTTGAGCCGGCGGTACTGGTCGTCGTAGTCGGCGACGGCGTAGTGCTGGGTTGCGCGGTTGTCCCACGCCGCGACGTCGCCGAGTTGCCAGTCCCACCGAATCGTGTGCTCCAACTTCGTGATTCGCGCCTGGAGCAAATTGAACAGGGTGGCCGACTCGGTTGATCCGAGCCCGACGAAGTTCTTGACGAAGTGGCCGAGCAGCAGCACCCGCCTGCCAGTCTCCGGGTGTACGCGGACCACGGGATGCTCGGTTTCGTAGTAGTCGGAGACGAATTCATCGCGATACGACTGCTGCTCGGCGGTGGGCGCTGCGTCCGGCTCGTCGTGCAGTGTGGCGTAGTCGTACTGGTTGGTGTGCACGGCCCACAGGTTCTCGGCCAGCGCTGCCAACGGCGCCGGAAGACGGTCATACGCGGCTTCGGTGCTCGCCCACGTCGTCGTGCCGCCGTACGGAGGCAGCGTGATCGCGCGCAGGATGGACGCTTTCGGGATCCGGTCGACGAACGTCACGTCGGTGTGCCAGCTGTTGGCCTTGTCGTAGCGGGAATCGATGGGCAGGAAGCGCTCACCGCGCGAGGTCACGGTCGGGTGTGCGGCGGTCGGGGTGCCCAATGCCTGCGCGAAGGCGAGCTGACCGTCGTCGTTTAGGCCGTGCTGGTCGCGGAAGAAGATCACCTTGTGGTCGAGTAGGGCCGAGTTGATCGCCGACGCGGTTCTCGCGTCGACTCCAGCGCTGAGGTCGACGCCCTCGATCCGGGCGCCGATGTGAGCGCCGAGCTTGACCACCCGCAGAGATGACGGCACGGGGAACCTCCAGACGATGCATGAAACGTGGTGCTCACATTCGTCTCCGGGAGGTGTGACGCCAACCGTTCGACTCAGCGCGAATCGAACCGGGCAGGTGTTTCGGCTGGATCAAGATCGGGTAGCTCACCGCCGTGAGGGCACTGTGGGACTACATCTGGGCCCACCAAGCGCAGCTGGCGTTCGACTCCTACCAGCACGTCAGTGCGGTCGTCCAGAGTGTGCTCATCGCGACGATCGTCGGTGTGGTGATCGGTGTGCTGACCTACCGCAACCCGATGGCCGCCAACCTCGCCACCGCGACCTCCAGCGTGATCATGACCGTCCCGGCGTTCGCGCTGCTGGGCCTGCTGATCCCGTTGTTCGGGCTCGGCGTCGTACCCAGCATCACCGCGCTGGTGCTGTACTCGCTGCTGCCGATCGTCCGCAACACGATCGTCGGGCTCAACGCGGTGGACCCTGCGCTCACCGATGCGGCGCGGGGCATCGGGATGAGCAGGCTCGACACCCTGGCCCGAGTGGAACTGCGGCTGGTGTGGCCGTCGATCCTGTCGGCCATGCGGATCAGCACCCAGATGTCGATGGGCGTGCTGGCGATCGCCGCCTACGTCAAAGGACCCGGGCTGGGGAACCTGATCTTCACCGGGTTGGCGCGGGTGGGCAGCCCGACGGCCCTTCCGATGGCGCTGGCCGGAACGCTGCTCATCGTCATCCTCGCGCTCGCACTCGATGCGGTGCTCGTACTGATCGGCCGCCTCACCACGTCGAAAGGCATTCGATGACAGGGCATTCGAAGGCAGAGAACATCGCGTCGGAGGACACGAGCTCGAACGGCAGCACCGGGGTCCGCATCGTGCTGGACCACGTCTCCAAGGTGTATCCCGGTTCCGACCGCCCCGCGGTGGACGACGTGTCACTCGAGATCCCCGCGGGCGAGATCGTCGTGTTCGTCGGCCCGTCGGGCTGCGGGAAGACGACGATGATGCGGATGATCAACCGGCTCTCGGAGCCGACGTCGGGGACGATCATGATCGGCGACAACGACGCGATGTCGATCCGTCCGACCGAACTTCGCCGCTCGATCGGCTACTCCATCCAGCAGGCGGGTCTGTTCCCGCACATGACGATCCGGCAGAACGTCGGCCTGGTGCCCGGCCTGTTGCGCTGGGACCGCAAACGCATCGCCGAACGGGTCGACGAACTGCTCGACATGGTCGGGCTGGAACCGGGCCAGTACGCCGACAGGTATCCGCGTCAACTGTCCGGCGGGCAGCAGCAGCGTGTGGGCGTTGCGCGCGCGCTGGCCGCCGACCCTCCGGTTCTGTTGATGGACGAACCGTTCGGCGCCGTCGACCCGATCACGCGCAGCACGCTGCAGGATGAACTGCTGCGGTTGCAGGGCGAGCTGCGCAAGACCATCGTCTTCGTCACCCATGACTTCGGTGAGGCCGTCAAACTCGGTGACCGGATCACCGTGCTGGGCAACCAGTCCAAGGTGCTGCAGTACGACACTCCGCAGAACATCCTGGCCAGTCCCGCCGACGACACGGTCGCCGGTTTCGTCGGGTCCGGCGCGTCGCTGCGCCAACTGGGCCTGATGCGGATCAAGGACGTCGAGTTGCGGCCGCATCCTTCGGTACGCCAGACGGATTCGATCGATGATGTCCGGAAGACGTTGGCGGGCAGTGAGTTCGATTGGGCCGTTGTGCTCGACGAGCGTGAGCGCCCGGTCAGTTGGGTGCGGGAGAGCAAGCTCGAGCACGCGACCGCGCTCGCCGACGTCGTCGAATCGCTCGACGTGGTCAGCACGCAGTCCACCCTCGAAGACGCGCTGGAGGCCATCCTCGCCCAACAGCATGCGTCGGCCGTGGTGGCCGGCCCGGGCAGCCGGTACGCCGGTGTCGTCACGCTGGACACGTTGATCGACACGATCACCTGGCTGCGGGCTTCGGCGCAGGCCGACACGGACGGACGACCATGACCGCGGTCACCGATACCGCTCAATCGGCGCGCGCCAATCCGGGCGAGCGCAGACGACTGCTCATCCAGCCCGTCTTGGTGCTGGTCATCGCTGCGGCCGTCGTGTTCTGGGCGTTCAACCGCGACCTCACCGCCACCCAGCAGGAGAACATCAACCCCGGCAACATCGCCACGCTGATCTGGCAGCACCTGTTGATCACCGTGGCGGTCACCGCGATCGTGCTCGCCATCGGTGTTCCGCTGGGAGTGCTGGTCACCCGCCCCGGCGCGAAACTGCTGCGGCCGTTGTTCATGGGCGTCGCCAACATCGGTCAGGCGGCACCGGCGATCGGGCTGCTGGTGCTGCTGTTCCTGTGGACCGGTCGGACCGGGTTCTGGATCGGCGTCCTTCCGATCGCGCTGTACTCACTGCTGCCGGTGCTGGCCAGCACCATCCTCGGCATCACACAGGTGGACCGGTCGCTGGTGGACGCCGGGCTGGGACAGGGCATGTCGCGACGCTCGGTGCTGACGCGGGTCGAGCTGCCGCTGGCGATCCCGTACATCCTGGCCGGACTGCGCACGTCGCTGGTGCTCGCCGTGGGAACCGCAACGCTGAGCTTCCTCGTCAACGCCGGCGGATTGGGCATCCTGATCGACACCGGCTACAAGTTGCAGGACAACGTGACCCTGATCCTGGGCAGCGTGCTCGCGGTGTGCCTTGCCCTGCTGGTCGACTGGTTGGGCGGGCTGGCCGAGTTCTACCTCAACCCCAAGGGCCTTCGATGATCCGCCGGACCATCGTCGCCCTGGCCTGCCTCCTGCTGACCGGGTGCGGCCTGGGCGCGGGCAGCACCGTGCCGCTGAAGGTGGGGCCGGGTTCCATCCAGCCCGTCGCCGCACTCGAGGGAGTGCGAATCACGGTGGGCTCCAAGGAATACACCGAGCAGGTGATCCTCGGTTACATCCTGGAGTTCACGTTGGCCGCCGCGGGTGCCGACGTGCGTGACCTCACCGGCATCGTGGGCTCCCGCAGCACCCGGGAAGCCCAGTTGTCGGGTCAGGTCGACGTCGCCTACGAGTTCACCGGCAACGCATGGATCAACTACCTGGGGCACGAGAAGCCGATCCCCGACAGCCGCAAGCAGTTCGAGGCTGTCCGCGATGAAGATCTGGCCCGCAACGACATGGTGTGGTTGCCGCCAGGACCGATGGACGACACGTACGCGTTGGCCGCCGGCAGGGCGGTCGTCGAACGGACCGGCGTGCGCACGCTTTCGCAATACGCCGAGCTGGTCAAGCGTGATCCGGCGGCGGCGCGTACGTGCGTCGACACCGAATTTCGGGCCCGCCAGGACGGCTTCCCCGGAATGGCGGCGGCCTACGGGTTCGATCCGGGGCGGGCGCAGACGCCGGTACTGCAGGTCGGCATCATCTACCAGGCCACCGCGGACGGCACGCAGTGCGACTTCGGTGAGGTGTTCACCACCGACGGCCGCATCGCCGCGCTCGACCTCGTCGTGCTCACCGACGACAAGCAGTTCTTCGCTCACTACAACCCGTCGGTGACCATGAAACGCGCCTTCTACGAAGCACATCCGCAGATCGCGGAGGTCACCGCGCCGGTGACGGCGGCCCTGACCAATGAGGCGATCATGGAGATGAACAAACAGGTCGATGTGGAGGGCCGCGACCCGAGCGAGGTCGCGCGGGACTGGATGGTGGCCCAAGGTTTCGTCACTGTCCCGTAGCCCCGATTGCGACGACAACCGCGCTGGTCAGGCGTACCCTTCCGGTAGCCGAAGGGGGTCCGATGGCAGACAAACGCGCAGTGAGAATTGCGATCGTGGGCGCCGGCATGTCGGGCATCTGTATGGCGGCCAAACTGCAGGACGCGGGTATCGACACCTTCACGATCTTCGAACAGGCCGACGAGGTCGGTGGCACCTGGCGCGACAACACCTATCCCGGCCTGCACTGCGACGTGCCGTCACGCTTCTACTCGTATACGTTCCGGTCCAATCCCGAGTGGACGCGGCTGTTGCCGCCGGGTGGCGAGGTGCAGTCCTATTTCAAAGAGGTCGCCACAGAACGCGACATCCGAGCCCACATCAGATTCGGCACCCCGGTGACATCGGCGCAGTACCGCGACGGCAAGTGGTGGGTCAGCACCGCCGGCGGCACCGAGGAGTTCGACATTCTCATCACCGCCACCGGAATCCTGCGCGTGCCGCGCTATCCCGACATTCCCGGGCTGGGCACGTTCGCGGGCCCGATGTTTCACTCGTCGCGCTGGGATCACTCGGTACCGTTGCAGGACAAGCGGATCGGACTGATCGGGACGGGGTCTACCGGTGTCCAGATCACCGCTGAACTCGGTGGGAACGTCCGTGGTCTGACGATATTCCAACGCACTGCGCAGTGGGTCTTCCCGTTCCCGAACCCGCGCTACTCGCCGATCACCAAGGCGGCACTTCGGCGCTTCCCGGCGATGAGCCGGCTCGGTTACCGCTTCTGGCAGGCCGTGTACGAGAACTTCTTCGCCAAAGCCATGGTCAAGCCGGGATTCCGCCGCCGGCTGGTTTCGGCGATGTGCCGGTGGAATCTGAACCTCTCGGTGCGCGACTCACAGCTCAGGGGCAAGCTGACGCCGAACTACCAGGCGATGTGCAAGCGCATCGTCGCGGCCGGGCACTACTACCAATCCGTGCAGAAGCCGGGTGTCGACGTCGTCGTCGACCCGATCGATCACATCGCGCCCGAGGGCGTCGTCACCGCCGACGGGACACTGCACGAGGTGGATCTCCTCGTGCTCGCCACCGGCTTCGACGCCCACGCTTATGTGCGTCCGATGGAGATCATCGGCGAGCATGGGGTGTCGCTGGACGAAGCCTGGGCGGACGGGCCCCAGGCCTACCGGTCGGTCGCGGTGCCGGGGTTCCCGAACCTGTTCATGTTGATGGGCCCGCACTCTCCGATCGGGCAACAGTCGTTGGTGATCATCGCCGAGAACCAGGCCGACTATGCGATGTGGTGGATCGAGCGCATCCGCGACGGCGACATCGTCGCCGCGGCGCCGACGGATGTCGCCACGAAGGAGTACAACGAGGAGATGAAAGCCGCTATGCCGCATACGGTTTGGACGACCGGCTGCAACAGCTGGTATCTCGACAAGAACGGCCTGCCCGAGCTGTTCCCCTGGGAACCCGTGCGTCATCGCCGGCTGCTGGCTTCGCCGGTGCCGTCCGACTTCACCGTCCACACTGCGCAAAAGTGACGGCGATCACACTAGAACCTCTAGTGATCCGTGCCACACAAGTCGGTCTCATATCGCCGCTGACGTCGTAAGTTCCGGGTTACTGCACGCGTGTGCAGTAAGCGTCAGGAAGGAACGACGATGTTCGAACTCATCGTGTTCGGTGCTCTTCTGGTCGTACTCATCGCCGCCCTCGGATTGCCTTATCCGCAGAGCACCTACGGCCGCTGGAACCGCCCCTAGCCATCCTCCACAAGTGCCGCGAGCATGAGTGTCTGCTAGCAAGCGGTCGCGGTGGCGCGGAGTGTCGTGCGCAGACGTGCACCGTCGGCGCACGGGGAGTGGGCAGGAAAGCGGCGTGGGGTAGTAATGGGGGGTGGCTCAGCCGTCTCGCGACCCCGCCGTCTTGCTCCTGTCCACCTCGGACACCGACCTGATCACCGCCCGGTCCAGCGGCGCCAACTACCGGTGGGCGAACCCGTCGCGACTGGTGGACGGTGAACTCGGCGAACTGCTGCGCGGTACCGACATTGTGGTGGTGCGCATCCTCGGCGGTTACCGCGCTTGGCAGGACGGTATCGACGAGGTGGTGGCCAGCGGAGTGCCCGCGGTCGTCGTCAGCGGCGAGCAGTCGCCGGACGCGGAGCTGATGCGGCATTCGACCACGCCCGCCGGGGTCGCGCTGCAGGCGCACGTCTATCTGGCTCAGGGCGGCGTTTCGAACCTGCGCCACCTGCACGCGTTCCTGTGCGACACGGTGTTGATGACCGGCTTCGGGTTCTCCCCACCCGAGAGCACGCCCCTGTGGGGAGTGGTGCCCCGAGACGGCGGCGGCGACGGTCCCACGGTCGCGGTGCTCTACTACCGCGCGCAGCACCTCGCGGGCAACACCGCCTACGTCGAGGCGCTCTGTGATGCGATCGAGGATGCCGGTGGCCGTGCGCTGCCGGTGTTCTGCGCGTCGCTGCGCACCGCCGACGCGGACCTGCTCGAGTTGCTCGCGACGGCCGACGCGCTGATCACGACGGTGCTCGCGGCAGGCGGCGCCACCCCGTCGAGCGTGTCGGCCGGCGGCACGGATGACGCGTGGAACGTCGCGCACCTTGCGGCGCTGGATGTCCCTATCTTGCAAGGGTTGTGCCTGACGAGTTCTCGGGCTCAGTGGCAGAACAACGACGACGGGCTCTCGCCGCTCGACGTCGCGACGCAGGTCGCCGTGCCGGAGTTCGACGGACGCATCATCACGGTGCCGTTCTCGTTCAAGGAGATCGACGACGAGGGCCTCACCTCGTACGTGCCCGATCCCGAACGTTGTGCGCGCGTCGCCGGGCTGGCCGTCCGCCACGCCCGGCTGCGGTCGATTCCGGTGCAGGACAAGAGGATCGCGGTCGTCTTCTCCGCCTACCCGACCAAGCACGCCCGCATCGGCAACGCCGTCGGCCTCGACACGCCCGCCAGCGCCATCGCGTTGCTGCGCGCGATGCGCGAGCACGGCTACCGCATCGACCATGTCCCGGGCTTGGACGCCGGCGATGGGGACGCGCTCATCCACGCGCTGATCGAACGCGGCGGCCAGGACCCGGACTGGCTGACCGAAGGGCAGCTCGAGGGAAACCCGATCCGGGTGTCGGCCAACGACTATCGCGAGTGGTTCGCCACGCTGCCCGCCGAGCTCACCGATGCGATCGTCGAGCACTGGGGTCCGCCGCCGGGGGAGATGTTCGTCGACCGCAGCGCCGATCCGGACGGTGAGATCGTCATCGCGGCCCTGCAGGCGGGCAACGTCGTCCTGATGGTGCAGCCGCCACGCGGTTTCGGCGAGAATCCGGTCGCGATCTACCATGACCCGGATCTGCCGCCGAGCCACCATTATCTGGCCGCGTACCGGTGGATCGAGTCGGTGTTCGGTGCCGATGCGGTCGTACATCTCGGCAAGCACGGCAACCTGGAGTGGCTGCCGGGTAAGACGCTTGGCATGTCGGCGGCCTGCGGATCCGATGCCGCTCTGGGCAGCCTGCCGCTGATCTACCCGTTTCTGGTCAACGATCCCGGTGAGGGCACCCAGGCCAAGCGTCGCGCGCACGCCACCCTCGTCGACCATTTGATCCCGCCCATGGCGCGCGCCGAAACCTACGGTGACATCGCGCGTTTGGAGCAGCTGCTCGACGAGCATGCGAATGTGTCGGCACTCGACCCCGGCAAGCTGCCCGCGATCCGCCAGCAGATCTGGACGCTGATGCGCGCCGCGAAGATGGACCACGACCTCGGCCTCGAGGAGCGGCCCGAAGAGGACTCGTTTGACGACATGCTGCTGCATGTCGACGGCTGGCTCTGCGAGATCAAAGACGTTCAGATCCGCGACGGCCTGCACATCCTCGGCCAAACGCCAAGCGGGGAGGACGAACTGGACCTGGTGCTGGCGGTGCTCCGGGCCCGTCAGCTGTTCGGCGGCGAACAGACGGTGCCGGGACTTCGCCAGGCACTCGGCCTCGCCGAGGACGGCCACGACGAACGCACCGCCGTCGATGCCGCCGAAGCGCAAGCCCGGAAACTGGTGGCCGCGCTGCAGGATTCGGGATGGAACCCCGAGGTGGTCGACACGTTGACCGACAACGCCGACGTTGCAGCGGTGCTGCGGTTCGCCGCCACCGAAGTGGCGCCGCGGCTCGCGGGCACGGCAGAGGAGATCACCCAGATCCTTCGGGCGCTCGACGGAGGTTTCATCGCCGCCGGCCCCTCGGGGTCACCGCTGCGCGGGCTGGTCAACGTGCTGCCCACGGGGCGCAACTTCTACTCGGTCGACCCGAAGGCGGTGCCGTCGCGGCTGGCGTGGGAAACCGGTGTGGCGATGGCCGATTCGCTGCTGGCCCGGTACCGTGACGACTACGGCGACTGGCCGCGGTCGGTCGGTCTGTCGGTATGGGGCACATCGGCCATGCGGACCGCCGGTGACGACATCGCCGAGGTGCTCGCCCTGCTGGGTGTGCGCCCCGTGTGGGACGAGGCGTCGCGGCGAGTGGTCGACCTCGAACCGATCGCGCTGGCCGACCTGGGCAGGCCCCGCATCGACGTCACCGTGCGCATCTCCGGGTTCTTCCGGGACGCCTTCCCGCACGTCGTCACGATGCTCGACGACGCCGTGGCGCTCGTGGCCGGACTCGACGAAGCAGCCGAGGACAACTACGTCCGCGCGCACGCCCAGGCCGACCTCGCCGAGCACGGCGACGAGCGCCGCTCCACCACAAGGATTTTCGGCTCGAAGCCGGGCACGTACGGTGCCGGGCTGCTGCAGCTGATCGACAGCCGCAACTGGCGCGACGACGTCGACCTCGCCGAGGTGTACACGGCGTGGGGCGGATTCGCCTACGGCCGCGGTCTGGACGGAGCCGCCGCCAGCGATGATATGAGCCGGCAGTACCGCCGGATCGCGGTGGCGGCCAAGAACACCGACACCCGCGAACACGACATCGCCGATTCCGACGACTACTTTCAGTACCACGGCGGCATGATCGCCACCGTTCGTGCGTTGACCGGCAAGGACCCCGCCGCCTACATCGGCGACAACACCCGACCCGACGCCGTGCGCACCCGCACCCTGTCCGAGGAGACCACCCGGGTGTTTCGCGCCCGCGTGGTCAACCCGCGCTGGATCAATGCGATGCGCAGGCACGGCTACAAGGGCGCGTTCGAGATGGCCGCCACGGTCGACTACCTGTTCGGCTACGACGCCACGGCCGGCGTGATGGCGGACTGGATGTACGAGCGGTTGTCGGCGGAATACGTGCTCGACGACGAGAACCGCAAATTCATGACCGAATCCAATCCGTGGGCGCTGCACGGTATGGCCGAACGGCTTCTGGAGGCCGCCGACCGCGGTATGTGGGCGGCACCCGAACAGGCGACGCTCGACGGATTGCGCAAGGTGCTGCTGGAGACCGAAGGCGACCTGGAGGGCTAGGTTGGTGTCGTGTCTGCCACCTTTGCCGATGTCGCGAAATCCGAATACATCCTGCTGACCACCTTCACCAAGGACGGCAGGGCCAAGCCGACACCCATCTGGGCGGTGCCCGACGGCGACGGCCTGATCGCCATCACGCAGGAGAAGTCGTGGAAGGTCAAGCGGATCCGCAACACCCCGCGCGTGACCATCGCGCCGTGCGACATGCGCGGCAACCCCAAGGGCGAGGCCGTCGACGCCGTCGCGGCTGTCCTGGACAAGTCGGCCAACGGCGCGACCTACGACGCGATCGGCAAGCGCTACGGGCTGCTGGGCAAGACGTTCAACGTTTTCTCCAAGCTGCGCGGGGGAATGAAGAACAACGTGACCATCGAGATCAAGCCGGGCTGACCATGGCCGATACGTTCGGCGACGTCGCCCGTTCGAAGTACATTCTGCTGACCACCTTCACCAAGGACGGCAAGCCCAAGCCCACCCCGATCTGGGCTGCGCCCGAGGACGGCAAGCTGCTCGTCATCACCGACGACGGGTCGTGGAAAACCAAGCGCATCAACAACACTCCGCGGGTGACGATCCAGAAGTCGACGGCGTTGGGCAAGCCGAAAGGCGGTCCGGTGGAGGCCGTCGCCAGGGTGCTGCCCAAGGAGGAGACCCGCCGCGTCTTCGACAAGGTCACCAGGCGCTACTGGTGGCACGCGTGGTGGTGGATTCCGCAGGCACTCTTCCGTGGCGGCATCGACAAGGTTCACATCGGAATCGAGATCAAGCCCGCGGGGTAGCCGTCAGGTGTTCGCCGAAAAATCCGAACACCCGCGCCCAGGCGTCGTTGGCCGCCGCCTCGTTGTAGCCGAACCCGGTGATCCGCAACAGCGGTTGGCCCGGCAGCTTGTTCGCGAAGCTGTGCCCGGCATCCGGATACACCTTGATGTCGGCCGCAATCCCCTTGTCCGCGACCACTTTTCGCAACTTGTCCGCCGCGCCGATGCCGATCGGGTCGCGCCTGCCGAAGCTCGCGACGATCGGGCACGCCCCGGTCAGCGTCTCGTCGAGACGGCGGGGGAGCGGGGTGCCGTAGAACGGTGCCGACGCGCCGAACCCCTGCGGCGACATCACCAGCGCGAACTGCCCGCCCATGCAGAAGCCGGCGATGCCGACCGCGCCCGTGCACTCGGGCAGGCCCAGCACATGGTCACGGGCGGCCAGGATGTCGTCGAGCGCGCGACCGCGCTTGGAAAGCAGTTCGCGGAACACCCGGGTGATGCAGCGGGCGCGGCCACCGCGCGCGTACAGGTCGGGAGTGATCGCGATGTAGCCTGCCTCGGCGATGCGCGCCGATATCGCCTCGTTGTCCGGCCCGTAGCCGATCGCGTCGTGCACGACGACGACCGCCGGCCACGGACCCTCGCCACCCGGCGTCGACAGCAACGCGTCGATCGGACCGCCCGGTGTATCGATCTTGATCGTGGCCACACCGCCAATCTACGGAACCCTCGAGGCCGTCCGGACGTTTACCCCGTATGGCGATGCGGCTGTTTGTCCTCTATGTGGTCATCGAGATCGCGGTCGTGGTGGCCCTGGTGTCGACGATCGGCATCGGCTGGACGCTACTGGCGCTGCTCACCACGTTCGTGCTGGGTTTCGCGCTGGCAGGGTCGCAGGTCAGGCGTCATATCGGCAGGTTGCGCTCGGGCCTGACCCCGGCGACCCTGCACGGTACCGCCGCCGACAGCGTCCTCGTCGCGCTCGGCACCGTGCTGGTCGTGATTCCGGGTCTGGCCAGTTCGGTGGCGGGGGTGCTGCTCCTGCTGCCGCCGACGCGGGCCGCGGGCCGCCCGCTGGTGACCGCGCTCGCCGCGCGCCGGATGCCGCTGATCACCGCCGGAATGGCCGGGTGGGGGGCGGCCACCAACCGGCGTGACTCGGCCACCCAGCACGGTGACTACATCGACGGCGAGGTCGTCGACGTGGTCGACGTCGAACCGCCCGCCGTGGAGCGCCCGCGTCCCACCACCGACGGGCTGTGAGAACCTCCCGTAGGTGACGACCCTTCTGCTCAACGGGCGGGTGCACAGCCCCGCCATGCCCGACGCCACGGCGCTGGCCGTGCGCGACGGTGTGATCGCATGGTTGGGCAGCGACGACGTCGGCCGCAGCCAGTTCCCCGACGCGCAGGTCATCGACCTCGACGGTGCCTTCGTCGCACCCGGCTTCGTCGACAGCCACATCCATCTCACCGCCACCGGGCTCACGCTCGCCGGGCTCGATCTGCGGGCCGCCGCCTCGCTTCAACACTGCCTGCAACTGCTCGCCGACCATGCCCGCAGCCACCCTGACGGTCCGATCTGGGCGCACGGCTGGGACGAGTCGACATGGCCGCAGCGCACCCCGCCCAGCACCGATGACATCGACGCCGTCGTGGGGGACCGGCCGACCTACCTCGCCAGGGTCGACGTGCACTCGGCCGCGGCGTCCACCGCGCTGCGCACGCGGTGCCCGGGCCTGGCCGACGCGGCCGGATACGACCCGCAGCGGCCGCTGACCAGCGACGCCCATCACCTGGTCCGCGCCGCCGCGCGGGCCGGGCTGACCGCCCCACAGCGTGCCGACGCGCGCACCGCCGCGCTCAACGCGGTGGCGGCGCACGGCATCGTCGCGGTGCACGAATGCGCGGGCCCCGACATCGGCGGCCTCGACGACTGGGATGAGATCCGCGCCCTCGACCACGGCGTCGATGTCGTCGGCTACTGGGGTGAAGCGGTCACCACGGCCGACCAGGCACGCGCACTGATCGAACGCACCGGCGCGCGCGGCCTGGCGGGCGACCTGTTCGTCGACGGAGCGCTCGGGTCGCGCACGGCCTGGCTGCACGAGCCCTACGACGACGCGCCCGGCTGCGTGGGCAACACCTACCTCGCCCCCGACGCCATCGCCGCCCACCTGCAGGCGTGCACGGAGGCGGGTATCGCGGCCGGCTTCCACGCGATCGGCGACGCCGCCGTGACCGCGGTGGTCGACGCCCTCGAGTCCGTCGTCGCCTCCTCGGGCGCTCCCGCGGTCGCCCGGTGCGGGCATCGACTCGAACATCTGGAGATGGTCACCTCAGAACAGGCGCACAAGCTCGGCGCCTGGGGTGTGCTCGCCAGCATGCAACCGAATTTCGATGCGCTCTGGGGCGGCGAAACCGGCATGTACGCCCAGCGTCTCGGGCCGCAGCGAGCCCGATCGCTGAACCCGTTCGCGCTGTTAGCATCCCAAGGCGTGCCCCTCGCCTTCGGCTCGGACAGCCCCGTCACCGGGATCGACCCCTGGGCGACACTGCGCGCGGCGACGCGACACCAGACGCCGGGCAGTGCGCTCTCGGCGCGTGCGGCGTTCGCAGCGCTCACCCGAGGTGCGTGGCGCGCCGCCGGCGTTCGAGACGGGTTGGCGGGCACCCTCGTTCCCGGGGCACCGGCCTCGTACGCGATCTGGGAAGCCGACGAACTCGAGGTGAGTGCCCCCGCCGACGCGGTGCAACGGTGGTCCACCGACCAGCGGTCGCGGGTGCCGGCGTTGCCGCGACTCGACGGCCCGTCACCCCGGTGTCGGCAGACGGTCCATCGGGGTGTCGTCATCCATGGCTGAAACTCCCTCGAAGGCAAGGCGGTTCGGTCAGGTGATGGTGGACCGGCTACCACAGCTGGGCGTCGCGATCGTCGCCGGCGTGCTGCTGTGTTTGAGCTTCCCGCCGTTTGGATGGTGGTATCTGGGCTTCGTCGCGTTCGCACTGTTGGCGTGGGTATTGACACGCGAAACCACCACGGTGCGAGGCGGATTCGGCTACGGGTTCCTGTTCGGGGCGGCTTTCTACCTGCCGCTGCTGCCGTGGGTGGGGGCGTTCGTCGGGCCGTTCCCGTGGATCGGGCTGTCGCTCGCCGAGGCGGTGTTTCCCGCGCTGTTCGGGGCGGCCGCTGTGGTGGTTCGCCGGCTCCCGGGCTGGCCGCTGTGGTTCGCCGGGTTGTGGGCCGCGCAGGAGTGGCTCAAGTCGACGGTGCCGTTCGGCGGATTCCCCTGGGGCGTCGTCGCTTACGGCCAGACGGAGAGCCCGCTGCGGTCGATCGCGCAGCTCGGCGGGGCGCCGCTGCTGTCCTTCGCGGTCGTGCTCGTCGGGTTCAGCTTGGCGGCAATGGTTTTCGAGGTCATCCAGTGGTGGCGGCGTGACGATGCGCAGAAAGCCGCACCGCCGGCCGTGGTGGTGCCCGGCCTGTGCATCAGCGCCGTGCTGCTAGTCACTGCGCTGACATGGCCGCACGTGCGCCAGTCGGGTCTGGGCGCCGGCGACGAGCACTCGGTCACCGTCGCCGTCGTCCAGGGCAATGTGCCCCGGCTCGGACTGGACTTCAACGCCCAGCGTCGCGCCGTGCTCGACAACCACGTCCGCGAGACGTTGCGGCTGGCCGAGGACGTGCGGGCGGGGCGGGCGCCGCGGCCGATGTTCGTCGTCTGGCCCGAGAATTCCTCCGACATCGATCCACTGGCCAACCCCGACGCCCATGAGCTGATCTCCTCAGCCGCCGAAGCCATCGACGCGCCGATCCTCGTCGGCGCGGTCGTCGAGGCGCCCGGCGCCACGCCCGAGGAGCCGACCACGACGAACTCGGTGATCGTGTGGAACCCGGGCAGCGGTCCCGGCGAGCGCCACGACAAGCAGATCGTGCAGCCGTTCGGCGAGTACCTGCCGTGGCGCGGGTTCTTCCGCAACTTCTCCGAGTACGCCGACCGCGCCGGTTACTTCGTACCGGGGGACGGAACAGGCGTCGTGCACCCGGCCGGTGTGCCGGTGGGGGTGGCGACGTGCTGGGAGGTGATCTTCGACCGTGCGCCGCGCGAGTCGGTGCGCAACGGCGCCCAAATGCTGGTCGTGCCGTCCAACAACGCGACGTTCACCGAGTCCATGAGCGAGCAGCAACTCGCCTTCGCCCGGCTGCGTGCTGTCGAACACGACCGCTACGTCGTGGTGGCGGGCACGACGGGGATCAGCGCAATCATCTCGCCGGACGGCCGTGAGCTGGCTCGCACCGCGTTCTACGAACCCGCCTACCTGGACGCCGCCGTACGGCTGAAAACCCAGCTCAGCGCCGCGACACGGTTCGGGCCGCTGGTGGAGGGGCTGCTCATCGCCCTCGGCGTGGGCAGCCTGCTCACCGCGATACTGCACAATAAAAGCTTTGTGCGTCGCCGCGTGGGCGGCGGCACCACAGACAGAGGAGCCACATGACGACGGGCCGGGACCCGGGGGAGCGACCCAGCCAGCGCACGCTGGTCATCATCCCCACGTACAACGAGCGGGAGAACCTTCCGCTGATCGTCGATCGCGTCCAGAAGGCGCTGCCCGACGTCCACATCCTGATCGTCGATGACGGCAGCCCCGACGGCACCGGCAGGCTCGCCGACGAACGGGCCCTCGCCGACCCCGATCGCATCCACGTCATGCACCGCAATGCCAAGGGTGGCCTGGGCGCGGCGTACCTGGCCGGGTTTGCCTGGGGGCTCAGCCGCGAGTACTCCGTGCTGGTGGAGATGGACGCCGACGGCAGCCACCCGCCCGAACAGCTGTACCGGTTGCTCGACGCCATCGACGGCGGCGCCGACCTGGTGATCGGCTCGCGTTATGTGCCCGGCGGAGAGGTCCGCAACTGGCCGCGCCGCCGCCTGCTGCTGTCGCGGACCGCCAACGGTTATTCGCGCATCCTGCTCGGCGTCGACATCCACGACATCACCGCCGGTTATCGCGCCTACCGCCGCGAGGTGCTGGAAAAGATCGACCTGAGCGCGGTCGACTCGAAGGGGTACTGCTTCCAGATCGACCTGACCTGGCGCACGATCAACAACGGGTTCGTCGTCGTGGAAGTGCCCATCACCTTCACCGAACGCGAGTTCGGCCAGTCCAAGATGAGCGGGTCCAATATCCGCGAGGCGTTGTTCAAGGTCGCGGAGTGGGGTCTGCGCGGCCGTATCGACCGCGGCCGCGGGGCCCGCGTCACGCGCTGACCCTCACCCCACCCTCCGCGAGTGACCGTGTTCGCACCGCAACACGCCGTGCTTTCGTGGCGTGAAGCGGTCGCTCGCGGTGAACGACGGGGTCAGCCGCGGCGGCGGGCCTTGATGATGTCGAGCCGCTCCTTGAGCAGTTCCTCGAGCTCCTCGATCGACCGGCGCTCGAGCAGCATGTCCCAGTGCGTGCGCGGCGGCTTGGTCTTCTTCGGCTCGGGGGCGTCACCCTCGATCAGGGTGCCTTCCATGCCGTTACGGCACAGCCAGGTGTGGGGGATCTCGGCGTCGTCGGCGAACGGGACGTCGAACTCTTCACCGTTGTCGGTGCGGTACCGCGCGACCTGACGCGGCGCCAAGTCGTGGTTGCGGTCGGTCTCGTAGCTCACGGCTCCGAGGCGACTTCCCCTCAAGACGCGATCAGCCATCGTCAAACACTCCTCGATCAGCGCGTTATTGTCCGAATCATCAACGCCGCAGCATGCTGTGAAGTTCCCGACTCGACCCACCATGATACCGGGAAACCGATGAAGCTCGGTTTACAGTCTGGCCTGTGGCAACCGGGATCAAGAGGCGCGCCCGCCCCGCCGCCTGCCGCTGGTGCGGCCGCGAGGTCGGCGATGCGGGGCTGGGCAGGCGGCGACAGTACTGCAGGCAGTCGTGCCGGCAACGCGCGTACGAACAGCGCGCCGTGATCAAGGGCACGTCGCTGGCCCCTGACGCGGTCGTCCTCACTGCGGACGAGGCCGCTGAGCTCTCTGACCGCATCTACCAGGTCCGATGCGCCGCCGAGGACGTCGCCACAGCGGTCGAGGAAGGCGCCGACACCGTCGAATTGCGCCAACTGTGCGAGGCGCTGATGACGGCGGCCAAGGCGGCCGACGGTTGGCGCTGACAGCTGGATTTCCAGGTATTTCGCTGCGTCGTTGAACCACAATGGGTGCTGGCTCGTCGTGTCGATGACCAGTCAGTTCAGCCCGAATGGACCACCATGACCGTGAAGAGATGGACCCGCATCCTGTTCGTGAGTATCAGCGCGACGCTCGCGTTCGGCTTCCTGACCGCATGCTCCGGCGGCTCGTCGGTGGAGTCGACGACGACGGCGGAGGCCCGGCCGTTTCCGCAGACGGCGCGCTACGTCGCGGACATGAAATCGCCCGACGGCAAGCCGATGACCATCGGCATCTCCGTCGACGGCGGTGAGCTCGCCGCGTACGCCTGCAACGGCAGCGATGACGAAGCTTGGTTCTTCGGCAATCAGACCGACGGCAAGATCGACCTCACGTCCAGGTTCCGCGACACGCTGACCGCGCAGTTCGACGGCGCCGACGTCGAAGGTGACCTGACCATGAACGGGATCACCTACGCATTCACCGCGGCACCGGTGGGCGGTGAGGCCGGTGTGTACACCGCCGGCGTCGACGGCGTGCGCGCGGCATGGGTGGTCCGCGAGGACGGCTCGGCCGTCGGTGTGCAGCTCAACGGGTTCAGCGGCACGCTCGACCAGGCCGACATCCAACAACTCAACGACGCCCAGTTCCGCGCCGAGGTCCGCAACAAACGCCAGCTGCAACAGGCGCAGCAGATCACCCGCCTGTCGAACGGGGCGATGAGCTCCAGGATCAACGGTAGGGACGTCACCCCGACCCTCGTCACGGGTTCGTTCCGCTTGAACTGACAACCCAATCCCCACAGCCCCGCCGGTGCACCCGGCGGGGCTTGTGTCTTTATTTCATCCGGAATCAAAGCCTTCAGGCGGCGCGCGGCGGTCCGTAGCGTCAGATCACCGTGACCGCCCCACCAGACCTCGCCGCGCCCAACGCGCCCATCGCGGCCGGACGGGCTGCGAATCCCATTCGGCAGCAACACAAATGGGCCGTGCTTCGGTTGGCGTCGCCGGTGATACTGCTTACGCTGTGGCAGCTCCTCAGCGCGGTCGGACTGATCCCCCAGGACGTACTGCCCGCCCCGTCGCTGATCCTCGAGGCGGGCGTGGAGCTTGTTCGCAACGGCCAACTCGCCGCTGCGCTGAGCGTTTCGGGCATCCGGGTGGTCGAGGGCCTGGTGCTCGGCGGGGTGCTGGGTGTCGCGCTGGGGACGGCCGTCGGCCTGTCGCGGTGGGTGGAGGCCGCGATCGACCCGCCCATGCAGATGGTCAGGGCGCTGCCCCATCTCGGTCTGATCCCGTTGTTCATCCTGTGGTTCGGCATCGGCGAACTACCCAAGGTGTTGCTGGTCGCGTTGGGTGTCAGCTTCCCGCTGTACCTGAACACGTTCTCGGCCATTCGACAGGTCGACCCGAAACTGTTCGAAACCGCCCAGGTGCTGGGCTTTTCGTTCTGGCAGCGGTTCTGGCGCATCATCGTGCCGAGCGCGGCGCCGCAGGTGCTCGTCGGCTTCCGGCAGTCGTTGGCGATCGCGTGGTTGACGTTGATCGTCGCCGAACAGATCAACGCCGACAGCGGGATCGGCTTCCTGATCAACAACGCCCGCGATTTCCTACGCATCGACATCATCATCTTCGGCCTGATCGTGTACGCGTTGCTCGGCATCGGTACCGACGCGATCGTCCGGGTTCTGGAACGACGTGCATTGAGGTACCGCTCATGACATTGGCCACTGCCCGAGAAGTCCGCACTGCGGCCGAACTGCGGCACGTCGACAAGTGGTACGGCAAGCACCACGTGCTCGTCGACGTATCGATGAGGATCGGCAGCGGCGAGATCGTTGCGCTGATCGGCCGCAGCGGATCCGGCAAGTCGACCGTGCTGCGGGTGCTCGCGGGCCTGTCGTCCGAACACAGTGGGGAACGCGTCGTGTCGGGCCCGCCCGCGCTGGCGTTCCAGGAGCCGCGGCTGTTTCCGTGGCGAGACGTCCGCACCAACGTCGAGTACGGCCTCACCCGCAGCGGGTTGCCCAGGGATCAGGCCCGATCGCGCGCCGAGCGCGCGTTGGCCGATGTCGGGCTCGCCGATCGTGCCGACGCCTGGCCGCTGACCCTGTCCGGTGGCCAGGCACAGCGGGTTTCGCTCGCTCGTGCTCTGGTGGCCGAACCCGATCTACTGCTGCTCGACGAGCCGTTCGGCGCGTTGGACGTGTTGACGCGGCTGAGTATGCGCGAGTTGTTGCTCGACCTCTGGCGTGAGCACGGGTTCGGCGTACTGCTGGTCACGCACGATGTCGACGAGGCCGTTGCGCTCGCCGACCGCGTGCTCGTGCTCGACGACGGACGCGTCACCCACACGCTCGACATCCCCGAGCCGCGCACCTCGACCGGTTCGGCGAGCCACCGTGCCGAACTGCTCGACCAGCTCGGCGTACAGAGCTGAAACCGCATACAACCGAAGGGATTGTCATGTCCAGAGTCGTCGCTGTGCTCGCGCTCATCGGCCTGTTGGCGACCGGATGCGTGTCGCGCCAGGACAGTTCGGGCGCCCAGGAGGCGCCGGCCACCGTCGCGTTGACCGACCTCGCCGGCCTCACCCTCAACGTCGGCGACCAGAAGGGCGGCACCGAGGCGCTGCTGCGCGCATCGGGCGCTCTCGAGGGCCTGCCGTACGAGATCAACTTCTCCACATTCACGTCCGGTCCGCCCAGATCGAGGCGGCTACCGCCGGGAAGATCGACTTCGCGATCACCGGCAACACGCCACCGATCTTCGGCGCCGCCTCCAACGCGAAGATCAAGGTCGTCTCGGCCCTGGACGGCGGCGGATTCGGCGATCAGATCCTGGTGCACGCCGATTCACCCATCCAGCGGGTCGCGGATCTGCGCGGCAAGAGCATTGCGCTCGCCAAAGGCAGTTCGGCACACGGCCATACGCTGGTCCAGCTGGACCGGGTGGGCTTGAGGGCCTCCGATGTGAAGCTGGTGTTCCTGCAACCCGCCGACGCGCTGTCGGCGTTCACCCAGCGCCGCGTCGACGTCTGGGCAGTATGGGACCCCTACACCGCCCAAGCCGAAACCGACCTGGCGGTGCGCAGCATCGCCCGGGCCACCGGTGTCACCAACGGTGCCGGGTTCGGAATCGCCTCCGACGCCGCATTGGCCGACCCGAAACGCAACACCGCGCTGAGCGATCTGCTGCAGCGGTACGCCAAGGCCGTCCGGTGGGCCGACGACAACCGCGAGCAGTGGGCGAAACGCTACGGAGAAGAAGTGGGCCTCGATCCCGCGGTCGCCGCACTCGCACAGGGGCGCAGCCTGCGGTTGCCCACCGACCTGTCCGACGAACTGATCGCATCCGAGCAGGAAATGGCCGATCTGTTCGCCGAGTCCGAACAGATCGCGGCGGCACCGGATTTCGAACGCTGGGTCGACCGCCGCTATACCGACGTGCTCAAGCCCCTCTACCTGACTCGCGATTAGGAGCGACATGTCCTCGGGGAAGTTCTTCTGGTTCCTGCCCACCGCCGGCGACAGCCGGTCCATCGTCGGTTCGTCGCACGCGTCGTCACAGCAGACCGTGCCTGCCAACTACCGCGCGCCGACGCGGCGCTATCTCGCCGAGGTGGCCCGCGCCGCCGACCGCCTGGGTTACGAAGGGGTGTTGACCCCGACCGGAACCTGGTGCGAGGACGCATGGTTGAGCGCATCGGCCCTGTTGGCCGAGACGGAGCGGTTGAAGTTCCTCGTCGCGTTCCGGCCGGGGCTGACGCCGCCCACGCTCGCCGCCCAGCAGGCCGCGACGCTGCAGCGGTTCTCCGGGGGGGAGGGTGCTGCTCAACATCGTCAGCGGTGGCGACGACGTCGAACAGCGCCGGTTCGGCGACTGGCTCGACCACGACCAGCGCTACGCGCGCACGGGGGAGTTCCTTCACATCGTCGATTCCATCTGGCGCGGGGAATCGCTGGATTTCGAAGGCGACTACTACAAGGTCGCCGATGCGCGCGTGTCCGAGCCGCCGGATCCGTTGCCGCAGATCTACTTCGGCGGATCTTCACCGGCCGCGCTGCCGATCGCCGCGCAGTACGTCGACGTGTACCTGACGTGGGGCGAGCCACCGCAGAACGCGGCCGCGAAGGTCGCGCGAGTCCGTGAGCTCGCCGAACAACGTGGGCGCACCGTGCGGTTCGGCGTCCGGTTGCACACCATCAGCCGCGACACCTCGGCGGCGGCCTGGGCGGTCGCCAACGAGATGCTGACGGGGCTGAGTGCAGAGCAGATCGCCAAAGCCACTGCGCTGCACGCCAAGTCGCAGTCCGAGGGGCAGCGGCGGATGACCGCACTGCACGGCGGTCGGACCGACCGGCTGGAGATCTACCCGAACCTGTGGGCCGGTGTCGGGTTGGTGCGCGGCGGCGCGGGCACGGCGCTCATCGGCAGCCACGAGGAGGTCGCCAATCTGATCTACGAGTATTACTCGCTGGGCTTCGACGAGTTCATCCTGTCGGGCTACCCGCACCTGGAAGAGGCCTACTGGTTCGCCGAAGGTGTGCTGCCGCTGCTGAAGCGCAAGGGCGTGGCCTAGTGCGGGTGGTCAGCAGCTGAACTTCTCGCCGGTCTGCGGGGGCGCGGTGACCGACTGCAGGCAGCCGAACGGTTCGATGCCTGCGTCGCTGAACTTGACCGCGGACTGATAGGCGTAGTTGACGCAGAACAGTCCGACGGTGTCGGTTCGGCAGCGGTAGTCCCCGAAGGACAACGCCTGGCCGTACGGGAGCTCGGGGCCCTCGCCGGCGGTGAACCGGCCGGGGTCTCCGTGCACGGAGCCGACGATGACGCTGGTGCCGTCGTAGTCGACCCAGCCGCCCTTCCACTCGCCGTAGGCGTCAGCCGGCCGCGGTGGCGGGTCGACCAGGTCCACCAGGCAGGCCAGCGCCCCGTCGGCGTACTGGCTGTCGGTCATGCAACTCGTTTTGCCCGACGGCGTGGTGAACGCGACGTCCTCGCCGAGGTCCGTTGTCTGGCCCTCGCGCATGGCCGCGTGGTACCGGCCGGTGTCGGCGGGCTCACCGGCTTCCACCCAGGCCACCACGTCGCCGATCGGCGCGCCGGGTGCCGGCGGAGCGGTGGGCTTCGGTTTGGTCGTGGTCGTGGTCGGCGAACTCGCCGACGGAGACGGTGGAATCGGTTCTATCCGTTCAGCTTGCCCGCCCGTCGTCGTCGAACACCCCGCTACCAGCACGGACGCGATCAGCACAGCCATTCGCATACCGGCCAGGCTAGCGGGCCGACACGCGATCCCTGGTCAGGCGCGGCGGGAGGCCGTGCTCGAGAGAGCATTGCTAACGTCGGGTGATGCACGAACACACCGTCCGCGCGACCATCGCCTCCGGCACGATCGAGGGGTTCACCCGCGACGGCGTGCACCGTTGGCGTGGCATTCCCTACGCGCGCCCGCCGGTGGGTCCGCTGCGGCTGCGCGCGCCCCAGCCCGTCCAGCCGTGGCGCGGGGTCCGCTACTGCCACGGATACGGCAACTGCGCCCCCCAGCAACGCATGTACACGATGCTGGCACCGGGCAAGTACCAACCGATGAGCGAGGACTGCCTGACCCTGAACGTGGTGAGCCCGAAAAAACGGTCGGGTTCCGCGCTGCCGGTCATGGTTTTCATCCACGGCGGCGGTTACTTCATGGGGACGTCGGCCACCCCGATCTATGACGGTGCGGCACTGGCCCGCAAGGGATGTGTGTACGTATCGGTCAACTACCGCCTGGGTGCGCTGGGGTGTCTGGACCTGTCGTCGCTATCGAACTCAGACGTCACGATCGACGACAACCTGTATCTGCGCGATTTGGTGATGGCCCTGCGCTGGGTGCGCGGGAACATCGCGGTGTTCGGCGGCGATCCCGACAATGTGACGATCTTCGGCGAGAGCGCCGGAGCGCACGCCGTGGCCACGTTGCTCGCGGTACCCGCCGCGAAAGGCCTTTTCGCCAACGCGATCTCGGAGAGTCCGGCGGCGGGAATGGTGCGCACCCCGGAGGTGGCCGCACAGTACGCGACGCGGTTCGCCGCCATGCTGGGCGCGGGGGAGAACGACGGCGCCAACGCGGTGATGGCGGCGCGCCCGGCCGAATTGGTCGATGCGTTCGAAGATCTCATCAGACACGGCCAACGCGAGATGCTCGGCGCCTTCGCGGCCGGGCCCACGAGCGGAACCGACTACCTGCCACAGGATCCGGTGGAGGCGATGCGCAGTGGCAATGGACACCGGCTGCCGCTCATCGTCGGGACGAATGCCGAAGAGGCCAACCTCTTCGGTCGTTTCCTCAAGCTGTTGCCCATGTCCGAGCCGATGATCGAGCGGCTGCTCGCCGAGGCGGAACCTGAAGAGCGGGAACGTATCACCGCCGCGTACCCGGGATATCCGAATCAAAAGGCATGCGTCCAGTTCGGCAGCGATTTCGCGTTCGGCTCGGCCGCCTGGCAGATCGCCGAGGCGCACAGCCGCCACGCGCCGACCTACCTGTACCGCTACGACTACGCACCGCGCCCGTTGCGCTGGTCGGGCCTCGGCGCCACGCACGCCACCGAACTACTGGCGGTGTACGACGTGTACCGCACCGGGCTCGGCCGTCTGCTCACCGCGGTCGGTGACCGCAAAACCGCGTTGCGCGTCAGCGATGACGTCCAACGCCGCTGGCGCGAATTCGCGGCCACCGGCGTCCCCGGTGCCGACTGGCCCGCCTACACCAGCGCGGATCGCGCCGTGCGAGTGTTCGATCAGCGCCCGCGCATCGAGTTCGACCCGCACGCCGCCCGCAGGGAGGCGTGGGAAAACTTCTCGCTAGTCTCGCGTTGACGCTGGCCCCCAGCGACCACGAATCGTCACACGGAGGAATGGTGCCCACCATCAACGTCGTCGAAAGCCCCGCAGATCTGACCGCCGAGTGGTTGACGTCCGCGATCGGCTCAGCGGTCGCGGACTTCTCCTACGAGCGCATCGGGACGGGCCAGATGAGCGAGTGCTACCGCGTCACGCTGACGTATGCGGACCAGCACGCCGGCCCCGCGACCGTGGTGCTCAAGGTGGCCGCCACCGACGCGGTCAGCAGGCAGACCGGTTTGGCGCTGGGCCTTTACGAACGCGAGGTGCGGTTCTACACCGACATCGCGCCGCGGATCGGGGGACCGGTGGCGCCCTGCTTTTCGTCGGCATTCAACCCGGAAACGGGCGCCTTCCATCTGCTCCTCGGTGACGCCGGCCCGGCGACCGTCGGCGACGAGATCCGCGGCGCCTCAGTCGAACAGGCCATGCTGGCGCTGTCCGAGCTCGGCAGACTGCACGGTCCGCTGCTCGGGGATCCCGCTGCCGCGAGCGCCGAATGGCTCAACCGGGAGGCACCGGTCAACCAGGCGCTGATCGCCAACCTGTACGCGGGCTTCGCCGAGCGCTATGCCGACAAGATCGCGCCCGAGCATCGTGAGGTGTGCGAGCGACTGCTCGCGAGCTTCGACGGGTATCTCGCCGCGGAGTCGGCGGACGACCGGGTCAAGGGGCTCGTGCACGGGGACTACCGGCTCGACAACATGCTGTTCGGGCAGGCCGGGGCCGACCGGCCGCTGACAGTCGTCGACTGGCAGACGGTCACCTGGGGTCCGGCGATGACCGACGTGGCGTACTTCATGGGCTGTGCGCTCCCTGTCGAGTTGCGCCGCGAGCACTACGATGCGCTGTTGGACGCTTACCACCAGGCGTTGGGTCCCGACGCAACGATCAGCTTCGAGGACGTCCGCGACGGCGTGCGCAGGCAGACCTTCTTCGGGGTGATGATGGCGATCATCTCCTCGATGCTGGTCGAGCAGACCGAGCGCGGCGACGAGATGTTCATGACGATGCTACAGCGCCACTGCGAGCACGTAATCGACGTCAACGCGCTGAGCATACTCCCGGAACCGGTTGCGCCCGAACCCCTTACACCCACGGCCGAGGACGAGGGTGAACATCCGTCCAGCGACGAGCCGCTGTGGAACGAGAGCTGGTACTACGACTTCGTCGACCCGCAGCAGGAGATCGGCGGTTGGGTGCGTCTCGGCTTGTACCCGAACCTCAAGACGTCCTGGGTCAACGGCCTGGTGTGTGGTCCGAACATCCCGACCTACGCATTGCTCGACTTCGAGGGCACCGACGCCATCGAACTGACGCTGACCCCCACCGAACCGCTCAAGACCGTCCGCGTCACCATGCGCGGCCGCGGCCAGGCGTACGACGATCCGGCTGGGCTGCTCCGCAACGAGCCCGGCCGTCCTGTCGACGTGTCGATGGAACTCGAGTGGACCACCACCGGCACGCCGTATCTGTACCGGGTGACCCCGCGCTACGAGATACCGTGCTCCGTGTCGGGCACAGTGTCGGTCGACGGTCACGAGTTCACGTTCACCGATGTGCCGGGCCAGCGTGACCACTCCTGGGGTGTGCGCGACTGGTGGGCGATGGACTGGGTGTGGAGCGCGCTGCACCTCGACGACGGCACCCATCTGCACGGTGTCGACATCCGCATCCCTGGCGCTCCGCCGCTCGGTATCGGCTATGTGCAACCGCCCGGCGAACCGCTGATCGAACTGCAGACCGTCACTGCGCGGGAGACGTTCGCCGACAACGCGTTACCGGTGGAGACGACGCTGACGCTGGCGCCCGGCGACGTGACCGTCACGGCCGAGGTGCGCGCCCACGCTCCGGTGCTGCTGACCTCGCCCGACGGCCGGATCAGCCACTTCCCCCGCGCGTGGGCGACGGTCACGACGGCCGACGGCCGCAAGGGCGTGGGCTGGCTGGAGTGGAACCGCAACCAGCCCTAGCCTCGCCTTCGTTGTGGCGCGAGCGTGCGAGTTTGCACACGACACGCCGCGAAAATTCGGCGCTTTGCGCACCCTCGCGCCGCAGCGGGCGTGCGCTAGCGCGGGGCGTACATGATCAGACCAACGCCGGCCAGACAGATCAGCGCCCCGGTGACGTCCCACCGATCGGGCCGAAAGCCGTCGGCGATCATTCCCCACGCGAGTGAGCCGGCGATGAAGACCCCGCCGTACGCCGCCAGCACCCGGCCGAAATGGGCGTCGGGCTGGAACGCGGCGACGAAACCGTAAGCGCCCAGGGCCATCACACCGGCGCCGATCCACCACCAACCGCGGTGCTCACGCACGCCCTGCCACACCAGCCACGCGCCGCCGATCTCGAGCAGCGCGGCGAGGACGAACAGCATCACCGATTTGAGCACCATCACGTCACTCAGCGTGCCGTGAGAGTGCGCAAATTGCTGTCACGGCGCGGCGTGTCGTGTGCAGACACGCACCGTCGCGGCACGAATTGTCAGGTCAGGTGGGCGCTGTCGTCGTCGAGGTCGTCGCGGTTCAGGCCCATGGGCGTCGCGGCGGGCAGGTCGCCGCCGGCGACGACTTTGCGGGTGATCGGTGTCAGGGTGCGGAACAGTGTCTCGATCTCGTCATCGTTCAACACGTCGAGCGCCGGCAGCGCCAGCCGGTCGGTGTCGTCCTCGATCCGCTGTTTGAGGTCGCGGCCGGCGTCGGTGAGCTCATCGCCGTCGAGCAGCCCGCGTTCGGCTAGCCGGTCGCGGTACAGCGCCCACTGTTCGTCGTCGTAGTCGCGGCTGCGCATGATCATCTCCTTGGGCACACGGCCCGCAGCGGCGTGCAGGATGTTGCTCTCGCGACCGGAAATCCCGTGAGTGATGAGCAACGCGACGTGACCGTCACCGCGCTGTTCCCGCAGCAGCGTGGTGGCGTGCCAGAGCTTGGCCAGAGGTTCGTCCGGCCACGGCAGCGCCGCGTTCGCGGCGAACAGGCATCGACCGTCGAGCGCGGCGTTGCGGGCGACCTTCGCCAACAAGTCAGCCGCGGTGGCCACATCGTCGCCGTGTCCGACGCCGTAACGCTCGAGCGCCGCCACCGCGGACTCCAGTCGGACCCGCAGCGCGTCGGCCGGGGGAGCCACCTCCCACGCCGCCGGAAGAGCCTTGGCGACCCGGTGCGGCGCGAAGTTGTAGAACGCCGCCGTCACCACCTCGGGCGCCACCGCGCCCAGCGGTGCCGACCTGGCCGCGAAATAGCCCATCCAGAATCCCTTGTAGCCAAGGCCGTCAAGGGCCGCGCGAGCTTCGGGGGCGAAGTAGGTGACGGCGTGCACGGGTTCGAGTCGATCGAAGAATCGGCGCGCCAACGACGGTTGCCTGTCCACGTCGGCAGTTAACCACTGACGTCGATCCGCGTCCGCCGCGGCCCGATCAAGAGGTGTCAGTGGCCCGACGAATCCTCGGACACCGCCGATCTGGCCTCGTCGATGATCGCCCGCATGGCCTGTTCGGCCGCCGCCTCGTCACGCAGCCGGATGGCGCGCGCAACCTCGTCGTGCAGGTTGATCGCGGCGGGGTTGGGCGTCGAGGGCATCATCCCGTGGTGGGTTCGCCCGGCGAGCACTTCGGCCACAACACCGTCCAGCGCACGGAACATCTCGTTGCCGCTGGCCTCCAACATGGTGCGGTGAAACAGCTTGTCGGCCTCCAGGTATGCCTCGAGGTCGCCTGCGCGGCCGTGGACGACCATGTCCGAAACGGCGGCTGCCATGATGCGGCATTGGTCCGGACCGGCCCGCCGCGCGGCCAGAGCGGCCGCCGCGGGCTCGAATCCGCGGCGTAGCTCGGAAAGCGAGAGGAGTTGGGCGGCCCGGTCGCCGCCTTCCAAGCGCCAGCGAATCAGCCTGGGGTCGAAGACATTCCACTTCTGCGACGGTTGGACCGTGATGCCCACCCGCCGACGCGATTCGACCATGCCCATCGATTCGAGCACCCGGATCGCCTCACGAGCGACGCTGCGCGACACCCCGTGACGCGCGCTGACCCCGTCGAGGGTCAACACCTGCCCGGCGGGATACTCACCGGAGACGATCGCGGTGCCGAGCGCCTTGAGAAGATTGCCGTGCAGCGCGCCGACGATTGGTTGAGACGCCACGCATACATCGTTTCATAGGTTCGTCAGCCGGACTTAAAGACGAATTAATACGTGACCCTATTGCAATCGTATGCCTATTACGGAATGCTGTGTGATGCCAAACACAACTGGGTAGGTGGAGGAAATGGCGTCTCCGATCGTTGTCATGGGCGTCTCGGGTTCGGGCAAGTCGACCGTGGGTGCTGCGCTCGCGCAGCGATTGCGCGTACCGTTCGCCGATGCGGACGACTTCCATCCGCCGGCCAACATCGCGAAGATGACGGCCGGTGAGGCGCTCGACGACGACGACCGCTACCCGTGGCTGGAAGCGATCGGTGAGTGGTTGGCCGAGCGCTGCGCAACCGGTGGGGTGATGAGTTGCTCGGCGCTCAAGCGCAAGTACCGGGATCAGTTGCGGCGTCACTGCCCTGAGGTGGAACTCCTGCATCTGGTCGGCACCCCAGAGGTCATCGGCAGGCGGCAGGCCAGCCGTCCCGGTCACTTCATGCCGGCATCACTGCTGGCTTCTCAATTCGCGACACTCGAACCGCTGGGATCCGACGAGCGCGGCGTCGACATCGACGTCGACCAGAGCATCGATGCCATCGTCGAGAGCTATGTAGCGGCAACGGGTTCGACCGACCGGTAAGACCCGTGGCCGACACACCCGATGAACCAAAACACGATGCCGCTAAAGCACTTTGACCACCCGCCAGTGGGCGTGATACGTCCGGCACTGACAGTTCGGAGGCCTGATGGAAGCAATCGATCCCGCCTACGGAGCCACGACGCTCCTGTTGATCGCCGCGGGGGCGGTGGCGCTCCTGTTGTTCTTGATCATCAAGGTCAAACTGCACGCCTTCGTGGCGTTGGTGCTCGTCAGCGTGCTCACGGCACTGGCCGCGGGCATCCCGGTGGGCGATGTTCCCGACGCCATCAGCTACGGCTTTTCGAACACCCTCGGCTCGGTGGCGTTGCTCGTCGGCTTCGGCGTCATGCTCGGTCGGCTGCTCGAAGTCACCGGCGGCGCCCAGGTTCTCGCCGATACGCTGATCGCCCGATTCGGTGAGAAGCGCGCGCCGTTCGCGCTCGGCGTCGCCGCGCTGCTGTTCGGCTTCCCGATCTTCTTCGACGCCGGTCTGGTCGTATTCCTGCCCATCATCATGACCGTCGCCCGACGGTTCGGAGGATCGCTGCTGCTCTACGGTCTGCCCGCGGCGGGCGCATTCGCCGCCATGCACGCCCTGGTGCCACCCCATCCGGGGCCGGTGGCCGCGGCCGAGGCACTCGGCGCGAGCATCGGCGTGACGCTCCTGGTCGGCGCTCCGGTCGCCGTATTGTCTTGGTACATCGGCGTACTGCTGGTTTCCCGGGTGATCGGGCGCCGCGTACACGTCGACGTTCCGACGGCGTTGTTCGGCGAAATGAACGGCGGAACAACGAACTCCGAACCCGACGGTGCCGGCGACACCCCCGGCGGAACCGGCGCTAAAGGAGTGGCCACCGCGGCCCGAACCGTTCCGTCCTTCGCCTCCGTGCTCGGCGTGCTGCTTCTTCCGTTCGTGTTGATCTCGTTCAACACCGTTCTCGACACCCTTGTGACCGCGGGGATTCTGGCAGAGGACGCCACGTGGGTGCGCTACCTGATGTTGCTCGGCAACACGAGTGTTGCGCTGCTGATCACCGTGATCGTGGCGGCCGTGGTGTTGGGTCTGCGGCGGGGTCGGTCGATGGACGAAGTCAGCGCCCTCTACGACAACGCGCTCGGGCCCATCTGCTCGGTCATCTTAATCACCGGGGCAGGCGGCATGTTCGGCGGAGTGCTGCGGTTGAGCGGCATCGGCAGCGCCCTGAGCGATTCCCTGTCGGGTCTGGGGATGTCGCTGATCGTCCAGGCCTTCATCATCGCGACGCTGCTGCGCGTGGCCCAGGGATCGGCCACGGTCGCGATCACGACGACGGCCGGGCTGATCAGTGCCGCAGCCGCCGAGGCGAGCTTGGGCAGTCTTCACCTCACCCTGCTGGTCATCGCCATCGCCGCCGGATCGACCGTGCTCTCACACGTCAACGACTCGGGCTTCTGGCTGGTGAGCCGCTTCTTCGGGATGGACGTCAAGACCACGCTGAAGACGTGGACGGTCATGGAGACCACGCTTGGCCTCACCGCATTCGCGTTCAGCCTTGTTGTGTGGCTGGTGATCTGACCCCGACATGTTGCGGGTCAACCGTGTCGACCGCTGTGACGGTCAGCCTTTGACGACTTGCGTGCCGCCCGCGAGTTCATCGTGCTTGCCCTGCTTGGTCGGGCTGCCGCTGATGGTGACGGCGATGACGATGATCGCGATGACGCCGAGCAATCCGCCGACGAACGGGATGATCGGAAGCAGCGTCCACGAGTTGCGAATGGCCGCCTGCGCGGCGGTCGGCTTGGCGGCCCCGCCGGGACCGCGAACGGTCAGGCCGAGGATCTTCTTCCCCGGTGTCGAGCCCGTACCGGCCTCGAACGCGAGGAAGTAGACGAACATCAAGCCGCCGGTGAAGAAGCCGGTGACCATGATGTTGGAGGCGGTATCGGTGAGGAAGGCCAACAGCCAGCTCACGATTCCGACGAGGATGCCGTCGATGATCCGGGCGAGCCAACGCAGGAGCAGGCCGCCCGGCTGACCGCCGCCCGCCGGATAGCCGCCGCCGTACTGATCCGGCTGGGGTCCGAGATTTCCGCTAGTCATCCGAGTCAATGTACCGGCGTCCCCAGCGGATCAGGGGCGCTTTCGTTCGCTTGGTGGACAGTCAGCGAAGCTTGCGCTGCTGGCGCTTGGCCTGCTTGCGGGCCTGCTTGCGTGTCGTCTCGGCCTGTTTGCGTGCCGTGTCGGCCTGCTTGCGTGCGGTCTCGGCCAGCTCCGCCGCGCGCCCCCGCGCCGTCTCCGCCAGTTCGGGCGCGCGGTCGCGGGCGACGTCGGCCCACTCCGAGCCCCGCTCCCGCGCGACATCGGCGAGCACCGACCCGCGTTTGCGCGCCACCTCAGCGAGCTCGGGTCCGCGCTCGCGGGCAACCTCGGCCAGTTCGGCGCTGCGTTTGCGCGCCCGCTCGGCGAGTTCGGGTCCGCGTTCGCGGGCGACCTCGGCCAGTTCGGCGCCGCGTTCGCGGGCGACGTGGGCGAACTCGCGGCCGCGTTCGGCGCCGACCTGCAGACCGTGACCGACCTTGTCGGCCAACGCGCTGTCGGTCAGAGCGCCGCCGGCCGCCGCCCCGACGGGCAGCGCCGTGGTGACCGCTTCGGACACCTTGTGTGCCGCGCGTCGGCCGCGCCAGCCGATCGAGGGTTTGCCCTCGGTGTCGACCGCGGCGATGATCAGCCCACCGATCAGGCTCACGTCGGTGATGAACGCACGCCGTTCTTCGGCTTTGCGCTGGGGGTCTGTCTCACTCCAGAACGTATGTCCGCCAAGGCTGCCCGGCACCACGCTGAGTGCGAGCGCGGCGGAGGCGAGTCGGGGGAGTTTGCCGGTGGCCAGCAGCAGGCCACCGCCGATCTGGACGGCGGCCGTGGCACGGGCGACGGTCTCGGCGTTGGTCGGAACGTTGGTGCCGACCGGGTCCGGCAGTTTGCTCAGACCCTCGAGTGTCGGGCGTGCGGCGTCGGCCGCGGGTTTCGGGCTGCGTAGGGCCTCGACGCCTCTGGCGATGAAGGCTGCTGACAGCATCGGGCGCGCGATACGTCGAATCAACATGGGCCAGGTGTTCCCAGGCGAACAGGGCCGCAAACGTCGTTACGAGGCATTCGGGGGAGTGCGGCGTCGCAGAGGCACGAGATACCAGAACACGACGAGCGCGACCAGGACGCCACCGCCGGCGATCCATGCCGCCACCCGGTCGGCGACGGCGTCGAAGATGATCGTCGCCACGCCGGCGAGCGCGACGCCGAGGAGCAGCGTGCCGGTGATGGCGAATGCATGCGCGGTCGAGACCAGGGTGTCCATGCGGTGTCTGCGGAACAACAACCGATGCATGCTGACCGGAGCGATGAGCAGGGTTGTCGCTCCGATCGAGCAGGCCACCGTCACGAGATAGACGATCCGCATGAGCTCGTCCAGCTCGGAGAAGTTGTCGGTGAACGGCAAGATCAGCAGGAAGCCGGTGAGCAGCTGCACGCCCGTCTGAGCGACCCGTAACTCCTGCAGCAGGCTCGACCAATTACGGTCCAGCCGTTGGGCTTCCGTCTCATTGCGTCGGTAGCCCTCCGGCATGTCCGGATCCAGACGCTCGAGGTCCACACCTGATTCTGGCAGGCGGTGCCGCGGCCGGTGGACCGAAAGGCGGTATCCGCCGGCCCTGGGCCCCGGCGGTCACGGAACTCGCGGATGGATGAAGACACCGTCGGCTTCCACGGTGACGCCGTCGGCGTCGGCGATATGCCCCACGGCGAAGGTCTTGGCGCCCTCGAGCCGTTCGACCCAGGCCTCCGCGCGCAGCGGGTGGCCGAGCCGGGTTCCCCGCCGGTAGCGCGTGGTCAGCGTGCCCGTCACCGCGGGCTTACCCGGTTTGTGCGCCGTGGCGCCGAGCACGTGGTCGAGCAGCATCGCGCAGACGCCACCGTGGACATGTCCCGGAGGGCCCTCGAACGCGGCGCCGAGTGTGAACTCGGCCCATACTCGTCCGTCGGTGTCGTGGTGGACCTCCAGCGGCGGGGCGGCCGGGTTGCGCAGCCCGATGACGACGTTGCCCCACACCATCGCTTCGCCGTCGCGGGTATGTTGCAGACCGAACGAGCCGTCGACCAGCGATGCGCTGAGTTCGTCACTTGCGCAATCGATTCTGTTCTTGACTGCTTCGACGGTCGCTGCGTCCGCTGTCGTGCGGATCGTGATGTCGACTAGTCGGCGCACCGACTGCGCCAAGGGTTCGTACACGGCGCGCAGATCGTCGAGTTCGGAGCCGGCCATGGGTTCAGCGTGCGTAAGCCTCGGCGCCGCTGCAAGGCGACATCCCGGCCAGTGGTGCGTCGAACGAGCGGTGTGAGCTGGCGTTGTTAGGCTAAGCAAATGGCGAAAAGCACGTCCGACGCGAAGCCGAATCTGGCCGCGACCAGTTGGGCGCTGCTGGGTCTGATGTCGTATGAACAAGAGGTCTCCGGCTACGACATCCGCAAGTGGACTGAATGGACCATGCGCTTCTTCTACGGGAGCCCCGCCTACAGTCAGATCTACTCTGAACTGAAGAAGTTGGAGCGATTGGGATTGCTGACCTCACGCGTCGAGAACACCGGTGGCACGCGCAATCGCCGACTGTACAAAATCACGCCTGCCGGTCTCGACGCTGTGCGCCGGTGGGCCAACGAAGCGCCGGTGGACCCGCCTGTCCTCAAGCACAGCCCGCTGCTCCGGGTGACATTCGGCCACCTGACAAAACCTGAGCGGCTCAAGGAAATCCTCCACGAGCACGTCGCGTACGCAGACGCCATGCAGCGTGAAGCCGCAAAGGATGCGAAGTGGGCGGGCGTGGAATCGTCGTGGGCCTATGCCAAAATCGCTCTGCAATGGGCCGAAAGGTACTACGCGTCCGAGCGTGAGCTGGCATTGAAGATGCTCAAGGAGCTCGACGAGGCGGAAGCCGCCTTCGCTGATGCCGGTATCGAGAGCGGTGACCAGATTCCTTGGCCCACACCGGAATACTGGTACGAGATCGAGAAGAAAGCCGAAGCCGACGACTGACCGGTCAGCCGCCGGCGGCGTCTGAGGCGGCGATGTAGCCGTACACCAGGCCCTGCGCGATCGTCGCGCCCGCGCCGGGGTAGGTGGCGCCGAACGCGTTGGCGGCGGTGTTGCCGATCGCATACAGCCCGTCGATGACGCCGCCGTCCTCGCGCAGCACCCGGGCGTGGTCGTCGACGCGCAGGCCGCCGCACGTGCCGAGGTCGCTCAGCACCATCTTCACGGCGTAGAACGGGCCCCGATTCAGTGGGCGCAGGTTCGGGTTCGGAGTGACCGTCGGGTCGCCGTAGTAGCGGTCGTAGGCGCTGGCCCCTCGCAGGTAGTCCGGATCAACGCCCGCACCGGCATTCTCGTTGAAGCGCTGGACGGTCGAGGTCAGGGCCGACTGGTCGAGGCCCATCTTGGGTGCGAGTGCGGCGATCGACTCGGCACGATGCGCGATGCCGGCGTCGTACCACCTCTTGGGGATCGCCATCCGGGGGAACAGTTCGGCGGCAAAGACGTAGCTGTTGCGATAGCCCTGATCGAAGACGATCCACATCGTCTCGACCGGATTTCCCGCGCGTTCCCGCTCGAGGATCCGCTGCCCGAACGACATGTAGTCGGTCGCCTCGTTGACGAAGCGATTTCCGCTCTGGTCGACGATGAGCGATCCGGGAAGCGACCGTTCGGCCAGCATGACCTTCGGGTCGGCACCCGGTAGCGCGGCGACGGCGGGAAACCACCACGCCTGATCCATGAGATCGGTTGCGGCCCCGATGTCTTGGGCGATACGGATGGCATCGCCGGTGTTGGTTTCGGCTCCCAGGCTGGCGTGCTCGCCGAGTTGCTCCGACTGGAACTTCCACCGCATGTCCATCTGGTGGTCGAAACCACCCGCGGCGAGCACCACACCGCGGCGCGCGGATACGGTGACGTCGGTGCCGCCGTGGCTCAGCACCACGCCGCTGACCCGGTCGCCGTCGGTGAGTAGCCGAAGCAGCGTGGTGTCGGTCCAGACGGGGATGCCCGCGCGCAGAACACCGGCGAAGAGACCGGCGGCCAGCGCCTGACCGCCGGCGACGTATCGCCGCTTGAGAAGCAGACCGCCCACACCCTGGCCGAGGCGCTTGGCGACCACCGGCAGACCCTTTCGCGGCATCCGCGACATCAGGTTCAGCCATCGATAGTCCGCGCCGGTGGTCGGGATCGGAACCTTGGCTTCCATCACGCCGGGCCGCAGGCGTGTTCGGTACCGGCCCAGAATCGCCGAATCGAGGGGCCGGCATTCGCACGTGCGCCCGACAGCGGTGCCGCCGGGCGCCTCGGGGTGGTAGTCCGAGTACTCCTTGGCCCAGAACAGCCGCATTGGCGTTGTGCGCCGCAGAAGTTCGACCGTCGCGCCGATGTTGGCCACGAACGCGTCCGACCGCTGGGCGTCGGCGGTCCCGTCGACCACGGCGTCGAGGTACGTCTTCGCCCGCTCCGCGGTGTCGGCGCCGCCGGCACCGTTGATCACCGTGCTCGCCGGCAGCCACAGCGCCCCGCCGGAGCGGGCGGTCGAACCTCCGACATAGGTCGACTTCTCGACGATGAGCACGGACAGGCCGCGCTCGTGAGCGGCGAGGGCGGCAGTCATACCGGTGCCCGAACCGACCACCACCAGATCGACGGTCGTATCGGCTATCGGCAACCCGTCCGGGATCGTTGCCCCGTGTGCGCTAGTCACAAGCCATCAACGTAGAGCGGATGCGAGCGGACCGGTATCGATGTCCTGATGAGCGGAACAGAACCGTGAACGGGCCCGGTGAGCAGTGCTAGAACAGCGGTATGACGATGGACACCGATATCGAGGTCCGCCAGATCGAGGCGGAGGCCGCGCCGTCGCGGTTCGCCCGAGGCTGGCATTGCCTGGGGCTGGTCAGAGATTTCGGTGACGGTAAGCCGCATCAAGTTTTCGCGTTCGGCAAGAAGCTGGTGGTGTTTCGCGGCGGCGACGGCCGCCTCAACGTTTTGGACGGGTATTGCCGCCACATGGGCGGCGACCTCAGCCAGGGCGAGGTCAAGGGCGACGAGATCGCCTGCCCGTTCCACGACTGGCGCTGGGGCGGCGACGGCCGGTGCAAGAAGGTGCCCTACAGCAAGCGGGTACCGCGGCTGGCCCGCACCGCGACGTGGACCACGCTCGAACAGGACGGCATGTTGTTCATCTGGAACGACCCGGAGGGCAACCCGCCACCGCCAGAGGTCACGATCCCGCGCATCGAAGGTGCGACGAGCGATGAGTGGACCGACTGGCACTGGTACACGACCGTGGTCAACACCAACTGCCGCGAGATCATCGACAACGTCGTCGACATGGCCCACTTCTTCTACATCCACGGATCGCTGCCGACGCATTTCAAGAACATCTTCGAAGGTCATGTCGCGACGCAGTACATGAACAGCGCGGGACGGCCGGATCTCGGTGAGCCCGGGCCGACGCAGATGCTCGGAACCACTTCGGTCGCATCGTATTTCGGGCCGTCGTTCATGATCGACGATCTGACGTACCACTACACCGACGTCGACCACAAGACGGTGCTGATCAACTGCCACTATCCGATCGACCAGGACTCCTTCGTGCTGCAGTACGGGATCATCGTCAAGAAGTCCGAGACCCTGCCCGACGACCTCGCGATGCAGACGGCGATCGGCCTCGGCGACTTCGTCAAGATGGGCTTCGAGCAGGACGTCGCGATCTGGAAGAACAAGGCCCGCATCGACAACCCGCTGTTGTGCGAGGAGGACGGGCCGGTCTACCAACTGCGTCGCTGGTATGAGCAGTTCTATGTCGACGTCGCCGACGTGACCCCCGACATGGTGGATCGTTTCGAGTACGAGATCGACACCACCCGGCCGCGCGAAGAGTGGATGAAGATCGTGGAAGCCAATATCGCCGCGCGGGACGCCGTCACGAGCGCGGGATGACCGTCCGCCAGGACAACCGCCTCGCCGACGCACCGATGACGTCGGTGACGTGCCGGCTCTGCGCGGCAAGCGTTCTGGTGCGCAAGAGCACCTGGCAACAGACCAGCGTGCAGTGGGACAGTGAGTCCACCACCAGATGTCATCAGCGCAGAGACGCCGACGCCATCCACGCGCACGACGGCAGGCCGTTTCTCGTGTGTTTCGAACTCAGGGATTCGATCGAGGAGGCAGCGCGCCGCGGTGCGCTGCCGATCGTCGACGAAACCGAGTGATCTCGGTGCTCTAACAGTCGCTCAGCGACTGTTAGAGCACCCAAATCCCGCTCAGGTCAGCTGGAATGCCGACAGGGGAGCCTCTTTCGGATATTCGGCCGGGCCGCCGAGGTCGTAGACGGCGTTCAGGGCCGCGATGAACTCGGGGTCGTGCAGCGGTTCGCTCGGCACGTCGAGCTTGATGCCCTTGGAGTGCACATCGTCGACGAGCATGTCGATCGCCTTCTCGACGGTCAGATCGTCGCTGCCGTCCATGTTCTTCTTGAGCTCGGCGAAATCGGTGAACACCTCGGCCGACCAGTGCACCAGGAACCGCAACTCATCGGTGTGGTGGCGGGCGATCACGTCATCGCCGTTCTTCAGCAGCCACGAGTCGCGGTCCGCCGGGTCTCCGGTGAACACCGTGTCGAACGCCAGCCCCGCGGGGGTCTGTTGATCGAGCGGCCCGTTGGCCTCGCCGCGGTGCACCATCATCTCGTTCTGCACGAGCACACCGCGGTTGTACACCGGTGGCAGCAGCCGACGCGGCGGCTTGAGGGGCCCGTCGGGCCAGTACGTGAAACCGCTTCCCTCGTCGAGGGAGAACCACGTGATGACCTGAGCCATCTTGACGAGGTAGTCGCGGAACAGCCCCGACTTGCCCATCACGCTGGTCAGCCAGGTGGGTGCGTTCTCGTGGCGAACACCGCGGAAGCTGGGTGAATCCAAATGGCCGGGATCGCGGTTGGCGCAGGGCCCGTTGATGTTGAACAGCATCATCTCGGGCTTGGCGTACTCCGCGTTCCAGTAGCTCTTGGCGTACTCGACGAAGCGCTGGTTGTAGAAGCAGTCGTGCAGCTCGGGGTAGAGCACCGTGCCGTAGTTGGCCAGGTACCCGCGGAATGTCGCCGTCAGGAACAGATCCAGAGAAGGGGTGAACCCCTCGGGGAACATTCCACTCATCGTGGCCATCAATTCCTCGGCCGACGCGAAATGCTGGGCGATGATCAGCTTCCACGGCCCCTGCGTCCGCACGACGTCGAGGAGGCGCTCACGTTGGTCGTCGGTGTAGACGTTGTCGATCTCGCGTGGCGGTGAGGCCGGCCGCAGAATGTCGGACAACTCCATCCGCTGCTCTTGGGTGAGCATGTTCACTCCTACTCTCGGGGCCGGCATCTCATGCCGGTCGCTTGGCCAATTCTGTGGTTGCGGCGCGCAAGTGGACGCGTGCCTGTCCGGTCATCGGGACATCTGTTTCCGCCCGGTCAGAAAGGCAGCGGATGGGCGAACTTCGCGCGCAGCAGCGCGCCGATTTCGGCCACCGCCAGTCTCCCGCGGGCCGTCGCCTCTGAACGCATCAAGAACCCGTGGTACACACCGGGGTAGCGGGTCACCGTCGTCTGCACTCCCGCCTCGCGCAACCGGTCCGCATAGCGCTCACCCCAGTCGCGGATCGGATCGGCTTCGGCCGTTACGACGACGGCCTGCGGCAGGCCCGACAGATCATGCGCGCGTGCGGGAACCGTGTACGGGTGCTCGGGGCCTTCGGCCAGCTCGTGCATGTACTCGATGTCGGCGAGTGTGAGCATCGGCGCCTCGGGCATGGCCCGGATCGACGGGACCTCGAGATCCTTGTCGACGCCCGGATACATCAGCACCTGAGCGAATAGGGTTGGGCCGCCGCGGTCGCGGGCGGCCAACGCGACGCCGGCGGCCAGCGTTCCCCCGGCGCTGTCGCCCGCCACCGCGACCCGGGTGCAGTCGATCCGGAGGTCGTCGGCATGGGCGGCCACCCAACAGGTCGTGGCGTAGGCGTCGTCGAACTGGGCCGGGGGTGCCGCTTCGGGGGCCAGGCGGTAGTCGACGGACACCACCGTGGCGTGGGAGTGGTGGGCGAGGTTGCGCGCCAACGGTTCGAAGGAGTGGTTGGAGCCCAGAACCATCCCGCCGCCGTGGAAGTAGACGACCGCTGGGGCGTCGCTGTCGGTTGACGGCCGGTAGATGCGCAGCGGGATGTCCCCGACGGGGCCCTCGATGATCCGGTCTTCGACGTCGGCCATCTCCGGCATCGCAGGCAGCGGCGCGGATTCCAACGCGTCACGCACGGCGCCGAGCCCGCGCTCCCGCATCGGCGCCACGTCCCCGAACTGAGCAACCCGCGCCGCGGCGTCGGGATCCAGGTGGTGGTGCGTCACAGGCGATTTCGATCACTCGAGACCGACCGCAGCGTGTCCGACGCGTGCGCTCCCGCGCGTCGTCCGCTGAAGATGCAGTCCGCGATGGACAACCCGCTGACATAGCTGTTGGAGCAGATACCGACCGCATTGCGGCCCGCGGCGTAGAGGCCGGCCACCGTCCCACCGTCACGATGGGCGACTTCGCCGGTGTGTTCATCGACGATGAGGCCGCCGAGTGTCAGCCCGGGGATCGGATAGAACATCGACGAGTCCGCAGAGATGTTTATCGAGTAGAACGGCGGGGTTGTCAAGGGCGGACACAGATCCGGCTCCTTGTGCGCGGGGTCACCTGCGCCGCCGGCAATGCCGCGGTTGTACTCCTCGACGGTGCGGCGCAGACCGGTCGGATCGATCCCGTTCTTACCGGCGATGTCCTCGACCGTCGACGCCTTCCGGTGTCCGACTGTCAAGAGGTAAATCAATTGCAGGCGCTGGAAAAGCTGTGTCTGCGTGCGAATCTGGGCCTTTACTTTTCTCCAGGTCGGGGCGTCGTAGATGGCCCAGCCCGCGCCGCTGAACTCGCGCATCATCACATTGCCGTGCGTTGCGCCGTAAAGGTCTTCGTTGGCGATGCGTCGGCCGTCCCGGCCCACGGTGAGGCCTTCGAGAAATGCGCTCGGGGGCGATAGAAAGCGCCAGGCCGTGATGTTGCCCATCTTGTCGGTCATGCCTCCGGCTTCGACTCCCAGGGCGATACCCGAGCCGTCGTCGCCGGGGGTGCCGAGCGGCGAGATCTTCATGAACTCCGGAGCATGTTCGGCCATCCACTCACGGTTGTGGACGAAACCGCCCGCGGCCAGTATCACTGCTCGTGCGGACGCCTCGCCGTCCACGGCAGCCTCGGACCACAGCGTCTCGGCGCGCCGGACCGCGCCCTTGACCAGGCCGGGCAGCCAGGTGCCGGCCTTTCCGGTGAGCTTGGTCAGAACGCGGTGCTTACGCGCGTCGGGATGGTTCGTCGGCATCGCGCGATACCGGACCCCGCGGATCCGCCCGTGGTCATCGGCTATGAGTTGGTGCACCCGGCACAACGGAATGAATTCGACGCCTTTGGCTTTCGCCGAACGGCGCAGGTTTTCGAACAGCACCTTGCCCGAGCTCATACCCGGAGCCACCACGCGGTGTCCGCGCGGCACGGGGCGCGCGTGCCGCGCGTAGGGATGGGCCTTCTCGTTGCCGGAGTAGTAGAGGTAGAAATCGTCGGTCGGATACGACGTCTTGTATGAGGACACGGTACCGCCGCGGAACGCGACCCCCTGTCTCTTGAGCCACTCGATCAGATCCGGGCTCTGTTCGCAGAACCTCTGGAGTGTTTCGCCGCTGACCGCGTCGCCGACTTCTTGTTCGAGATACGCCCGCATGTCCGCGACGCAGTCGTCGTACCCGCCAGCCCGCTGTTCGGCCGTGCCCGCGCCCGCGTAGACGATCCCGCCCGACAAGGCGGTCGCGCCGCCGCCATACCCCCGATCCAGGACCAGGACGCGAGCTCCGCGATCGGCAGCCTCGATCGCCGCGGCGGCGCCGGCAGCACCGAACCCGACAACGATGACGTCGTACTCGGTTTCAGATGCCATGTCCACCCTCATAGAACCGACTTGATCTGTCTGGCGACCAAGCGGGTTGCGCGCTTCGCAGACAGCCGGGCCAAGATGTCGAGGGCCAACGCGTCCGAGCCGATCAGGACGCGGAAGCGGTCACGGGCGATTCCATCGACGATCTTCTTGCCTGCGGCTTCGGCGGTGGCGGAACGAACCTTCCTGTCGCCGGCGTCGAGCATCGCCACCCCGGAGTTCCCCGTGAGGTTGGTGTCGATGTTTCCCGGAAACACCGTCACCACATGGACATTGGTGTCGCATAGTTCGCCGTAGAGGCCCTCGCTGAACTGCTTCACCGCGCCTTTACTCGCGCTGTACAGCGTTTGGCTGGCGAACGGCAACAGCGCAGAGAGACTCGACATGTTGGTGATGTTCGCCTCCGGCCGCGTCAGCAGGGACGGCAGGAAGGTTCGGCACATCCGCACTGTGGCGTCGAAGTTGACGGCCATGATGCGGTCTGTCTCATCTGGGGAAAGCTCGGAAAAGGGTGCGAATCGGTGGATGACGCCGGCGATGTTGACCAGTCCGTCGATCTGTCCGTGCGCCTTTGCCACCTCATTGGGTAGCGCGGTGACCGCCTCGTTGTCGGTGAGGTCGAGAACATGCGTGGACATCAGGACGCCGTTGACGCTCGCGAGTTCCGCTGTACCAGCCAGGCCGACCGAATCGAGGTCGACCGCCGCAATGCGTGCGCCGCGGCGGGCGAGCCCGAGCGCGACTTGCCTGCCCATACCGTTGCCGGCGCCGGTCACCACGAACACCTTGTCGGCGATCTGCACGTCGACCTTCCTTCAGTCGGATTCCGTCAATGCCGTGTCGGGTCGAATCGCCGCCTGGTGCGCAGGACCGGCGCCCGGCGCGACACCAGGACTTCGGCACGCTCCGCCATGGCGTTGCCCACGTACTCGGGTTGGGTGAGCAGATAGAACTCACCGGCCGCGGCCTGCTCGAACACCACCCGCGCCGCCTCGACCGGGTCCATCGCCTCGGCCTTGATGTCGAGCATCGCGGTCCGCTGCGCCTCGGCGGCCCCGACGTCGCCGCCGTCCACGCCGCCGGCGGACTCGAAGATGTTCGACTTGACCGCGCCGGGAAGCACCGCCTGCACGTGGATCCGGTCGGCGTGGCCGGCCAATTCGACCTCCAGGCGCAGACATTCGGTCAGCGCCAGCACCGCGTGCTTGCTCATGATGTAGGGCGCCTGCAGCGGCACGACGGCGACCCCGCCGATCGACGACAGGTTCCACACCCACGACGGAGTGTCCGCGGCGATCATGCGCGGGAGAAATGCGCGGATTCCGTAGAACACGCCGTTGACGTTGATGTCCACCAGCCGGTCCCAGTTCTCGACCGGGGTGTCCCAAAGATATCCGAACTGCTCGACACCGGCGTTGTTGACCAGCAGGCGGACCGGGCCGATCTCCGAGTACACCTGTGCGGCCACTCGTTCGAGTGCTTCGGGATCACGCACATCGCACACCAGGTCCACCGACCCGGCGAGTTCTCGGCGGAGCGCCGCGATCGCCGGGGCGTCGACGTCGATGAGCACAACGGTCATGCCCAATGCGGCGGCATGGCGTGCCAGCCCCGCGCCTATCCCGTTTCCGGCGCCGGTGATGACCGCGACACCACCGCCGAACGTCGCACGTGCGTCCACGCGTTACGAAGCGGTCGAGGCGGTGGCGGTCTTGGCGGCGTGCTCGGCGAACGGAATGGAGTCCTCGGCGTCGAGAATCACGGTCATCGACGTGAAGACCAGGCCGCTGTCCGAACGGCGGATGCCGACGTCGACCACTCCGCTGGAGACGTCGAACGGGACGTTGTTGGTCACCTGGTTGACGTACAGGTAGAAGCGGGCGGTGGTGACGTCTCCGTCGACGCCGGTGCGGAAGATGTTGGTCGCATGGTGACGCAACGGGTAGGGATTCTCGTTGCGGTGCTGGGTCAGCCAGGCCAAGGTCTCGTCTTTGCCGTGCAACTCGGCGGCCAGGAGATGCTCGAAGGGGCAGTTGCCGGAATCGGATCGGCTCAGGTATTCCATCTCGTCGCCCAACCGGGCCCCGAGTTCGGCGAAGTGACCCTGGTCGTAGTGGTACCAGAAGGCGGCGATGAACTCCTGGACCTCGGACAGCGTGATCTCGTTGCTCATGGGTGCGAGTCAACCGTCGCCGCCCGGGGCGTGGCGCGACGATGCCCGGTCAGTGGAACACCGCGCGGCGCGGCAGCCGGATCAATCGGCGATCAGGCTCCACACGTCGGCTCCGGCGGCCAGGGTTGCGTCGGTGACCTGCTCGTCCCAGTAACGCACCGTGCCGAACTCGGATCGCCACGCGAGCGCGGCGCGGGTGAACTCGTGCAACCGGTGTTCATAGGTGGTGCCGATCGCGCCGTGGACCTGGTGGGCGTTGCGCACCACGACCGAGGCGGCATGGCCGACGCAGGAGCGAGCCGCCGCGACGCGGAAGTGCAGGTTGCCCGTCGACCAGCCGCCGGCGACGGCCGTCATCAGCGCGGCTTCGGTCGCCGCCCGCGCCAGCGCCGCTTCCGCGGCCGAATCCGCGATCAGGTGCTGGACGGCCTGGAACCGGGACAGGGGCCGACCGAACTGGACGCGCGACGCGGCGTGTTCGACCGACGACGCGACGATCTCATCGAGCGCGGCGCACACCTGGACCGCCCGCACCAGCGCCGCCCGCAGCCACAACTCGGCGATCACCCCGGAGTCCACCGGGACACCGTCGAGCGCGGCGACGTCGGCTTCGACGGAGTCGCGCGGTTCACCGATCAGGTTGGTGCCGGGCGTGATCGCCAGTGCCGCGGCGTCGACGTCGGCGACGCGGTGGTCTTCGCCGTCGCGCCACACGATGACCACCCGGTCGCTGCCCGCGGCCCAGGGGACACCGCGTGCGGTTCCCTCGTCACCGAGCAGGCACACCGTGCGTACCGCGTCGTCGCTGCCCATCCCGTTGGCGTCGAGCAGCCAGCAGGCCAGTAGGTCGTGTTCTGCCAACGGTATTCGCACCGCGTTGCGCGCCGCGGCCGCCAGCAGTTCGGCGGCCTCCAAAAAGCCCGCGCCGCTGCCACCCGACTCCTCGGCTCCGGTCAGCCGGACCAGGCCCAAATCGTGGAGGCGCCGCCACAGTTCGGCATCCCGCGCGACGGCCTTCGCGGGCGGGTGGGCGTCGCGGTATTCGGCGAAGACCGCGTCCATCATCTCGACGAGCGCCGGATCGACGGTCATCGCAGCCCCAGTCCTCGCGCGATCACGCCGCGCAACACCTCGTTGGTGCCGCCGCGCAGCGTGAAGCCGGGGCGTTGATCCACGGCTCTCGAAACCAGTTCGGCGAGACCGGGATCCGTGGTTGCGTCGGTGAGCATGTCGGCGAAGTCGGCGATGTCGCCCTCGGCGGTGGTGCCGAGCACCTTGACAACGGCCGCGGGCACGTCGGCGGGCTCACGTCGCTCCAGTGCGCCCGCGACGGCGGTCGACATCTGGTGCAGCCCGGCGACGCGCGCCACCAGCCGGCCGAGTCCGGCATCCCGCGGAAGTTCTTGTCCGGCCATCTTTTCGCCGCACGTCCGCAACAAGACGAACGTCGACAGGAACCGCTCGGGTCCACTGCGCTCGAAGGCCAGCTCGGAGGTGACCTGCCGCCAGCCCGCGCCGATCTCGCCGAACACCATGTCGTCAGGCACAAAGGCGCCGTCGAGGATCACCTCGTTGAAATGGTGTGCGCCGTTCATCGAGACAACCGGTCGGATGTCGACACCGGGCCCGCGCAGGTCGACGATGAACTGGCTCAGCCCCGCGTGTCGGTTGTCCGGGTCGACGGGCGCGGTGCGGGCCAACGCGATGAACGCATGCGCGTTGTGCGCCCCCGAGGTCCACACCTTGGTGCCCGACAGTGACCAACCGCCGTCGACTCGTACCGCCCTGGTGCGCACACTGGCGAGATCGGAGCCGGAATCGGGTTCGCTCATGCCGATGCCGAAGAAGCACTCGCCGCGCACGATCCGCGGAAGAAACTCCCTCTTCTGTAGTTCCGTGCCGTACTTGAGCAATGACGGTACGATCTGCCGGTCGGCGATCCAGTGGGCCGCGACCGGCGCGCCGGCGGCGAGCAACTCCTCGGTCACTGCGAACCGTTCGACGAACGAGCGTCCGTGTCCGCCGTACTCGAGGGGCACCGTCATCCCGAGATAGCCCTGTGCGGCAAGGGCTTTGGTGAAGTCTTCATCCCATCCCGTCAGCCACGCGTCGACCGACGGGGTGAAGGCGCCCGCGGCACGCTGCTCGGCGAGGAATCCGCGGACCTCGGCCCGCAGGGCCGCCGTAGCGGTGGCGTCGACGGCCGCGGGGGGAACCAGGCGGGGGAGCGTCACGGGGCGGTCCGCCATCGGCTGATGCGCTGTTCGTGCTCGGGGTCGCGGTGGGCCAGCGGCTGCATGGCCGCGGCCATGGCCAGCGTGGAGTCCAGCGAGCCGGCCCGCGACTCCTGCAGCAGACGTTTGGCCATCCGCAGGGCGTGGGCGGGATTCTTGGTGATCCGGTCGGCCAACGCGAGCGCCTCCGTGAGCAGGTCGTCGTGCGGCACGACGCGGCTGACCATGCCCCACTCCAAGGCGGTGGCCGCATCGATGCGGTCGCCGGTGAACGTCATCTCGGCGGCGCGCTCGTAGCCGATCGCCCTCGGCAGGAACCACGTACCGCCGTCGCCCGGGATGATGCCGATCTGCACAAAGCTCTCGGCGAACGACGCCCGCTCGGAGGCCACCCGGATGTCGCACATCATGGCCAGGTCGCAGCCCGCTCCCACGGCGGGACCGTTGACCGCGGCGATCAGCGGGACCTCCAGGCGGCCGAGTGCGCGCGGGATGCGCTGGATCCCGTCGACGTAGGCACGCCGCTGGTCGAGGGCGTCGAGGCCGAACATCCCGGTGCGGTCGGCCATCTCCTTGACGTTGCCGCCCGCGGAGAAGATCTTGCCCGCGCCGGTCAGGATCACCGCGCGCACGTCGAGGTCCGCGTTGGCGGCCTCGACTGCGGCCTCGAACGCGGAGATGAAGCCCTTGTCGGTGATCGCGTTGCCGACGTCGGGCAGGTCGATGGTCCACGTCTGTGTCGCACCGTGAGCGGCGATGTTCAGCGGTGTGCTCATGACGGCAACTGTAGGGACTTGGTCTGCAGGAATTCCTCGAACCCCGCGCGGCCCAACTCCCGGCCGACACCGGACTTCTTGTAGCCGCCGAACGGCGCGACCGGGTTGTACACGCCGCCGTTGATGTCGAGTTGTCCGGTCTGCACGCGCCGCGCGAAGGCGATGGCCGTGTCGAGGTCGGGACCCCACACCGCGCCCGCGAGCCCGTAGGGCGTGCCGTTGGCGATGCGTAGGGCGTCGTCGGGGTCCCGGAACGGAATCACCGCGAGCACCGGCCCGAACACCTCCTCCTGGCCCAACTCGGAGTCGGGGTCGACGTCGGCGAACACGGTCGGGGCGACGTAGTAGCCGGTGTCGCGGACCGATTCGGAGACGCCGGTGAGAAGGCGGGCGCCGTCGCGGCGCGCGCGGTCGATGAACCCGCGCACGGACTCGAACTGCGCGGCCGAGGCCAGGGGGCCGATCCGGGTGCCGGGGTCGGACGGGTCGCCGACCGTGTACTTGGCGGCGGCGGCCTCGATGAGTTCGAGGGCCTCGTCGTAGTGCGAGCGTGGCACCAGCATCCGGGTCCACGCCATGCAGGTCTGCCCGCCGTTGAGGAACGCGTTGCCCACGCCGACCTTCACCGCGGTGGTCAGGTCGCCGCCCTCGAGGATGACGTTGGCGGACTTGCCGCCGAGTTCGAGGGCGACCTTCTTCACCGATCCGGCGGCGAGCTCGGCCACCCGGCGGCCCACGGCGGTCGACCCGGTGAACGACACCACGTCGACGTCGGGATGCGACGCGATGCGCTCGCCCACCACGGAGCCGCGTCCCGACACCAGGTTCACCACGCCGTCGGGAAGCCCGGCCTCCTCGACCGCCTCGATGAACTCGAACACCGACAGCGGTGCCTCGTTGCTCGGTTTGAGGACGACGGTGCATCCCGCGGCGATCGCGGGCAGCACCTTGGCCACCACCTGATACAGCGGATAGTTCCACGGGGTGATGGCGCCGACGACGCCGTAGGGCTCGCGCAGCACCAACGAGTTACCCACGCGCTCTTCGAATTCGAATGACTCGAGCACATCGGCGAAACCGAGGGCCACCGCCAGCGGGACTTTGGTTTGAACGCCCTGCGCCACGCGTAGCGGGGCGCCCATCTCCCGGCTGATGGTCTCGGCGATGTCGGGCAGCCGCTTCTCCATCGCGGCGATCACCCGGGTCAGCCGGTCACGTCGCTCGGCGAGGGTGATCAGCGGATCGAAGGCGCGGCGGGCGGCGGCCACCGCCGCGTCCACGTCGGCGACGGTTCCGCTGGGCACAGCGCCGATCACCTTCTCGGTGGCGGGGTTGACGATGTCGATCACGTCGCCCGTCGACGGCGTGACCCACTGACCGTCGATGAACAGCGTTTTGCGGGTGTAGTCGTGCATGGATCTCCTTGGGGGATCAGGGAACGATGCTGGCGCGCACGTCGCGCTTGTGCTCGGCGGCGGCGAAGGCCTCGTTGATGTCGTCGAGCGGATATTGCGCTGCAGCCAACCGGTGCAGGGGGAGGGTGTCCTGGTGCTGTTCGAGGAAGGTCAGCGCCCGCGACAGCACCGGCGGTTCGTACAACGAGACCCCGACCATCGTCTTGTTGGCGAAGACGAAGCGTGACGGGTCGAATTCGAAGGTCTTGCCGATGTTGATGTTGCCGATCTCGACGTAGCGGCCGAACTGGCCCAGCATTTTGAGGCCCTCGTCGATGGCGGACGGGTGCCCGACGACCTCGACCACCACGTCGGCGCCGTGGCCGTCGGTCAGGTCGCGGACGAGCTTCGTGCGGTCCTTCACGGTGGCGGCCGTGTTGATGTCGACCACCGCGTCAGCGCCGAACGCGGTTGCCAGCTCGAGCCGTTCGGGCACCCCGTCGATGGCGATGACCCGGCCCGCGCCCCGGGCCTTGGCCACCGCGACTGCGTATAGTCCCAGCGCACCGGCGCCCTGCACGACGACGGTTTCGCCGAGTTGCTGGTCGACGCGCTCGAGGCCGTACATCACCTGTGACAGTGCGCAGTTGGCGCCCGAGGCGATGTCGTCGCTGACCCGGTCGGGCACGGTGTACACGACCGCCCCGGCGGGCAGCAGAAAGTAGTCGGCGTAGCCGCCGACGAAATAGGGTGGCGCGTCGGCGCTTCCGAGCATCGCCATCGTCAGGTTCAGGCACGCGTTGCGCCTGCCCGCCAGGCAGTTTCGGCACCGGTGGCAGGAGAAGAAGTACGGGAATACCACCCGGCTGCCCTTCGCCAGTGGCGCGCCGTTGGAGTCCGCCGTGACGCCGTCACCGAGTTCGGAAACCGCGCCGACCATCTCGTGACCGAGCACCGTCGGAAGTTGTCCTCCCAGGCCGCGGGTGGCGAAGGTGCCGTGCCATGCGTGCAGGTCCGATCCGCAGATGTTGGTCCTGGTGACCTTGATCAGGATCTCGCCGGGGCCGACCTCGGCCAAGTTCACGGTTTCGATCTCGAACGGCTTTCCGGGCGCGTCGAAGCGCGCGATACGTCCTGTGAACAATCCTCAGTTCCCTTCGGGCTCAGCGGCTCAGCGGTTCGGCCGCGAAGCGTTCGCGCAATTGACGTTTGAGCAGCTTGCCGCTCGGATTCTTCGGCAGCGCATCGACGAAGAAGACGTGCTTGGGGGTCTTGAACCCGGCCAGATGCTGCCGGCAGTGCGCGACCAGGTCGTCCTCGGTGAGGTTGGCACCGTCGCGGGCAACGACCGCGGCGACCACGGTCTCGACCCACGTCGGATGCGGAAGGCCGAAGACCGCGACCTCCTGGACCCCGTTGTGCCGGTAGAGAACTTCCTCGACCTCGCGGCTGGCGACGTTCTCGCCACCGGTCTTGATCATGTCCTTCTTGCGGTCGACCACGTGCAGGAGCCCGTGTTCGTCGTAGTAGCCGAGGTCGCCGGAGTGGAACCACCCGCCGCGGAACGCCTCGGCCGTCTTGGCCGGGTCATCGAGATAGCCGAGCATCAGATGCGGGCTGCGGTGGGCGATCTCACCCACCGCGCCGGGCGCGACCGGAACGTCGTCATCGTCGAGGATCGTCGTCTCGACGTTGACCACCGGCCGCCCCGCCGACCCGGCGTGCGCGTCCTGCTCGTCGGGCCCGAGCGCGGACGCCAGCGGCGCCAGCTCGGTCTGCCCGTAGAAGTTCCACAACCTCAGGTTCGGCAGCCGGTCGCGGATCTCGGCGAGGATCTCGAGTGGCATCGCCGAAGCGCCGTAGTACCCCTTGCTCAAGCTCGACAGATCGACCTCGTCGAACACCGGAGAACGCAGCAGGCTGATCCACACCGTCGGAGGTGCGAAGTAGTTGGTCACCCCGTGGCGGGCGATGGTGCGCAGCACCGTCTCCGGATCGGGCCCGGGCAGGATGATGCTGGTTGCACCGAGATAGATGTCGGTGGCCAGGAAGTTGTCCAGCTGCGCGCAGTGATACAGCGGCAGTGAGTGGATCTCGACGTCGTCGCCCGCCATCGAGCCGGCGACGATGGTGCTGACGTACTGCCACATCAGGCTGCGGCTCGTGTGCATCGCGCCCTTGGGCCGCGACTCCGTGCCGCTGGTGTACATCAACCGCAGCAGCTGGTCGTCGCCGATGCGCGGATTCGGCGCGGGGGTGGTGGTGGAAAGCCACTGCGCGAAGTCGTCCCAGCCGGGCCGAACGCTCTGTCCAGGCCGGACGATCGCGGCCTTCGTGCGCACCGCACCATCGAGGCGCATCGCGTCCTCGGCGACGGCCGCCAGCTCGGCTTCGACGATCAAGCCGTCGGCCTTGCTGTGGCCGAGGATGTAGGCGACCTCCTCGGATGTCAGCATGAAGTTGACCGGCACCAACACCACCGCGGCCCGGGCGGTGGCGAAGGCCAGCACCGCATACTGCCAACAGTTGCGGGCCAACAGCGCGACCCGGTCGCCGGGTCGAAAGCCGTTGTCCCGCAATGCCGCGGCGGCCCGGTCCACCAGGTGGTCGAATTCGGCGAACGTCAGCACCACGTCGCCGTCGATGATCGCGGTCTTGTCGGGTCGCCTGCGCGCCGACCGGCGCGGGATGTCGCCCAGAGTGTGGCTGCGTGCCTGCTCGACCACCGCATCCAGATCCATGGCGGGCAGCGTAAGCGCGTTCAGCGTGGTGCGGGTGACGGATGTCCCGCTCAGTAGGCAGGGCGGTGCCCGGCGCGGCGTGGCGGGCCGATACTCGTGCCGTGACTGCTGACGCTCGAGCCATACCGTCGCCGCGTGCCGCGGACGCCGACCGCGATGAACTCAGGGCGAACCTCGCTCAAGCGGACCCAGGCGTCCTGGTCGCGGTGCTGGCCCAGCTGACGGGTGATCCGTCGGTGATCGACCGGTTCGCGCCGAAGATCTCTCACATCCCCGATCCGCCCGAACGGGTCGGTGTCACCGACGCCGACACCATGACGGCGCTTGTCGACGCGGTCATCTCGGCGCTGTCCGGGCCGCGGGCCGGGGGTGCGATGGCCGCCGACGACATCGATCTGTTCACCCGCGTCCTGCCGGTTGCGCTGGGCTCCGACGTCGACGACGAATTCGTCCCGCTCCTGCTCGAGCAAGGCGGTTTCCATCTCTCCCAGCCCACGCTGCCGCGCACGGTGCCGATCCCGCCGACGACGACGGTCGCGATCATCGGCGCGGGCATCGCCGGCATCATCACCGCGCTGGCCGCCGCCGACGCCGGGGTGCGGTATCAGATCTTCGACCGCAACGACGAGGTCGGCGGCACCTGGCTGACGACGAAGTATCCCGGGATCGGCGTCGACACCCCGTCGGCGTATTACTCGCTGTCGCGGGAGGTCAACCCGGACTGGTCGAGCTACTACCCGCAGGGCGCGGAGTACCAGGACTATCTGGTGTCCCTGGCCGACAAGCACGGCCTGCGCGAGCACACCCGGTTCGGCACCGAGGTCGAGGCGCTGTGGTGGGACGAGGCGCGAAATCAGTGGCAGATTCACGCGGTCGACCGCGACGGCAACCGCGACGTCAGCTACGCCCGGGTGGTCATCACCGCTGCCGGTTACCTCAACCGGCCACGCTGGCCCGAGGTCCCCGGCCGAGAGTCGTTCGAGGGCACCAGTATCCACTCGGCTCAGTGGGATCCGTCGCTGGACCTCACCGGCAAGCGGGTCGCCGTCATCGGCGCGGGGTGCACCGCCGTGCAGATCGTCGACGCGTGTGTGGACGAGGTCGAACACCTGACCGTGTTCCAACGCCAACCGCACTGGGTGGCTCCGCGCAAGCGGCTCTCCGACGACGTCCCCGAATACCGGCGCTACCTCGGACGGCACCTGCCGTACTACGCGAACTGGCACCGGCTGAAGTCCTACTGGGCCACGGCCGACAACAACTACCCGGTCATCCTGCGCGACCCCGAGTGGGCCAAGGACCATCTGTCGATCTCGGCTGCCAACGACGTGCTGCTACAGATGTGTTTGGAGTACATCAACACGACGTTCGGCGAGGGTTCGGAGCTGGCGAAGAAGGTCACGCCGGATTTCGCGCCGTACGGCAAGCGGATCATCCGCGATCCGGGCGGCTACTACGCCGCGCTGACCCGCGACCACGTCGACGTCGAAGCCAGCGAGCCGGCCGCCGTCAACGCCGCGGGCATCGTCACGGCGGACGGGCGGCAGATCGACCTTGATGTCATCGTCTATGCCACCGGATATCACCTCGACTTCCTGTCCACGATCGACATCCGGGGACGTGACGGCAGGACACTGCGCGAGGAATGGGGCGACAGCCCCCGCGCGTACCGCGGCGGCACGGTGCCGGGCTTCCCGAATCTGTTCATCACCTCGGCCCCGAACTACAGCCCGGGCCACGGTGCGGGCGCGAACTTCTCGATGGAGGTGCTCGCCCATTACATCGTGGAGTGCCTGCAGCTGCTGGCGCTGCGCGGCGCGACCACCATCGAGGTGACGCGCGAGGCCTACGACGACTACGTCGCCCAGATCGACGACGCGATGTCGCAGACGGTGTGGTGTCACACCCCGAACGCGCACACCTACTACCGTTCCGGTTCCGGTCGCGTAGTGGTGGCCACGCCGTACCGCCTGGTCGACCTGTGGCACCAGCATCGCGCACCCGTCGAAGAACACTTCGTCCTCCGATGACGGGACTTCTCGCCGGCAGGACGGCTCTGGTCACCGGCAGCAGCCGAGGTATCGGACGCGCTGTGGCGCAACGCCTTTCCGCAGAGGGCGCCACCGTGGCCGTGACCGCCCGGTCATTCGAGCCCTCGGCATCGGTACGTGGCGGAGCGGCCACGGCCCTGCCGGGGACCATTGCCGAAACCATCGAGCTGATCGAGAGCGCGGGCGGAACGGCGATCGGCATCGCGGCCGACCTCGAAGATCCCGATCAGCGGGGCCGCCTGATCGACGAGGTCGTCGACCGCACCGGCGGCCTCGACATCCTCGTCAACAACGCCGGTTTCGCCGACTACGCCCGCGTCGAGGAGATGAGCCTGGACACCTTCGATCGCACCGTCGAACACTATCTGCGCACCCCCTTCGTGCTCACCAAGGCCGCCGTGCCGCACATGCGGGAACGGGGCGCCGGCTGGATCGTCAACATCGGTTCGGTGACGGGCGTCGCCCCGGTGCGGCCGTACCGCGAGTACAACAAGACCTCGGGCGACGTCGTCTACGCCTCCTGCAAGGCCGCGCTGCACCGGTTCACGCAGGGTGTGGCCGCCGAGCTGCTCGACGCGAACATCGCGGTCAACTGTGTCGGTCCCTCCACCGCCATCCGGACTCCCGGTGCGGCCCAACTGATTCCGGACACCTTTCCGACCGAACCCGTCGAGTATCTGGCCGAGACGGTGTTGGCGATGTGCCATCGGCCTGCCGCCGAGCGCACCGGCCTGGTCGCCTTCAGCCTGCACTACCCGTGGTCGCAGGGGCTGACCGTGCGCAGCCTCGACGGAGCCACGGAGATGCCGCCGCTGGAGCCGCCCGCGGTGGCCAACCCGAACATCCTGCCCGCCGGCCTGTAATGGTTTCGGTGCTCTAACAGTCGGTGTGCGACTGTTTGAGCACCCAAATCACTGTGGGGGGAGGTCGCAGAAGCTGTGGCAGACCCGGTCGCGGACGATGACTTCGGGACACTCGGGGTCGAACCAGCGGTCCACGTACGCCCAGTGGATCGGATGCATGAGGTACGGACCGGTCAGACCGTCGAGGTCGCGGAACTCCTGTTCGAACACGTGCGTCCACGGTGAGTTGCCGACGGCCGAATCGACGCGACTGAGCTGCCATGAGGCGATCGAACCGACGTAGCGGGGGAGCAGCCGCAGATCGTCCTCGAACCGCGCCACCGTGGCGTCGTCGGCGTCCGGTTGCACGCGCAACAGCAGTGTCCGGTACACGGTGGCCGAGATGTCTCTGGTGGCGACCGGGCCGCCGGTGTAGGTGGCGCCGTTGACGCGATTGACCTCGGGACGGTCGAACACCGCATCGAAAGACGTTGCCGCCGAGGACCACTCGTCGGCATCGCGGAACCGCAGGTGCACGAGGATATCGCCGCCGTTGCGCACGCCCGGCAGCGTCGGCTGCACCAGGGCGTGGGCCGCACCGCTGGCCACCGCGGCTCCGCGCAGCTCTTTCAGCAGACGCTCGCGTCCGGCTTCGGCGGCGTCGATCAGGCGGATGACGCTATACATCGCACAATCCGTCGACATCGCCCGCGGCGGCGGCAACGCTACGGGTGCGCTCGACGACCAGGTCGGCCACGCCATCCCACCACGGCCCGAGTGTGGCGTCGGGCCTGCCCTTCCACGTCATCTCCCACCAGGCTTGCGGGCTCGGCAGCGACCACGTCACGGTGATCACGTTGGATCGGTCGTCGAACCATATCGGCGGGCTGACGAGCACGTCGCGAAGCGTCATCCCGCGATCCCGCGCACCCGGCGCGTATTCGGCCAGGTAGGTGTCGACGAATCTCCGTGCGCATCCGGGCCGGGTGACGACCCGGTCGATGACGAACACCTCACCGTCGGCCATGACCCGCACACTAGGGCGACGGCGATCGTGGTGAGGATGACGCTCCCGGCCATCGGGATGACACCGTTGACCGCGACCGTTCCGCGGAGCACCGTGGGCCGATGACCGTTGAGACGCTGGACCCGTTCGCGCCGGCCCGGCTCGGTCCGGTGAAGCTGCGCAACCGGGTCATCAAGGCCGCGACGTCGGAGGGCCGCTCGCCGGACGGCTTGGTCACCGACGACCTGATCGACTTCCACGTCGCGTTCGCCAAGGGCGGCGTGGGAATGACGACGGTCGCCTACTGCTGCGTCTCCAAGGAGGGTGCCAGCGCCCCCGGTCAGATCGTGATGAGCCCGGCGGCGCTGCCGGGACTGCGCAGGCTGACCGACGCCGTGCACGCGGCAGGCGCGGCGATCTCGGCGCAGCTCGGCCACGCCGGTGTCGTGGCTCCGAAGAAGCTGACCGGGGTCACCGCGCTCGCCCCGAGCCGCTTCGTCAACCCGACCTCCTTCGCCTACTGTCGCGAGATCACCCGCGACGAGATCCGCGCCGTGATCGAACAATTCGCCGCGGCGGCGCAGGTGGCCATCGACGCCGGCTTCGACGCCGTCGAACTGCACTTCGGCCATCTCTACCTACCGAGTTCGTTCCTCAGTGCGCGGATCAACCGGCGCAAGGACCAATACGGCGGTTCCATCGACAACCGGTCGCGGTTGGTCCGCGAAATCGCGGCCCGTGTCCGGGAAGTCGTAAAGGACCAGATCGCCGTCATCGCCAAACTCGACATGGACGACGGTCTGCCCGGCAGCATCTGGATCGACGAGGCCCTGCGGACCGCGCAGCTGCTCGACGCCGACTCCACGCTGGACGCCATCGAGCTCACTCAGGGGTCATCGGTCTACAAACCGATGTACCTGTTCCGGGGCGACGTTCCGGTCAAGGAGTTCGCCGAGGTGATGCCGCCGGCGCTGCGGCCCGGCGTACGCCTGGCGGGCAAGCGGGTCATGGGCAGATATCCGTACCGGGACCTCTACATGCTCGACGCCGCACGACAGTTCGTTCCCGTCATCGGCAACACCAAACTGATTCTGCTGGGCGGCATCACGAACTACGACCACCTCCAGACCGGGCTGCGCGAGGGTTTCGACTTCATGGCGATGGGCCGCGCGTTGCTCCGCGAACCCGATCTGGTCAACGCGATGACCGCCGATCACGACACCCGCAGCCGATGCAACCACAACAACAAATGCATGGTCACGGTGTTCGGCCGGACACACTGCGTGCTCGACCCGCACCAGCGCTACGGGCCGGTCACCAAGGCCTAGTGGCAAGCCTCACAACAACTTCGCGAGCTCTTGGCTGGCCTGACGCCGCGCCTCATGAGCGATATCGAGCATCGGCATCGTCATGAATCCGTGGATCCCGCCGTCGAACGTGCACCGCGCCACGGAGACACCGGCGGATTCCAACGCATCGGCGTACGCGACGCCCTCGTCGCGTAGCGGATCGTGACCCGCGATCACGACCACGGCCGGTGGCAGTCCGTCGAGGCGCGCCTGCAGCGGCGAGGCATACGGGTGGGTGCGGTCGACGGGGGAGGGCACGTACTGGTCCCAGTACCACTGCAAAGCGGGGCGCGGGTTGTAGAAACCCTTGCCGTACAAGCGGTATGACTCGGTCTCGAAGTCCGCGGCGATCATCGGGTAGATCAGCAGTTGAGCGGACAGTGCGGGCCCACCGCGATCGCGTGCCATCAGCGTGGTGACCGCCGTGAGGTTGCCGCCTGCGCTGTCGCCCGCGACCCCCAGCCGGCCCGGGTCGCCACCGAGTTCCGTGGCGTGCTCGGCCGCCCAGCACGTCGCGGCGTACACATCCTCCGCGGCGGCGGGCCAAGCATGCTCGGGCGCCAGTCGGTAGTCGACCGAGATCACCACCGCGGTAAGGAGATTGGCCAGGTTGCGGCACAGCCCGTCGTGGCTGTCGAGGTCGCAGAACACGAACCCACCGCCGTGCGCGTAGACCACAATCGGCAGCGCGACATCCGACGCCGGTCGGTAGATCCGAACCGGGACGCCTCCAGGGATGGTGATGTCCTCGACCGACCCGACGGCTTCGGGCTGTGCGGGCGGTACGAAGCGTGATCGGATGGTCGCTCGCGCCTGCGCGCCGGTCATGGTGTGCACCGGCGGAAAACCGGAGTCCAGCGCCTCGATCAGTTCGGCGATCTGCGGATCGAGTGTCACGCGTACTGCAGCACCGGCTCGCGGGGCGCCGTGGGCCGGGGTGCGGGCATGTTCCGCAGCGGCCGGGCCTGCTGCAGCGTCGGCGCGACCCGCCGGGGGCCGTCCTCGGCGTTGCGCCAGACCGCCATGGCTGTCATCCGCACCGGTGCGACGAGGCGCTGATCGAACATCATGCGGTTCATCGGTCCGCACACCGACACCGCCGCGACAGCCTCACCCTGACCGCCGATCGGTGCTGCCACACAACCGAATCCGGTGAGGGCCTCTTCACGGTCGAACGCGATGCCGTGCGAGCGTGCCTTGGCGAGTTCGGTGCGCAGCTGGGCGGGCGATCCGATGGAGTACTTGGTACGCCGGCTCGTCAGGTCGATGGTGTCGTAGTCCAGATCGCCCACGGACGCCAGCATCGCCTTGCCCAGGGCCGAACAGTGAGCGGGGTGACGCCCCCCGACGCGGCTGGGTATGGCTGCGCCCAGCCCGTCACCGATCTTCTCCAGGTATACGACGTCGGCGCCGTCCAGGACGGCGAGGTGGACGACGAGACCGGTGGCGCGGTGCAGGTCGTGCAGCAGAGGGACCGCCGCGCGGTGCAGGCGGTCCTGGTGCACCGCGAGCGACCCCAGCTCGACCAGCCGCATGCCCAGCTCGTAGTCGCGCCCGTTGCGTCGCAGCCACCGCAATTGGACGAGGCGCTCGAGCATGCGGTGTGCGGACGAGCGGGGAAGCCCGGTGCGGCGCACGATCTGCGCCAGTGTCAGCCGGCCCGGGCCGTCGAAGGCGTCAAGAACCAGCGATACGCGGTCGAGGACGGCGCTGGGTGTTTCGACAGTCGTTGTCATGTGGCCTCCGGCGAACGACCTGCGACAGGCAGGCGATATTTCTAATAGGAATATGCCTATTTGTAGCATGTCGCTGTGCGTGGTGTCACACGAACACTTCGATTGGCCTTCGGTCACGGAAATGACCTGCGGTTTCGGGCCACGCGTCGACGTGTCGCTAACGGGTTGATCGCCCGCACTGGGCGCGTGCGATCAACCCGCTAAGGCGAAATCGCGTCGCTCTGCGGGTCGATCAGGATCTTGGCGTGCGCTTCGGCCGCGCCGAGGACCTCGAAGGCGCGTGCCACGCCGCTCAGCCCCACAGTCCCGGTGACGAGCGCCGAGGCGTCCACCTTGCCGTCGGCGAGCAGGTGCAATGTGTCGCGGAACTCCAGCGGCGTGTAACCGAAGACGAACCGCAGGTCGATGTCTTTGCCGTTCGCGACCGCCGGGCGGAAGTGGTCGGTGCCCATGCACACGCCGACCACGACGACCCGTGACTGCACGGGAGCCGCGCGGATGATGCCGTCGATGATCCCGGGCACGCCGACACATTCGAAGACCACGGGCCGCTTCGGGCTCGCCGCGCCCAACCTGTCGGCGACCCGGTAGAGCTGCGACCAGCCCGGCACGCGGCGCAGCTTCTCCATCGTGCCGACGGCGAGTTCAAACAACTGTTGAGCCTCGGTGATCGCCCCGGACTGACCGGCGGCCGTGTACGGGGAGTCGACGGCGGGATCGACGACGACGTCGGCGCCACAGCGCGACGCCATCTCGCGGCGCGTGGCGGAGAAGTCACTCGCGACGATCGTGGCCACGCCGAGCGACTTCAGATGGCAGATCACCGCGAGACCGACCGGCCCGCAACCGATGACGATCGCGACATCACGCTTGCCGATCTGGCTGCGGCGCACCGCATGCAGGGCCACCGCCATCGGCTCGGTCAGCGCAGCGATATCGAGGTCGAGCCCATTCGGGACGACAAAGCTCATCGAGGCTTCGGCGAGGACGTGCTCGGCGTAGGCGCCGGGTGCCAGCGGCGACAGCCCGGTCATGTGCACACCGCCCGCCGCTCGCACCATCGGAAAAGACACCACGGGAGCCCCGGCCTTGAACTCCTTGGCGGCGCCCGGGCCGCGCTCGGCTACTTCACCGACGAACTCGTGGCCCAACACGACCGGCGTGTCCCGACGCATGAAGTCCGGATAACCGACCTCGTCCATCACGTCGGTCAGTTCGTCGGCATGGTCCTTCGCATGTAGGTCGGATCCGCAGATCCCGCAGCGCCGCACCTCGAGCAGCAGTTGCCCGCGTGCTGGGGCAGGGGTCGGGAGGTCGACGACGGACAGATTGCCTTGTTCGCAGCTGACGGCCTTCATGCGTCCATCGTGTACCACGCGGGCTGGGGACTAGGCGGCCGCCGCGCTCCGCCCCGCCCGCCGGCCGTAGAAGCTTCCGTCGCCCAACGAGATACCGCTCGCGTAGCCCCACGCCGCGAGGCCCGCGGTGCAGCGCCCCGCGGCGAACAGGCCGGGGATGGGCTCGCCACCGACGTGCAGAACCTCCGCGTTCAGCGATGTCAGCAGCCCGCCCAGGGTGAATCCGCCGGTGCTCTCGCGCAGATCGATCGCGCCGACCGGTGTGCCGATCGGTCGCAGCCACTGTGGCTTCTTGTGCAGCAGCGGATCCTCACCCGCGGCGGCGCCGGCGTTGTAGGCGGAGACGGTCGCTTGAAGCGATCCCGTCGGCAACCGCATCTCGGATTCGAGTTCGGCCACCGACTCGCACACCCAGGTCGGCGGGCGCAGCATCAACTGCGGCGACAGCGAGGCCATCGCCTCCTCCTGAGCTTCTCGTCGATGATCAGGTACGCCGTGTTGTCCTGGTGGTAGAGCGTCAACTGTCCGACCCTGCCCGGATAGGTGTCCTCGGCGACGTAGCGCTGCCCGCGGCCGTTGACGAGGATGCCCCGCACCAACTGTTGCGGATCGATGAAGATGGCCACCTCGGTGGCGTCCATGTGGGCGAGGTCGGCGCCCAGCGCCTGCGCCATCCGGATGGCCTGGCCGTCATGCTGCTCGATGGCGGCGGCGGGTCGGCCGGCGATGCGCGGGGCGTACTGGGCGACCATGGCCTCGTTGTAGGCGAAGCTGCCCATCGCGAGGACCACTCCGCGACGCGCCCGCACGGCGATCTCCTCGCCGTACCGACGCGCGCGAACACCGGCCACGCGGCCGTCGGACTCGACGATCAATCGCTGCACGCGGACGTCGTAGATGGCCCGTGCTCCCGCCGCGGTGGCCGTCTCCACGAGCGGCTTCATCAGCATGTAGCCGGCGCTCGCCTCGCCCTGCTTCTTGTCCGACATCTGCGGGACGTGTCCGCGCGGTGCGGGCGTGGCGATGGTGTTGAACGGGTAAGAGTTCTCCCCGCCGCTGTACATCAGCCCCTGATCGCCCATGGGTTCCCAACCCGGCTCGCCGAAGAACTCCGGCTTGAACCGCACACCGCAGCCGACGAGCCAGTCGAAGTGCTCGAGGCTGCCGTCGCAGTAGTCGGCGATGCGCTTCTCGTCGGCACCGGGCCCCATCGCGACGTTCAGGTAGGCGGCCATGTTCGCGACGGAATCGTCGAACCCGCAGGCCTTTTGGATGGGTGTGCCACCGCCGAGGTAGATGAAGCCACCGGCCATCGACGCCGCGCCGCCCCACGAGCCGGTGCGTTCGAGGACCAGGACGTCGGCGCCGGCGCGCGTCGCTTCCACCGCTGCCGCAGCACCGGCGATGCCGAAGCCGGCGATGACGACGTCGGCCTCCTCGTCCCACTGCGCGATATCCGCCGCGGGCAGCGGAGTGACGTCACCGTTCACGGGCGCATCGCCGCCGGCAGGTCGGAGACCCACTCATGGCCCCAGTAGCTGTCGGCGGTGATTTCCTCTGCGGTGTAATAGGTTTCGTCGACCCGCATTCCGTCGGTGCCGAACTCGATATCCCAGTCACCGGGCGCGCGCACGTAGAACGACACCATCTTGTCGTTGGTGTGCCTGCCCAGCGTCGAGGACAACTGGAAGCCGTCCTTGTTCACCCGGTCGAGTGCCTGTCCGACGGCGTCAAGGCTGTCGACCTCCACCATCAGGTGGATCACGCCCGGGTCTCGCAACGTCATCGCCGGGCAGATCGCCAGGCTGTGGTGGCGCGCGTTGATACCGAGGAACCGCACGCGCAGCGGCCCGAACTCCGGCGGCGTCGGAACGCGAAACGCCCCGCGCGACTTGAATCCCAGAACCTCGGTGTAGAAACCGAACAGCCCCGGGACGTCGAGCGCCGGCAGCACGACGTGGCCCAACCCCTGATCGCCGGTGACGAACCGGGCGCCGTACGGCGTCACCACCGGGCTGTGGTCGAGTACCGCACCGTGGAAGACCTCGGTGGAGGTGCCTGCCGGATCGTCGAATGCGATCACCTCTTCGACCCGGCGTGCGTCGGCCTCCTCGAGTGAGAGTTCCTTGACCGCTATGCCGGCGCCGTCCAGAGCGGCCTTCACCCGGGTCAGCGCCGCATGGTCGCGGACTTCCCAACCGACGGTGACGATCTTGTCGACGTCGCCGGGAACCACGATGATGCGCGCGGCGCGCTCGTCCATGCGTAGATACAGCGCATCGCCGTCGGGACCGGAGCCTTCGGCGAAACCCAGCACCTTGAACGCGAAGTGGCGCCAGCGCTCGATGTCGGTGGCCTGGACCTTGACATATCCGAGGCTCTTCAGATCACTCATCAGATCATCGCCCGCAGCGGGCCCTGCGGATCCACGCCCAGCGAGCTCAGCGCCGAGGCGTGAAATACCGTGCCGGGCACGTGAATTGCGTGCAGCTGCCCGACATGAACGTCGCGCCAGTACCGCTGCAAGGGCTTGTCCATGCGTGCGGCGTTGCCGCCCGAGCGGGCGAAGATCTCGTCGACGGCGGACACGGCGCGCCACACGGCGCGGATCTGGGTGCGACGTCCGGCGGCCCGGTCCTCGAAGCTGACCTTCTTGCCCGCGGCGACCATGTCGTAGATGCGGTCGGCGTTGGCGAGCAGTTCCTGGCGTGCGGCGTTGATGTCGGCGGCCGCCTCTCCGATGGCGTACATGACGTACGGGTCGTCCTTGATCGCAACGCCGCTGGAGTTCACGCGCTCGCGCTGATAGTCCAGATGCGCGGCCAGCGCGCCCTCGGCGATGCCGATGGTGGCGGCCGAGATACCGAGCGGGAACATCGTCGACCACGGCATCAGGTACAACGGTTCGGTCATACCCGCTTCACGCTGGGCGGTGCCGTCCATCACCTTCATCGCGTCCATCGTGCGGTACTCCGGCACGAACGCATCGCGCACGATGACGTCCTTGGATCCGGTGCCGCGCAACCCGACGACGTCCCACGAGTCCTCCACGATCTCGTAGTCCGACCGCGGCAGGATCATGTGCAGCATCTGCGGTGGCATCAGCGGTTTGCCCTCGGCATCACCGATCATCGCGCCGAGGATGATCCAGTCGCACGCGTCGGTTCCGGAGCTGAACTGCCACCGTCCGTTGAAGAGGTAGCCCCCGTCGACCGGCTTCGCGACGCCCTGCGGCGCGTACGGAGACGCCATCCAGGTGTCGACGTCCTCGCCCCAGACTTCCTCGCCTACCCGCGGATCGGCGTATGCCAGCTGGTACGGGTGCACACCGACCACGCCGTTGATCCAGCCCGCCGCGGGGTCCAGGGCCGCGGTGGCCATCACGGTCTCGGCGAATTCGCGGGGATGGGCCTCGTAGCCGCCGTGCTTCTTGGGCTGCAGCAGGCGGATGGACCCGGCGGCCTTCATCGACTTGACCGTGGTGTCGGTCAAGCGTCCGATCTTCTCGGCCTCGGCGCCCTGGTCTTTGAACTGCTCGGCCAGGTGCATCACCCGGTCGAGTACGCGCTCACTCATGCTGATGTCCTCACTATCGGCTGCACTTGATGGTCTACCGCACCGGACGGGCGAATGGGACGCAATCCCGGTCAGCGGGCGGGGTTTCGGCTCAATACTCGACATGAATGTCGTCGCTGAGCGGTCGGGCCTGGCATCCCAGGATGAGGCCGTCGGCCAGGTCGGCGGGCTCGAGGATGTCGCAGGTGGCCATGTCGACCTCGCCGGACACCACGGTCGCGACGCATGACCCGCAGTGGCCTTCCCGGCACGAGTGCGGGGCATCGATCCCGGCGTCGAGCATCGCGTCGACGAGGGTCTTCTCGCGCGGCCAGCGAAGGTGGTGGCGGGTTCCGTCCAGATCGACGCAGGCGGTGGCATCGACCCGGGTAACGCTGGCCTCGGTCTGTGACATGCGCTGATCTTCACCGTCCGCGGCCACCGGGTCGACCGGTACTTCCGATGGGCGGAACCTTCCTGCCTCGATTGCCCGGTCATCGGGAAACTGCAGGGGTATCGGCTCCGCCACGACCTACCGTGGCTGCGTGGGTATCTCCGAGGAGCGGTCGAACGTGGACGCGGTGGTGGTCGGCGCCGGCTTCGCCGGCCTGTACGCGTTGCACAAACTGCGATCGCAGGGCTTGTCGGTGCGGGTGTTCGAGGCGGCGCCGGAGATCGGGGGGACCTGGTACTACAACCGCTATCCGGGTGCGCGCTGCGACGTCGAGAGCGTCGACTACTGCTACTCGTTCGATCCGCAGCTCGAGCAGGAGTGGGACTGGTCGGAGAAGTACGCGACCCAGGCCGAGATCCTGCGCTACCTGAACTGGGTGGCCGACAAGCTCGACCTGCGCGACGGCATCACGTTCAACACCCGGGTCATCTCGGCGGTGCTCGACGAGAACGATCTGAAATGGACGGTGACGACCGACGCGGGTGAGGTCGTCACCGCGCGCTTCTGTGTGATGGCGACCGGTCCGCTGTCGGCCGCGCTGACGCCCGACATTCCCGGCCTCGACGGTTTCGCGGGGGAGCTGTACCACACCGCGCACTGGCCGCACGAGCCCGTCGACTTCACCGGCAAGCGAGTCGCGGTGATCGGTACGGGTTCATCGGGCATCCAGTCCATTCCGGTCATCGCCGAACAGGCCGATCGCCTCTACGTCTTCCAGCGGACACCCAATTACAGTGTGCCCGCCGGTAATCGACCACTGACCGACGAGGACCGCGCCCAGATCAAGGCGACCTACGCCGAACGCCGCCGGTTGTCGTGGCGCAGCGGCGGAGGCTCACCGCACATCGCTCATCCGAAGCTGACGATGGAGGCCACCCCCGAGGAGCGCCGCGCGGCGTTCGAGAAACGCTGGGAACTCGGCGGTGTGCTGTTCTCGAAGACGTTCAGCGACCAGATGATCGATATGGCCGCCAACGAGGAGGCGCGCAAGTTCTACGAGGAGAAGATCCGCGCGGTGATCGACGACCCCGAGGTCGCCGAACTGCTCATCCCCAACGACCACCCCATCGGGACGAAGCGAATCTGCACCGACACCAACTACTTTCAGACATTCAACCAACCGCACGTAAAGCTGGTCAGCGTCCGCAAGACGCCCATCGTGTCGATCGACGCCAACGGCATCAACACCTCCGACGCCCACTATGACGTCGACGCGATTGTGCTGGCCACCGGCTTTGACGCGATGACCGGCGCACTGGCCAAGATCGACATCGTCGGCCGCGGCGGTCAGAGTCTGCGCGACGATTGGGCGCACGGTCCGCGCACCTACCTCGGTCTCGGCGTGGACGGCTTCCCGAACCTGTTCCTGGTCTCGGGCCCCGGTGCGCCCGCGGTGCTCGCCAACATGGTGCTGCACGCCGAGGCGAACGTGAACTGGATCGCCGAGGCGATCTCCTACCTCGACGGACATGGTTACACCGCACTCGAACCCACCGCCGATGCGGTGGACAACTGGATCACCGAGTGCAACCGGCGCGCGGATGCGACGTTGTTCCCGAAGGCCAACTCCTGGTACATGGGCGCCAACGTCCCGGGCAAACCGCGCGGATTCATGTTGTTCATTGGCGGTTTCGGTGTCTACCTCGACATCTGCAACGAGGTGGCCGCCGCGGGTTACAAGGGCTTCCGGCTGCTGGGGCCGTCCTAGGCCTCACGGGTCAAGAACGCCAACACCACGTTCTCAAAGGCCTCCTTGGCCTCGATCATCGCCCAGTGCCCGCAATTCGGGAACACGTGTAGCTCGGCGTTGGGGATGGTGCGCATCGGTATCAACGCCATGTCCAGCGGGCTCACCCGATCGTCTCGCCCCCACGTCAGCAGCGTGGGTGCGGCGACCCTGTGCATCTGCGCCCAGGGCAGCGGCGCGTCGCTGCTGCGCATGAACGCCATCATCTGAGCGAAGGCCTTCTTGCCGTACATGCGGCGGGCGGCGGCCAGGGTGTCCGGATCGGTGGCCAACTGCCAGCGTTCCTCGATCAGCTGTTCGGTGACCAGAGACTGGTCGTAGACCATCGAGTTGAGCCAGTCGACCAACCGCTGCCGGGTCGGATCCTCGGTGAACTCCTGGAGCAGCCGGATCCCTTCGCTCGGGCCGGGACTGAAGATGTTGGTGCCGATGCCGCCGATCGTGACCAACCGGCCGATGCGGTCGGGGTTGTTGATCGCGAAGTTGATGCCGACACCGCCTCCCATCGAGTTGCCGACGATGTCAACGTGGTCAACCCCGAGCGCGTCGAGAAACGGTGCGACAGTGCCCTGTGCGGTGATCATCGGATGTCCGCCGAAATCGTCGCTGACCCCGAAACCGGGAAATTCCAGAATCAGGCACCGGAACCGCTCGGCGAAGGTCGGTAGCACGCCGCGGAAGTTGCGCCACCCCGTGACGCCGGGGCCGGAGCCGTGCAGAAACAGCAGCACGGGACCGTCGCCCACGTCGTAGTAGCGCAGCACTCCGGCAGGTGTCGGCGCCTCGCGGCGGTCGTTCTCGACTCGGGCGATGAAGGCTGCGGTATCGGTCACGCCCCATAGCCTGCCACGCGCATATTTCACCGCCGGCGGTTGTTCCGTTCATCGGGCGTCCCGGTAAGCGGGATGCTCACTGTGCCGCTGAACGATTCACTGCGACGCTGCCGATCGAGACACGGGCCGTCGATGCGCCCGCGTAATCAGGAGGCCCGATGTCACCCGCGATCCCGTCAGGGTGTTTCGCGATGACGGCCGCACGCGGAGTCGTGAGGTGATGGCGACCGACGCACCGGAGCGGTGGTCGGCGGGTCTGCCGCCGTTGCGGAATTTGGCCGGGCCGATGCAGGCGGTCGGGGCGTTGTTCGCGATGTCGGCTGATGCGGTGCGGTTTGTGTTTCGTCGGCCGTTTCAGTGGCGGGAGTTTTTGGAGCAGTGCTGGTTCATCGCTCGGGTGTCGTTGGCGCCGACGTTGTTGGTGGCGATTCCGTTCACGGTATTGGTGTCGTTCACGCTCAACATCTTGTTGCGCGAGTTGGGTGCTGCGGATTTGTCGGGGGCGGGGGCCGCGTTTGGTGCGGTGACCCAGGTGGGCCCGTT
>NZ_LQIH01000015.1:0-100306 GCF_001499835.1 Mycolicibacterium novocastrense
ACGCACTACGTTGAGACCAGGACCAGGGCAGGCCACCCCAACCACCATTGACAAACACCACTTACGAAGGTGTCTGTGCGCGAAATCACGGCGTGTCGCCGTCCAAATGCGGTCGCTCGGCGGCGGTGAGGGGGTCGCTAGGCTATGCAGTCGTGGCTCACTCTTCCTCGATCATCGACACCGTTGCGAACCTGGCCAAGCGGCGCGGTTTGGTCTACCAGGCGGGGGAGATCTACGGCGGCACCAAGTCGGCGTGGGACTACGGCCCGCTCGGCGTCGAACTCAAGGAGAACATCAAGCGCCAGTGGTGGCGGTCGGTGGTGACCAGCCGCGACGACGTTGTGGGCCTGGACTCGTCGATCATCCTGCCCCGTGAGGTGTGGGTGGCGTCCGGGCACGTCGACGTGTTCAACGATCCGCTCGTCGAGTGCCTGAACTGCCACAAGCGGCACCGACAGGATCACCTGCAGGAGAACTACGCCGAGAAGAAGAAGATCGAGGATCCCGAATCCGTGGCGATGAGCGAGATCGCCTGCCCGGACTGCGGGACCAAGGGCCAGTGGACCGAACCGCGCGACTTCAACATGATGCTCAAGACCTATCTCGGTCCGATCGAGACCGAGGAAGGCCTGCACTATCTGCGGCCGGAGACCGCGCAGGGCATCTTCGTCAACTTCACCAATGTGGTGACCACGCAACGTAAGAAGCCCCCGTTCGGCATCGCGCAGACCGGCAAGAGCTTCCGCAACGAGATCACCCCGGGCAACTTCATCTTCCGGACCCGCGAGTTCGAGCAGATGGAGATGGAGTTCTTCGTCGAGCCGTCGACCGCACGCGAATGGCACCAGTACTGGATCGACGAGCGGCTGCAGTGGTACGTCGAACTGGGCATCGACCGCGACAACCTCCGGCTCTACGAGCATCCGAAGGAGAAGTTGTCGCACTACTCCGACCGCACCGTCGACATCGAGTACAAGTTCGGGTTCCAGGGCAACCCGTGGGGTGAGCTCGAGGGCGTCGCGAACCGCACCGATTTCGACTTGTCCACGCACTCAAAGCATTCCGGTGCCGACCTGTCCTACTACGACCAGGCCAACGACACCCGCTACGTTCCCTATGTGATCGAGCCGGCGGCCGGGCTGACGCGGTCGTTCATGGCGTTCCTGGTCGACGCCTACGCCGAGGACGAGGCGCCCAACGCCAAGGGCGGCGTCGACAAGCGCACTGTGCTGCGACTGGATCCGCGACTCGCGCCGGTCAAGGCCGCGGTGCTGCCGCTGTCGCGAAACGAGGCGCTCTCACCGAAGGCGCGTGACCTCGCCGCGGAACTGCGCAAGTGCTGGAACGTGGAGTTCGACGACGCGGGCGCGATCGGGCGGCGCTACCGTCGCCAGGACGAGATCGGCACTCCCTTCTGCGTGACGGTCGACTTCGACACGCTCGAGGATCACGCCGTCACCGTCCGCGAGCGCGACGCGATGACGCAGGACCGGGTGTCGCTCGACAACGTCAGCGACTACCTCGCCGCCCGCCTCAAGGGCTGCTAGGCCCACTGCCGCGAGCGCCCGTGTTCGTCCGCAACACGCCGCGAAACTGTGACACGTCGCGGTCGCTCGCGCGCCCCGGGCGACCTAGAAGCGGCCGCCGCCGCCGAACATCCCGCCTCCGCCACCGGAGCCGCCGAACGAACCGGGGCTGAACCCGCCGCCGCCGAACCCGCCGAACCCGCCGCGCATGCCTCCGCTGAGGATGTTGCCGATGAGAATGCCGCCGATGATCGCGCCCATGTTGCCGCCACCACCGCGGCCACCCCCGAACGGTCCCATGTACGAACTCTGCGCGTTCTGCACGTCGGCGTTGGCCAGGTTCTGCGCCTGTGAGGCGAGCATCGCCGCGCCGTTGGCGTGCTTGATGGCCTCGGCCGGATCGGTGGCCCGCCTCTCTTCGGCCGCGCCGATCTGACGGACGGCCTCGGCCAGCCGGGTCCGGGCCTCGGGACCGACGATGCCGCGACGGGTGTCGATGAAGTCCGACACCGACCGCACCCGCGACCGCGCCGTGAACAGCGCCTCGTCCAGCGCCCGGTTGAGGCGTTCGGCGGCCTCCCGCTCCTGCTCGACGGCGGCCAGCAGCCGATCGAGATCCGCGTCGGCCTTCGTCAGTTCGGTGAAAGTCCCCAGCGGGTCAGCGGCTTTCGAGCGCTGCGCGGCGGCGACGGCGGCCGCTGCCGCGTCACGCGCCTCGGCCAACTGCGCTGCCTGCGGCACGTTTCCCTGCTGCAGCAGGGCGCCGGCCTGCTTGATGCCGTTCTGGATGTCCTCGATCGCGGCGGGCAACGTGGCAGCGGCGCGGCGGATGTCACTGGCGGCGCTGTCCACCGCGTCGAGCAGTCCGCGCGCCTGCGCCAGCGCCGACTCCGCCGCACGGACACATTCGACGAGCTCACTCTGGCGGCCCGGCACCGGGCGTGCGGCAAGGTCGCGCCCGCGGCTGATGCTCTCATCGGCGAAGTCGAGGAGCTCCTTGGCCGCGTCGACGTTTCCGGCCACCGAACTCAACGCCGTCGGGTCGAATTCGCTGTGCAGTTCGGCGAGTTTCTGACGCGACGGCTCGAGCCGGGCGGTGATGTCGACGACGCGCTGCGTCATCGAGTCCAGTTTCGACGGAGCGTTGATCACCAGGTTCCGCAGCTCGGTGAACGCGTCGCGCTGCGCGTCCAGCTCCCGGTCGGCCTTGGCCGCCGCGACGACCACACGGGTCAGCAGGTCGCGCCGCTGAGCCGGGGTTTCGGGGATGGCGTCGTCGAGGATCTGCCGGACGTTGAATGCTTGAGCGAGCGTGGTTTTCGCGTTGGTGACCGCCCGCGTGAACGGCTCGGTCCGTGCAGTGCCGAACTCCTCGACCGCCAACTCGAGTTCGTGGTCGCTGGTTCGCACCGCGTTGTCCACCTCGACCACCATCGCCCGCGACAGGTCGTCGAGCGCGTCCAGCGACACCGCCGCCAGGGCCTGTGGGTCACTCGGGTCGACTCTGCGCGCAGCGGCGAATTCGGCCTCCCGGCGCTTGCGCCGGCGCCGACGCCGCCAGATCATCAGCACCACCACCGCGAACGCGATCACTCCCAGGGCGATGAGCAATCCGACCCAGCTCAGACTCGAACCCGAGCTGCCCGATCGGGCGAGCCCGTCCGCGGCCGCGACCGCCGCTCCGGCCCAGTCACCGCTGCGCAGCGCGGGTTCGACGTCGTTGCGCCGCACGCTGTCCACCCGGCTCGAGCTCAACTCCGTTGCGCTGTCGGGCACCAGGAAGGCGTACGAACGGTCGACCGTGGCCACCGCCAACAGCGCGTCATAGGAACCCAAGTCGCTGATGCGCATGGTGTTGCGCGCCCACGTCTCGGCCGACTGACCGGAGAACGAGTCGACGTAGACGACCCACAACCGGGTCCTGCGGCTGTTGTAGAGCGAGTCGACCGCCGAGGTCACCTCCGCCCGGCCGGCGCTGTCGAGAACGCCCGCGTTGTCGGTGACGTAGCCCGGCAGTCGAAACGGTGGCTCGGCAGCCGCCGTCGGCGCGATGAGCGCGCCGGCGGTGAGCAAGGCGAGCACGAGGGTCAGCAAGCGGACGAGGCGCATGCCCGCCAATCTAGTGCGCGACACGGTGGGGCCGGTTGGTGCTGGCAGACTATCCGTCGGTGACAGGCAACGCAGATCCCTACGACGAGTTCGACCGCCGGCGATGGGTGGTCGAATCGCCCAAGAGTGCTGCGCTGCCCGGTACCGACGCCGAACACCGCACCGATTTCGCGCGTGACCGGGCGCGGGTGCTGCACTGTGCGGCCCTTCGCCGGTTGGCCGACAAGACGCAGGTGGTCGGGCCGCGCCAGGGTGAAACGCCGCGCACCCGGCTGACCCATTCGCTGGAGGTCGCCCAGATCGGCCGCGGTATGGCGATCGGCCTGGGCTGCGACCCCGACCTCGTCGACCTCGCCGGCCTGGCCCACGACATCGGTCACCCGCCCTACGGCCACAACGGCGAGCGCGCCCTCAATGAGATCGCCGCCGACTGCGGCGGCTTCGAGGGCAACGCACAGAATTTCCGAATCCTGACCCGCCTCGAGCCGAAAACCCTTGACGCAGAAGGCGGTAGCGCTGGGCTGAACCTCACCCGGGCCGCGCTGGACGCCGTCACCAAGTATCCGTGGCGACGCGGAAGCCGACCCGCCAAGTTCGGTTTCTACGAGGACGACCTGCCGGTGGCCGACTGGGTGCGCGCCGATGCGCCCGCGGAGAAACCCTGCCTGGAGGCCCAGGTCATGGACTGGGCCGACGACGTCGCCTACTCGGTGCACGATGTCGAGGACGGGGTGGTCTCCGGTCGCATCGACATGCGGGTGCTGGCCGACACGGACGCGGCGGCGGAACTGGGCCGGTTGGGGGAGTCGAGCGGGATGGGTGCCGGGCTGCGGTCCGACGACCTGGTGGCCGCCGCATCGCGGCTGTCTAACCTGCCGGTCGTGGCCGCTGTGGGTAAGTACGACGGCACGCTGGCCGCATCCGTCGCGCTCAAGAAACTGACCAGCGAGCTCGTCGGCCGGTTCGCGTCCGCGGCCATTGCGGCGACCCGCGAGGAATCCGGCCGGGGACCCCTGGTCCGCTACCAGGCCGATCTGCGCGTCCCGGAGCTGGTGCGGGCCGAGGTGGCCGTGCTCAAGATCCTGGCGCTGCAGTTCATCATGTCGGATCCCCGGCATCTGGAATTGCAGGCCCGGCAGCGCGAACGCGTACACCGCGTGGTGGCGTGGGTCGCCGCCGGCGCACCGGCAACGCTCGACCCGATCTTCGTACCGGCTTTCCACGCCGCCGGTGACGACGGCGCCCGCCTGCGGGTGATCATCGACCAGGTCGCGTCCTTCACCGAGGGCCGTCTCGAGCGGTTGGAACCCGCCTAGGCATCCGCGCGGGGCGCTCTAGACTGGCCCGGTGGCCGGCCGCATTCCTGATCGCGATATCGCGGCCATCCGCGACCAAGTCCGCATCGAGGACGTCGTCGGCGACTATGTGCAGTTGCGGCGCGCGGGCGCGGACTCGCTGAAGGGGCTGTGCCCGTTCCATGACGAGAAGTCGCCGTCGTTTCACGTGCGGCCCAATCATGGCCACTTCCACTGTTTCGGCTGCGGCGAGGGTGGCGACGTCTACGCGTTCGTGCAGAAGATCGAGCACGTCAACTTCGTCGAGTCGGTCGAGCTGCTCGCCGACCGCGTCGGCTACACGATCACCTACACCGGCGCCTCCACCACCAACGTGCAGCGCGACCGCGGCAGCCGCAGCAGGTTGCTGGCCGCCAACGCGGCAGCACAGGAGTTCTATGCGGCGGCGCTGGAGTCCGACGAGGCCGCACCGGCGCGGCAGTATCTGATCGAGCGCAACTTCGACGGCCAGGCGGCCAACCGGTTCGGCTGCGGCTTCGCGCCGTCAGGCTGGGACACGTTGACAAAGCACCTGCTGCGCAAGGGTTTTGAGTTCAAGGAGCTCGAGTCGGCAGGCCTGTCCCGGGAAGGCAAACGCGGCCCGATGGACCGCTTCCACCGCCGGCTGCTGTGGCCGATCAGGGCCAGCGGCGGCGAGGTGATCGGTTTCGGCGCGCGCCGGATCTTCGACGACGACCCGATGGAGGCCAAGTACGTCAACACACCCGAAACCGTTCTGTACAAGAAATCGTCGGTGCTGTTCGGGTTGGACCTGGCCAAACGCGACATCGCCAAGGGGCATCAGGCCGTGGTGGTCGAGGGATACACCGATGTGATGGCGATGCATCTGGCCGGGGTGACGACCGCGGTCGCGTCGTGCGGAACGGCGTTCGGCGACGAGCATTTGTCGATGTTGCGCCGACTCATGATGGACGACAACTTCTTTCGCGGCGAGTTGATCTACGTTTTCGACGGCGACGCGGCGGGCCGTGCCGCGGCGATCAAGGCATTCGAGGGTGAACAGAACCTGGCGGGCCAGTCGTTCGTCGCGGTGGCCTCCGAAGACAAGTTGGCCGGGATGGACCCGTGTGACATCCGGCTTCACTTCGGCGACGGTGCGCTGCGCGACCTGGTGGCACGTCGAACACCGTTGTTCGAGTTCGCGATTCGCACCGCGCTGGCCGAACACGACCTCGACAGCGCCGAGGGTCGGGTCGCCGCGTTGCGCAGGTGCGTGCCGATGGTGGCCCGCATCAAAGAGCCGATGCTGCGCGACGAGTACGCGCGCCGACTGTCGGGATGGGTCGGCTGGGCCGACGAGGGGCAGGTGCTCACGCGGGTGCGCGAGGAAGCCCAGAAGCGGGGGATGCCCGAACGCGCCGGTCGCAGGCGCGCCGCAAGCGAGCAGGCGCAGCCACGCAGGTCACGCACTCCTGACCCGGGTTCGCGGCCCGACCCCGCGGATCCGACGCTGTGGCCGCAGCGCGAGGCGCTCAAGGCCGCGCTGCAGTATCCCGCGCTCGCGGGGCCGGTGTTCGATTCGCTGACGGTCGAGAGCTTCACGCATCCGGGTTACGCCGCGGTGCGCGCGGCCGTCGACGCCGCCGGTGGCACGTCCACCGGCCAGTCCGGCGCGGAGTGGATCGAGACGGTTCGCACGCACACCGAGACGCCCGCCGCGGCGAGCCTGGTCAACGAACTCGGGGTGGAAGCCATCAACGTCGTCGACGACGAGCGGTTGCCGCGCTACATCGGCGGGGTGCTGGCCCGGTTGCAGGAAGTCTGGGTGGGGCGGCAGATCGCCGAGGTCAAGTCCAAACTCCAGCGCATGTCACCGGTCGAGCAGGGCGACGAGTACCACGCATTGTTCGGGGACCTGGTCGCAATGGAGGCCTATCGGCGCAGCCTTCTCGAGCAGGCCAGCGGAGACGACATCTCTGCGTAGCCCCCGGTAACGCGATATGGTGGGCGCGCTATAAACCGTGGGAACGGTCAGGAAGGCGTGGACGTGACATCGACCAACAACCGGGTGCGACGCTTCGTCGCTGCAGGCGCGTTCGCGGTGACCGCGGTCGCGGCGCCGCTCGCCGCCTCCGTGCTGTCCGAATCCGATGCAGCCCCGCCGCTCAGCCAGTGCCTGGCGTGGTTCGGGAACAAGGAGGACGGCCGCTGCCTCGGCGTCTCCAACGGCAACGGCATCAACGTCGGCACACCCGATATCGGCCTGAATCAGGGGCAGACCGGCGTCAACACGGGCCCGTTGGTCCCGGGCCAGACGATCACCGATCCGTACCGCTAACGGACCTTTCTCACCTGCGCAGTCTCGGGGCCGATGATCTCGGTTCCGTTGTCGATCTCGGTCAACGTGATCATCGGTGGGTCCGGTGACACCCGGTCGGCGATCTTGCGTCGTCCGGCGTCGAGCACGGCTTTTGCCGCGGGGCTCTCGGTGACCGCCTTGTAGGTGCCGGCGATCTGCTCATATCGGCGGCGGCCGGCCTTCGAGCCCAGTACATAGCCGACACCCAATACGACGAAATACCCGATCACAGGGTCCCTTCCAGAAACGGTGTGTTGCGTTCCATCCTGCCTCACGCACCTGAGAGCGCGAGGGGTGGCGGCGTATTGGCGACGCCGCCGACACGTACGCTAGAGTCAACCCCCGTCCCGCACACAGCGTGCCGGCGGGAGAGCAGTCCCCTGTAGCTCAATTGGCAGAGCATTCGGCTGTTAACCGAAGGGTTGCTGGTTCGAGTCCAGCCGGGGGAGCAACATCACCACTTTCGGGGTTCCCCACCGTGTCGGGCCAACCCATCGCACCTCGCGCAGCGCATGATGGGCGGATGGCTGATGCAGGCATCTGGATCGCGTGGGGCATCCCCACGCGCGGACGCGAAGTGCAAGCACTCGAACTTTTCCGGGAGTCCCTCGAGGGCTACGGTGCCCAGCTTCTGCGCGACGAGGCGATCGAGCGCTACGACGTCGCCGTCCTGCGCCCTCAGAACATGGAGCTCGGCGGGTTCGTCTTGATCCAGGGCTCGCAGGAGCAGATCGACGCGTTGCGCCGGACCGAGGACTTTCAGCAATTCGTGACTCAGGTTCAGCTGGTGGCCGACAGCGTCGGCATGGTCGACGCATGGGTCAACGACGGCCTCGGTGACGCGTTCAATCTGTACGAGAAAGCGCTACGCAAGGCCGGCCTGCTGACCCCTTAGGCGATAGCTCCTCGAACGGCCGGTAACGCAAAACCCCTACCCGGCGATGACTGCACTGACAGTTGTTGCGAATGGGACATCTGCCGGTTTTGCTGTACGCCCCCGTAACTGCTATTACATTGCTGCACGGGGCGGGGGATTTTCTTCGGAGGGCAAGCATGGGCGCAGCAAGGTACGTCGCCGAGTCGGACCCCTCGCCGTCGCCTTTGTCGTCGTCATCGTCGTTGTCGTTGCCGGTTCCATCCGAGGTCGAGGTGGACGTCGACGTCGACCCCGTTGTCGACGTCGAACCCGTCGTCGACGTCGCAACACCGGTACCCGACGTCGCGGACCCGGTCGCAGTCCCCGTGCCACCACTGGTGCTGCTCGCCGACTCCGAATTAGAAGACTTGTCCGATTGCGAGTCGGTGGTGTCGGCCACCGCGAAACCGTGTCCCACGGCAATCGCCGTGCCCACCCCCACCGCGACTGCAACCCCGGAGCCGAAAGCGACGCCAACCGCGGAGCCGACGCCAACCGCCGAGCCGACGCCAACACCGACCCCGACACAGACACCGACGCCGGACCCAACACCCTCCGCCGAGCCGAAGGCGACCACCGAGCCCGGTAAGGATTCCAAAACCGGCGAAGCGGACCCGTCGTCGCAGCCGAAACCCGACGCAACGTCGAACACCTCCACGCAGGACGCGGGCACCACGACCGACACGGCTGCAATGCAGTCGCTTTCCGACCCCGCCGCGACGCTCCAGGAACCGCCGAAGTACGTCATGTTCGCCGATGCACGGTCATTGGCGACGACGGCGATGAACAATGCGTCGCCGTTGATGCTCGCCTACCAGCCGACGACCGTGACGCCCGCGGCTCCTGCCAACCTCTTCACCGCGGTGACGAATCTGGTCACCAACACGATCAACTGGATTCTCAACCCGCTGGCCGGCACGGCGCCGACGTCACCCGCGCAGCCACCGCTGATCTGGGGCCTGCTCGCCTTCGCGCGTCGGGAGTTCGAGAACTTCTTTGCGGCGCTGACGGGACGGCCGACCACCACACCGACAGCGATGACCCCGACGCTGATGGTGGCGGACCCGATGGCCAGGATGGCGCTGACGGCCGCCGAACCCTTCACTCCGCTGTACTCGCCGTTCCCCAACACGCAGGTGAGCCCGTCGACGCAGTTCGTCTCCTGGGTCACGGGCCCGTGGTCGTACCCGGGCAATCCGCTCATGGCCAACACCGTCGACCGGTTCTCGGTCGGTGGTACTGACCTCGGCATCATGTGGGACAACGGAATCGAGGACGACCCCAACACTCCGGAGAACGAACATCAGGTCCTGATCGCGTTCGGCGACACGTTCTTCGACCAGAACATGACGGTGGACTGGCGGTCCAACACCATCATGCGGACCTCCGACTGGTACCTCGCCAACGGCATGGAGATCCCCGACGGCGAGTGGTACAACGGCAACATGTTCGGCGGCGCGCCGTTGGGCCCCGACGGTTACCCGACTCGCGCCAGGCAGGTCATCTTCCCCGAGGGCCTGCCCGCCGGGATCACCCTGATTCCGACGGCGGGGATCTCGGTGCCCGTGGAAGGCTCCAAATTCGGAGCGATCCAATACGTGAGTTTCATGTCGGTGACCCAGTGGGGCGCACCCGGTACCTGGACGACGAACTACTCGGCGATCGCCTGGTCCGACGACAACGGCGAAACCTTCCATGTCGCACCGGAAACCGTTCGCTACAACCAGCCGTGGAGCGGCAACCAGAACTTCCAGCAGATGGCCTTCGTCCGGCCCGGCGACGGATACGTCTACGCGTACGGAACTCCCAATGGCCGTCAGGGCGCGGCATACCTGGCGCGGGTACCCGAGCAGGACATTCTGGATTTAAGCAAGTACGAGTACTGGAACGGCAGCAGCGCCTGGGGAGGAGCTCCGGCCGGCTGGGTCAAGGGCAACCCCGCCGCGGCCACATATATCTTCGGAGTCGAGCAAGGTGCCTGCGGCGCCACCTACGCCGGCAACCAGGTCAGCGAAATGTCGGTGCAGTACAACAAACAGCTGAACAAGTACGTCGCCCTGCACGGCGACCAGTTCAACAACATCGTGATGCGGACGTCGGACACCCCGCAGGGCGCATGGTCGGGTCCGAAGGTGTTGATGAACCAGCAGCCCGGCGGCATCTACGCCCCGATGATGCATCCCTGGTCGCCGTCGACCCAGGGCACCGGCACGGATCTGTACTGGAACCTGTCGGTGTGGGACTCCTACAACGTGGTGATGATGAAGACCGACCTGAGCAAGGTGTGACGTGTTGAGGGCGGCACTGCTCGGCATGCTGGTCGCACTCGTCGGTGCGCCGGTCGCGTGCGCAGAGCCCGCTCCGCCACCCGGACCGCCGCCGCAAACCGGTCAGTGCACCGCCGATCTCGAGGGCGCCAGGACGCAGTCGCCGGGTACGGACACCGTTTCGGTGTGCCGGGGCGGCGCGTGGCAGGACGTCACCGGTCCGCAGCCGCCCGCCGACCGCTGGGTGAGCCAGGCAGCTCCGTTGAAACTGCACGGACAGGGCATGCGCAATCCGGACATGGCAGCGGGCAAATGGGTTGGGAAACCGCAGGACTCGAGCACGACGTGCCGCGCCCAGCAGCAGGTGGTCGTCAGCCCCGGCGAACTCAGCACACCGACGATCGTCGAAGGGAAGCCTGGCCAACCGCTACAGTTCGACATACCGCCGAGGATGTTTCTCATCGAACTGAGCGGTGACTGCCTATGGACGCGGAGCTGATCGGCCGTCAGGCACCGCAGTAGATGGGCGTCCCGGTGAACAGGTCCCTACCGCAGATGGCACCGGGCGCCGGCGGCGGCGCCGGATAGAGGCGACCGCTCTCATCGATGAGATCGTTGCCCTGATACCGGTACTGGTGGCAGACGTTCCAATCCCAGTCCAGGTTGCGGTCCGACGCTGCCGAGGGCGGACTCTGGCCGGGGCACCAGCTGAACCAGTAGTAGTCGGCACCGGCGCCGCTCGCCAATCCCAATCCGGCCAGCGCAAGACCGCCGGATACCGCCGCTGCTGCGGCGAATCGCGAAAGTTGTTTCATGATCGCTTCCTTCGTCGTGAGGTGCGATCAAGTACAGACCGTGAGAGCGGCTACCGATCCCAAGAACTACTTCGGTTCGATCGTGCCCGAACTGATCGCGTTCTGCTCGGTGTGCTCGTCGGCGTCGGGGATGCGCTCGGGATGCAGCATCTCCGCGTAACGCAACTGTTCGGGGATGCCGAAGCCGTCGACGAGAAGTTCGGCGTACGGGCGCAGCGTCCGGCAGCGTTCGTTGACGCCACGGGTGACGGCCTTCGCGCGTTCGGTCGAGATGAACCTGTGCTCGATGAACCACGCTCGGTCCTTTTCGATCACCGACAGCGCGTACAGATCGCACACCATGTTCAGGATCTTGCGCGCCTCTTCGTCCTCGCACGCATCGATGCCGGCGACGAAGGCTTCCAAGATCACCCGGTCGATGTGGGCCTGGGCGCAGTGCAGCACGTGGTCCTGCACCGCGTTGAAGGCGTCGAACTCGCTCATCTCCTTCGACTTGCCCTGTAGCCGGCGCGCCACCGTGGACAGCATGTATTCCTCGCGGTCCTCGAACATCTTGACCTGCGTGCCGCGGTTGAACAGGCTGCCTTCCTCCTCGTTGTCCTGCCGGGTGTCGAGGATCGTCTGCATGATCGTCTCGGCCGCAGTGCGTTTGAGCACCCGTTCACCGGCGAAGTTCGCGGCGAACCGCACCCATTCGACCGGGCTCATGCTCTTGACGTCGTCGGCGTACGCGGTGAGCAGCTGCTTGGCCACCAATTGCGTCAGGACGTGGTTGTCGCCCTCGAAGGTGGTGAACACGTCGGTGTCGGCTTTCAATGCGATCAGGCGGTTCTCGGCCATGTAGCCCGCACCGCCGCAGGCCTCGCGGGCCTCCTGGATCGCGCGGGTGGCGTGCCACGTGTTGGCGGCCTTCAGCCCGGCCGCGCGGCCCTCGAGCTCACGCTGCTCCTCCGGGTCGGGATCCTCGGCGCTCTGCAGGTCATGGCATTTGGCGACGAGTTCGTTCTGCGCGAACTGCAGCGCATACGATTCGGCGATCAGCGGCAGCAGCCGGCGCTGATGCACCAGGTAGTCCATGATGACCACCTCGTGGTCCTCGCCCGGCGCCTCGAATTGCCTGCGCTGCAAGCCGTATCGCGTGGCGATGTCGAGTGCGACGCGGGCCGCGGCCGCCGCGCTGCCGCCCACCGTGACCCGGCCCCGCACCAGCGTGCCGAGCATGGTGAAGAAGCGGCGGCCGGGGCTCTCGATCGGTGAACTGTAGGTGCCGTCGGGCGCGACGTCGCCGTACCTGTTGAGCAGGTTCTCCCGCGGGACGCGGACCTGGTCGAACTGGATCCGGCCGTTGTCGACGCCGGGCAGACCGCCCTTGTAGTGGCAGTCCGACGTCGTCACCCCGGGAAGGTCGTTGCCGTCCTCGTCGCGGATCGGCACCAGCACACAGTGCACACCGTGGCCCTGCCCGTCGGGAGTGATCAGCTGGGCGAAAACGGCGGCGATGCGGGCGGTCTCGGCGGCCCCGCCGATGTAGTCCTTGCGCGCGGTCGGTGTGGGGGAGTCGACGACGAACTCCTCGGTGGCCGGATCGTACGTGGCGGTGGTCTCCAAGGCCTGCACATTGCTGCCGTGACCGGTCTCGGTCATCGCGTAGCAGCCCAGGAGCTCGCAGTCGATGATCGGCTTGACGTACTTCTCGTGGTGTCGCTCGGTGCCGAGGTTCTCGATGGCCCCGCCGAACAGCCCCCACTGCACACCGGCTTTCACCATCAGCGACAAATCGCTCATCGCCAGCATCTCGATCTGGGTGACGGCCGCACCGACGTCGCCGTTGCCGCCGTGCTCCTTCTTGAAGCCGTCCTCGGCGGCCCCCATGGCCGCCATGATCTTGAGCTGTTCCGCCACCTTCGTACGGGCGATGACGGTGTTGGGGGTGTAGTGCGGTCGGAAGATCTCGTTGGAGAGCTCCTCGCGCATCCGGTTCTTCACATCGCGCCAACGGCCGTCGAGCGCGTTGCGCAGATGTTCCGCAGTGGTGGTCATGACTCGACCGTAGCCGTCCGCGCGCTCCTGCAAACTGTGATGTGCTAAACCCAGGCAATCCTCACTGGACCAGGCGAAATCCGTGGCGTTGAATCATCCTCATGTCCGCCCCGACCGGAGTGCCGCACACCTCGACGCACCGCCACGCCGATGTGACCGGCGGCTGGTTGCGCGCGGCCACCTTCGGGGCGATGGACGGTCTGGTCAGCAACACCGCGCTCATCGCGGGGGTCGCCGCAGCGGCCGACCCCGACACCGTCGTCATCAGCGGCGTCGCGGGGCTGTTGGCAGGCGCGTTCTCGATGGCGCTGGGGGAGTACACCTCGGTGACCACCGCCAACGAACAGATCGAATCCGAGGTACTGGTCGAGCGACGAGCCTTTCGCAAGCACCCGCAGGCCGAGAGGGCGGAACTGGTGGCGATGCTGATGGACATGGGCATGACCCGCGATACCGCGCTCAAGGCCACCGACGAGGTCCATCGCGACGAGAACCGGGCCCTGAACTTCCACCTGGTCCAGGAGCTCGGCGTCGACCCCCGGGAGAAACCTTCGCCGTGGGTCGCGGGTGGGTCGTCGTTCCTGATGTTCACGCTCGGCGCGATCATCCCGCTGATCCCGTACCTGCTCGGCTTCCACTCGCTGTGGGCAGGGCTGGCGTGTGGTGGCGTGGGCCTGCTCGTCGCGGGGGGTGTGGCCGCGCGTTTCACCGGGCGACCGATATGGTTCGCCTCACTACGTCAGCTGGCATTCGGGACGATGGCGATCGCCGCGACCTATGTCGTCGGACTGTTGGTGGGTACGTCCGTCACGTGAGTTCGGGCGGTCCCCGTCGTGACCGTGTCTGCTGAATCTCTCAAGGCGCCTCGCCGCCGCACGACTGTTGATACGGTCCAGGCGTCCTGCGTATCCCTCCGTAAGAAGCCAAGGAACTGCGAATGACGACGGACGTTCCGACCGCGGGTGCGCCGTCTGGCCGCAGTCCCGTCCGACGTCATCGCATGTGTGCCGAGTAGCGAAATCAGCTGGTGGACAAAGGAAGCGAAGTTCGCTGATGAGAGGTTGACGATGTGACGGCTCAACAGCGGGTTGGACAATGCCCGGTGGACACGTTCGAGCTGGCGGCTCTCGCCGGACCGGCGTTGACGGGTTTCGCGAACATCGATTCTCGCCAAGACCGGATGCGTCCGGTGTTCCGCAACACCGAGGGCGAAGCCGGCTATTGGATGTTCACCGACTACGCCGCCATCCTCGAAGGCCTGCAACATCCGGAGATGTGGTCGAGCAGCGTCATCGTGCCGACCGATCCCGACCCGCCCTATCGGTGGATCCCGGTGATGGTCGACCCGCCGCAGCACGCCAAATGGCGACAGGTGCTCGCCGAGTACTTCTCGCCGGGCCGGGTGAAGGGTCTGCGCGACGAACATCGCAGGCTCGCAGCCGAACTCGTGGAGCAGGTCTCGGTCAACGGCTCCTGCGAGTTCGTCAAGCAGGTGGCCAGGGTGTTTCCTTCGCACATCTTCCTCGACATCATGGGCATGCCGATCGAGCGACTGGACGAGTTCCTCGACTGGGAAGACAAGATGCTTCACCAGTCGGGCACCGGCGACGAAGCCATGGCGATCCGACTGGAGGGCATGACGCAGGTGGTGGGCTATTTCCAGACGCTGATCGACCAGCGCCGTACCGACGCGGATCCCGATGCCCACGATATCGTCACGGCCGCCCTCGGATGGACGATCGACGGTGAGCCGGTCAGCGACGGCGACCTGCTGAACTGCTTGCTGCTGTTGTTCATGGCGGGCCTGGACACCGTGGCGAGCCAGCTGTCGTACGCGATGCTGCACCTGGCCACCCATCCCGCGGACCGCGCTCGCATCACGGCCGAACCCGATCTCATCCCGCGGGCCATCGAGGAGTTGCTCCGGGTCTATCCGATCGTGCAGACCGCCCGAAAGGCGACCCAGGACATCGATTTTCACGGATGTCCGGTCAAGGCCGGCGACATGGCCTCGTTTCCGCTCGCGGCCGCGGGACGGGACGAGACGGTGTTCCCCCGGGCCCGCGAGGTCGATCTGGATCGCGGCATCACGCGGCACATCTCGTTCGGCGCCGGTCCGCACCGCTGCCTGGGTTCGCACCTGGCGCGCCAGGAGATGACCGTGTTTCTCGAGGAGTGGCATGCGCGCATCCCGGACTACCGGGTCACGGCACCACCCGTCGAGCACGCGGGGCAGGTATTCGGGCTGGACTCGCTGCAGCTGAGTTGGGAGAACTGAGGAAGTCGTCAGGCGGAGGCGAGGGCCTGCGCCCGGAACAGCTGCTCGCGGTGGTGGTCGGCGTCGCCGTAGAGCGCGGCGCCCACCCGGGCCCGGCGCAGGTACAGGTGCAGGTCGTGCTCCCAGGTGAAACCGATACCGCCGTGCAGCTGCAACGCCTCGCCGGCGAGCCTGTTGACCGCGTCGGAGACGTACGCCTTGGCCACGCTGGCGGCGTGGGCGCTGTCGTGGTGTTCGCTGTCGAGGGTCATGGCGGCGAAGTACGTTGCCGCGGCGCAGGATTGACTCCAGATCCGCATGTCCGCGCACTTGTGTTTGACGGCCTGGAAGCTGCCGACCGCCCGGCCGAACTGAACCCGTTCCTTGACATAGGCCACCGTGACCTCGAGCAGTCGCTCGCCGATTCCGACCAGTTCGGCGCAGGTCAGCACCGCTGCAAGCTGGCCGGAGCGGGCGATGGACTCCTCGGCGGCGGCCCCCTCGGCAAGCACCGCCGTGCCCTCCAGCGTCACCCCGTCAAACACGACGTCGCAGAATCGGCGGGTCACGTCGAGCGTGTGCTGGCGCTCGATCTTCACACCGGTTGCCTCGGCGGGTACCAGGAAGCGCGCCGGACGTCCGTCGAGCACGGCGTCGACCAGAAGCGTCGCCGCCGAATCGGCGTCCTGCACCGATGCCTTCGCGCCGTTGAGCACGTACCCGGAACCGTCCCGTGTGGCGGTGGTCTGGATTCCCGCCACCGACCAGGGTCGTCCCACCTCGGCGAACGCCCAGGTCGCCGTCTGCGTACCGGAGGCCAGCGCCGACAGCAGCTCCGCTCGGCCCTCCACGGTCGAGCGGGTGACCGCGTCTGCCACCACGGCGGTCGGCAGGAAGGGTGTACTCGCCAGTCCGCGACCCAATTCGACTGCGACCAAAGCCCATTCGATGACCTGCTGACCCAGCCCCCCGTCTGCCTCGGGAATGGCCAAGGCGGGCCAGCCCAGCTCGGCTCCCTTATGCCACAACTGCTGGTCGTATCCCGCCGGCCCATCGATCAACGCCCGGGCCGCCTCCACCGACGACTGCCGCTCCAACAACTCGCGGGTGACCTCGATCAGCCCCCGTTGCTCGTCGGTGAGGTCGAAATTCACGGTGTCTCCTTGGCTCTGATCGGTGACGGAAGGACCGGATCCGGAAAAGCCTTCACAAGATACAGGATACTGATTAAGCTCGATTGCTGGTTCGACCATTCGATGGAGAGGGGTTGAATTGCACCTCGAACAGGACACGCACCTCGACTTGTTGCGCGAGCGGGTGCGTGCCTTGGCCGCCAGCTGTCAACCGCCTCGACATGGTCGAACCGGCGTTCGGGCTCCGGAAGCGCACGACGTCCCGAAACTCCGGGAATGGACCGCGCGGCTGTTCTCCGAGCAAATGCTCGGCGTGAATTGGCCGGTCGAATACGGTGGACTGCCCGACGCGCATCCGCTGCACGAGTCGGTCGTGATCGACGAGCTGATCCGTGTGAACGCGCCCGGCCCGGTGGGTGGCGGGATGTTGGCTGCCGCGGCGATCATCGCCTCAGGGTCCGCCGAGCAAAAGGACTACTTTCTGCCACGCATCCGGTCCGGGGAGCACATCTGGTGTCAGCTGTTCAGCGAGCCGGATGCCGGCAGCGACCTCGCGGGCCTGCGCACCCGCGCACGTCGCGACGGGGACGTGTTCGTCATCGACGGCCAGAAGGTGTGGACCACCAATGGCCAGCACGCCGACTGGGGCTATTTGCTGGCCCGCACCAATACTGAGGTCCCCAAGCACGCGGGCATCACGGCCTTCGCTCTGGACATGTCGCTGCCGGGAGTCACGGTGCGGCCGCTGCGCGAGATCACCGGGACGGCGGACTTCAACGAGGTCTTCCTGGACGGGGTGCGCGTTCCGGCCGAGCACGTGATCGGCGAAGTCGATCAGGGCTGGGCCGTGACCACGGCCAGCCTGGTGCACGAGCGTGCGGGTGCGGGCAGCGGTGCTTCGCTGTTCGGTGCGCTGCAGCGGCTCGTGCGGTTGGCGGGCGCGCTGCCCGACGGCTCCGGCTCCGAGGACGGTGGCACGGCCGGCTCGGCGCTCGACCGCCGGGACGTGCGTCAGGCGATCGGAGGCTTCGTCGCCGACGTCCACGTCAACTCGTTGGTCGCGGCATACAACGAGAGCAGGGCGCTGCACGGCGGCGCCGACCTCGCTGACGCGCCGGTGTCGAAGATCCTCTTCAGTCAGATCAACCTTGCGCTGCACGAATACGGTCTTCAGCTGCAGGGCCACGACGGCGTTCGAATCGAGACGGATCCGCATGTGCGCGACGGTGGTTGGTGGCAAGATGCGTTTCTCTACGGGAGGGCGTTCACCATCGCCGGAGGGACCAACGAGGTTTTGCGTAACGTCATTGCAGAGCGGGCGCTCGGACTACCACGTGGCTGACGGCTCGTGAGTGCGGGATGACTGCGGAATGAGTACGCCACGTCAGGTGTACCCCAGCCCGCTTGGCGAGGTCGGCGACTGGGGGCGCGGCTATGTCCAGCGCCACCCCGTCGCGGCGCTGAATACCGTTGGCAGTCAGTGCATCCTCGGCCTGCAGGCAATCCGGTACCTGATCGTCGACATCGTCAGGTGGCGGTTCCCGTTCTGGGAGTTCGTCGAGCAGGCCGCGTTCATGGCGTCGACGGCGATGTTGCCCACCATGTGCGTGGCAATCCCGATCGGGGTGACGCTGCAGATCCAGTTCGCCCTGTTGGCCGGGCAGGTCGGCGCCACCTCGCTGGCCGGCGCCGCCAGCGGACTCGCGGTGATCCGTCAGGGCGCGCCGCTGGTGGCCGCACTGCTGATGGCGTCCGCTGTGGGCTCGGCGATCTGTGCGGACCTCGGATCGCGCACCATCCGTGAAGAGGTCGACGCCCTTGAGGTACTGGGTATCTCGGCGGTACGCAGGCTGGTCGTCCCCCGGTTGGCGGCGGCCATCGTCGTCGGTGTCGCACTGACCGGACTGGTGTGCTTCATCGGTTTCCTCGCCGGCTATCTGTTCAACACCTTCGCCCAGAACGGTGCTCCGGGTAGCTTCGTGATGACCTTCGCGTCGTTCGCGACGGTCGGCGACCTCATCCTCACCCTGATCAAGGCAGTCGTGTTCGCCGCCATCGTGGCAATCGTCGCCTGCGACAAGGGACTTACCACCAAGGGTGGACCGGCGGGCGTGGCGAACTCGGTCAACGCCACCGTGGTGGCCTCCATCCTCCTGCTGATGATCACCAACGTGGTGTTCACCCAGATGTACGTGCTGCTGTTCCCCAAGGCAGCGCTCTGATGGCGGCGCCTTACTACCCCAAGGGTGTTCGCCCGATCCTCACCGCGTCGACATCGGTGGCCGGCCTCGGTGTCCGGCTGGGCCACATGCTGACCTTCTTCAGCCGCGCGGTCGCCGGATTCCCGCTGGCGGTCACCCGGTATCGCAAGGCGTTCCTCACCATCCTGTCCGACGTCACGTGGGGTAACGGATCGATCGTCGTCGGTGGCGGCACCGCATGGGTGATCATCCTTCTCGGGGCGACGGCTGGCGCGATCGTGGGGATCGAGGGGTACCAAGCGCTGCACCTGCTGGGCATGGAACCCGCTGCGGGACTGCTGTCTTCGACGGTGTCAACCCGGGAGCTCGCGCCGGTGATGGCCGCGCTGGCATTCGCCGCTCAGGCCGGCTGCCGGTTCACCGCGCAGTTGGGCTCGATGCGGATCTCCGAGGAGATCGACGCCATCGAGTCGCTGGCGATCCGTCCGCTGCCGTACCTGGTCAGCACCCGGCTTCTTGCCTCGGTGGTGGCGATCATCCCGCTCTACATCCTGTGCCTGGTGGTGAACTACGCGGCGGTGCAGAGCATCGTGACATTCGCGGGCGGCTTGTCGGCGGGGTCCTTCGAGCACTACTTCCGGCTGGTACTCACCGGCCAGGACATCGTGTACTCGGTGATCAAGGCGATCGTCTTCGTGATCATCACATCCACAATCCAGTGCTACTACGGCTATTTCGCCGCTGGTGGGCCACAAGGGGTCGGTATCGCCGCCGGCCGCGCGATGCGGGCGAGCATCTCGGTCATGATCATCGCCAATCTCCTTCTCACCATCGGGCTGTGGGGAATCGGCTCCGGCGCAAGGCTCGGAGGCTGACGATGACACAGAGCTTCGAATCGGCGGCGAAACCCGTATCCGACGCTCGGCTGCTGCTGCGCGGGGTCGCGCTGCTGCTCGGCACGGTCCTGTTGGCGGCCGCGGCGATCGCCAAGTCCGAAGGGGTGTTCTCGAACCGGGTCGAAGTGGTCGCTTTGCTGGCCAACGTCGGAGACGGGCTGCCGAACGGCTCCGACGTCAAGTTCCGCGGCGCCCTGGTCGGCACCGTCGAAGGCGTCACACCGAGCATCGACGGTGGTGACAACGAGGTCGACCTGAGCCTGGACCCCCACTTCGCGCACGCGATTCCCGCCACGGTCACCGCGCGTGTCGTTCCGGGCAACGTATTCGCGGTGTCGTCGATTCAGCTGGTGGACAACGGATCCGGTCCTGCCTTGCGATCTGGCGCGCAGATCCGCCAGGACGACAGCCTGGCCACCGTCCAGTTCCAGACCGCGCTGTCGAAGCTGCGTGAGGTGCTCGCCGCCGCGGGCCGGCCGGGGTCCAGCGACACCGTCGGCGTGCTGGCCGCCGTCGCCGAGGCCACCAGCGGTCGGGGTGACGAACTCGAACGGGCGGGCAGCGGGGCCAACCGCATCGTCGACGAACTCAACCGCGTGATGGCCGACGACGGCACCGAGGCCACGCTCTCGGTCTTGTCCGAGGCGCTGGCCGGCCTTCAGACCAGCTCACCGGACCTGCTGGACGCCGTGCACAGTGCGGTGGTGCCCATGCGCACCTTCGCCGAGAAGCGTCAGGACCTTGCCCATTTCTTGTCGGCCGGACACACGACATTCGGTGAAGTGGGCACCGCCTTCGAGAACAACACCGACCGGATGATCGTGATCACCACCCAACTGTCCCCGGTGATGGGCGTAATGGCGGACGGTGCGGGCGCTTTCGCGCCGATCGTCACCCGGATCAACGACGTCACCAACCGCTTCTTCGACCACGTGTGGCATGAGGACAAGAACATGGCGGTCGGAAAGTTCATGCTGGTTCTCACGCCGAACCGGATGTACACCCGTCAGGACTGCCCGCGCTACGGCGCACTCGAGGGACCGAGCTGTCGCACCGCTCCACTGACCGCCGACCCGCCGGTGCTGCCCCGGCAACTCGACCCGCGCAACTACCAACCGCCCGGGGGCAATGTGGGTTCGGTCGGCAGCCCCGAAGAACGCGCGCAGCTGAGCGAACTGCTCGGGCCAGAACCGAATGCCGCCGCGGAGTTGCTGTTCGGCCCTGTTGCTCGGGGCAACACCGTGCAGATCGTCCCGGATCCGTCGGCGCACGCTGCCGCACCGCCACCGGGACCGCCTCTGCCCGCGGAGGCCGCGCTTCCCGGGCCCACCGGTGCAGAAGGGAGCAACGGCCCGTGACGTCGACCGGCCCACCCGTCAGGACCCCGTTGAGAAGGCACATCCGCCCGCTGACCGGGCTGTGCATATTCCTCGTCGTCTGCCTGGCCTTGATCTGGACGGTGTTCGTCACCTTGAAGCGTGAGGTGGACGGCCAAACCCATTCGTACAACGCGATCTTCACCGACGTGTCCGGGCTCAAGGTCGGTGACGAGGTGCGGATGGCGGGGGTCAAGGTGGGCCGCGTCGACGACATCGCGCTCGACGGAACCGATGCGCGGGTGCAGTTCCAGGTGCAGTCGGAACAGGTGCTCTACGGAAACACCAAGGCCGCGATCGTCTACCAGAACATCATCGGCCAGCGCTATCTCGGCCTGTCGTTGGCCGACTACGGTGACCCGCGGGTGCTGCCCGCCGGTGCGGTGATCCCCGTCGAGCGCACGGAGCCCTCGTTCGACATCTCGCGGCTGCTCAACGGGTTCGAGCCGCTGTTCGCGCTGCTCAACCCCGACCAGGTCGACAATCTCACGACCGCCATCGTCCGGTCGCTGCAGGGCGACACCGGCGCGATCGCGACCATGATCTCCGAGACGACCCGTCTCGCGGAGTCGTACTCGGGCACCGACGCGATCCTCGACGGCGTGCTGATCCATCTGAACAAGGTCGTGGCCTCGTTGGCCGACCACGGTGGCGCGTTGAACGATACCATCGATTCGGCGGAGACGACGTTCAACGGATTCGCCGCGCGCCGTGCCGAATTCGTCGACTCGATGGACCAGGTGTCGATCGTGGGCGAACGGTTGGCCAACGTCATCACCGACGTGCAACCGGACATGCGGGAATGGCTGGCCCGCGAGCCGGGTTTCGCCAAACACTTCATGGAGGACAAACAGGGATTCGCCTATATGGCCTTCAACACGCCCTTGATGCTCAAGGGGCTGGCCAGGTTCAGTCAGGGCGGGGCGTACCTCGACGTGTACGCGTGCAACCTCACCGTCAGCCAGTTCCCGCGCATCGACAGCCTGATCAACGCGATCGTGCGGGAGGGTACGCCCGAAGACCGTCTGACCTACAGCCAGAAGTGTCGGTGACACCATGACGGAGCTCCAGGAGAAGCCGACCGGAAAACGGTTGTGGCTTCGGTCCGTCCGGTCCTACAGCAAGCTGCAGCTCGGCCTGATCTCGGTTCTGGTCATCGCGCTGGCCCTGGGCGGGGCGCTCGGCCTCGGCAGGCTCGGGTTGGGCAAGGACGTCTACACCGCCGAATTCGCCCAGGCGGCGGGTTTGAGTGTGGGCGACCAGGTGACCGTGGCCGGTGTGCGCGTCGGTCGCGTGACGAGCATGCGGCTCTCGCGTGACCATGTGTCCGTCGGCCTCGAGATCGACGACGACATACCGATTGGCTCGGCCACCCGCGCCTCGATCAAGCTCACCACGCTCCTCGGTGCCCGATACGTCGACGTGCAGCCGGCGGGTTCGAAGCCACTGTCGGACAGGCGCATTCCGATGGCCAACACCGAGGTTCCCTACGACCTCCAATCCGCCCTGCAGGACGCCACCACGACCTTCGAGGCCGTCGACGCCGAGAAGATCGCGCAGTCGATGACGACGCTGTCGACGCAGTTGGAGGGTGCGCCCGAGGTGCTTCCGCAGGCGCTGCACAACATCGAGCACCTCTCATCGGTGATCGCGTCGCGCCGTGACCAGATCTACGACCTGCTGCGCAGCACCGAGCAGGTGGCCGAGTTGCTCGGCAACCAGCAGCGCAGCCTGGGTCTGCTGATGACCCAGGGCCGCGAGGTGCTCGGCGATCTGGCGGCGCGCAAGGAACTCGTGGTCCGGTTGATCGATGCCACCACAAAGTTGGTGAACCAGCTGCGGCCGGTGCTGATCGGTGACCGGCAGCGCATCGACGAACTGTTGCACAACCTCGAGGGCATGCTCGGCGCGGTGGGGCGCAACGAGGCGCTGCTGCGCAGCACCCTGCAGCTGATGCCTGTCACCGTCCGCAACTTCGCCAACGCCACCGGCAACGGCAACGAGTTCGACTTCACCTCGACCGGCGGCACCATGATCGACACATTCGTGTGCGCGATCAGCGGGCGCGCCAAGCAGTTCAACCTGCCGCCCTACTTCGGGGACTGCAAATGACCTCCCGGGCACTGGTGAAACTGATCGCGATTGTGGCGATGGTGTGCGGCGCCTGCGGGTGTTCGAGCAATCCGTTCGGCGAGCGGGACATGACGGTCATCGGCCTGTTCGACAGTGCGAGTGGGCTTTACGAGGGCAACGCGGTGTCGATTCTCGGTATGCCGGTCGGCACCGTCGAGAAGATCGAGGCGAAAGGCGCCTACGTCGAGGTGACGATGCGCATCGAGCCCGGCGTCAAGATCCCGGCCGACGCGCAGGCGGTGACCGTCTCCACCTCCATCCTCACCGACAGGCACGTCGAGTTCACGCCCGTTTACGAGGAGGGCCCGACACTCACCGACGGACAGACCCTCGGGCTGGATCGCACCCGTACGCCGGTCGAATTCGACCGTGTGCTGGCGATGATCGACAAGCTCGCGGTGCAGCTGCAGGGCGACGGTCACGGCTCCGGACCGGTCGCCGACCTGCTGTCGGTGAGCGCCGCGATGACCGAGGGCAACGGCACCAAGATCCGGTCGGCGCTGGGGGAGCTGTCGACGGCGCTGAAAATGAGCAAGGAGCGCGGGGCGCCGACCGGTGACGCGATCACCAAGATCGTCACCAACCTCGAGCGCCTGACGACGGCGGCCGCCGAGAACGACCAGACCATCCGCGACTTCGGCTCCTCGATGCGCCAACTCAGCGATGTGCTGGCGGCTCAACAGCTCGGCAGTGGATCGACCGGCGCGCAGATCAACCAGATCCTCACCGAGACAGCCGATCTGATCGAGGACAACCGGGACGCCCTGAAAACGACGACCGCTGGAATGGAGACGACGACCAAGGCCATCGCCGAGTACCGGCGCGAACTCGCGGAGTCGCTGGATGTGGCGCCGATGCTGCTCGACAACGTCTACAACATGATCGACCACGAGAAAGACGCCATCCGGGCCCACCCCGTGCTCGACAAGGTCGAACTCAACGGTCAGTTCACCAAGGAGGTGTGCAACCTGCTGGGCATGAAGCAGTTGGGCTGCACCACGGGCACCATTCAGGACTTCGGTCCCGATTTCGGAGTCACCAGCATGCTCGAGGGATTGGCCGGTCTTCCCTGATGACACAGCCCATGACAAAGCCCATGACACAGCCCATGACGCGTCTCTCGCCGACACCGGCGCACAGGTCGTTGCGCGCGCTGGGCGCACTCACCGCGTCAGTTGTCCTGGCGGGTGTACTCGGTGGTTGTTCCATGGGCCTGGACCGGGTTCCGCTGCCGGCGCCGTCCGTCGGTCAGGACTCGTACGAGATCAGCGCGACGTTCGCCAATGCGCTGAACCTGCCCGCCAAGGCCAAGGTCCGGTTGTCCGGTGCCGACGTCGGTGAGGTCGAGTCGATGACCGCCCGCGATTACACGGCGGTGGTCACGATGCGGATCTCTTCCGACGTCCAGATCCCCTCCGGCACAAAGGCCGAGCTACGTTCGGCCACCCCGCTCGGCGACATCTTCGTCGCGCTGACCCCGCCTCCGGGGGCGTCCGCGGCGACCGAACCGTTACAGCCGGGCGCCGTGCTGCCGTTGGATTCCACCGCATCGGCCGCCTCGGTAGAGGACGTGCTGAGCACCGCGGCACTGCTGGTCAACGGCGGCGCGATTCGCAACCTGACCCGGGTGATCAACGGCATGGGCCGCGCCGTCGGCGGCAAGGGTGAGGATCTGAACAAGTTCGTCGACGAATCCACCCGGCTGATCCAGAGCCTCTCGGCGCGTTCGGATTCCATCAAGCGGGCCCTCGCCCAGACCGACGATCTCTCGGCCACGATGGCGGCCCGGCAGGAATCCATCGACGCGGCCATCGAGGCGGCCGGGCCCGCGCTGGGCGCCGTCGCGGAGAACACCGACCGAATCGTCGATCTGATCGCCCAGGTCAATCGGATCACGTTGCAGCTGGCGAAGTTTCCGTCGGTGCGCGGGGAGGAGTCCCGCAGCATGATGGCCGACCTCAACCGGCTCTCCGAGGGGCTCAACGACGCGGCGACGGCTCCCGGCGCGTCCCTGGCCAACTTCAACCTGATGTTCGGACCGATCCTCAAGACGACCAACTCGACTGCATCCAACGTGGAGATCGACCTCGCCGACCTCGCCGTCGGGGCGTTCGCCGACCCCTATCACCCCGCGGACCCGGGAAGCCGCGGGCCTGGCCGCGAGGACTTCCGCAACATGGTCGGCAGCATCTCCTACGAGCTGTTGATGATTCGCAACAAGTTTTGGGGTAAACCCACAGCGCCGCCGGGAGTGGTGCCGCCGCCGAACCTGATCGGACCCAACCCGGGCAACCTCACTCCCGCCCCACCGCCGCCGGGTCTGCCACCGCCACCGCCGACGGCCCCGCCGGGGGCGTCACTGGAGGGCCCGCGATGAGACTGGTGCTGAACGCGTTGCGATGGGCCAAGCTGCGCCGCTTGGGCCTGTCGGCGCTCGCACTGGCGATGATGTTCGTCGTCGGCGTGACCTACCTGATATTCGGGACACTGCGGCTCGACCCGGTGAGCACCGAATCCCTGGTCCGCGTTCACCTCGACCAGACCGGCGGTCTGCTGCCGGGACAGGACGTGACGCTGCGGGGCGTTCCGGTGGGCCGGGTGCGCTCGATCGAGCTGTCCGACACCGGCGCCGTTGCGGTGGCGGCGCTTCATCCGGGCACGAGGATCCCCACCGACACCGAGGTCAGGGTCTCCGCGCTGTCCCCGGCCGGTGAGCAGTATCTCGATTTCCGCGCGGACCGCAACGACGGGCCGTATCTGGCCGACGGCGCCGAAATCGCCAGCGACCGAACGCGGACACCGGTGACGTTGGCCAAACTGCTCGGCGACCTCGACGGCACCCTGGAACAGATCGACACCGCACGGTTGTCGGCGGTCCTCGACGAGCTGCGGGTCGGGCCGGAGGGGGCCGACAAGCTCGCCGCCATTCTCGACGGTGGCGCATTCCTGGTGTCGACGCTGGATTCGGTTCTGCCGCAAACGGTCAGCCTGATTCGCAACAGCAAGGTGGTGCTGTCGACGGTGCGCGACGTCGGCCCCGGCATGGCAGCGACATCGGCGGACCTGTCGACGATCCTGGGCGGCGTCGAACGCATGGACGGCGGATACCGGACCCTGCTGGACCGTGCGCCCGAGGCGTTCGCGGGCATCGATGCCGTCATCGCCGACAACTCACCGACGATGGTGCAACTGCTCGGGAATCTGACCACCGTGTCGCAGCTGGTGTATCAGCGGGTGCCGGCCCTGGAGGAGTTCTTCTTCCCGCAGTACCGGACCGGTTCGGCGCTCGAAGCCATCGGTAGCACCTTCCGCGACGGCGGGGTCTGGGGAGCGGTGAGCCTGTACTCGCGGTACGGGTGTGATTACAACCTTCCGAAGGCACCGCCGACGCTGACCGACTTCCCGGAGCCCTTCCTGTACACCTACTGCCCGAACCCCGACCCCAAATACCTTGTGCGCGGCGCCCGTAACGCACCGCGACCGCCCGGTGACGACACCGCGGGCCCACCGCCGGGTGCGCATCCGTTGCAACGCGCCGATCCGGTTCCCACCGGTCCGCTCACGATCCCGACGCCATTCGGCGGCCCCGACCTTCCGCTTCCACCACCACCGAGTGGTCCCTGATGCGCGCCAACGCGGGATCACCCGGACCGACGTTCAACTAGGCTGAAAGGAGCAGACGATGACTATCCGGGAACAGGTGCTGACACTGGACGCCAACGACGACACCGACGCCGAAGACACGGCCGAGACGGCCGCCCAGGAGAGCACCGCCGCCGAACCCGAGTCGGAGTCCGGTGCGAAAGCCGATGAGCCCGAGACGGATTCCCCCCGGCGCCGGTGGCTGCGTCGGCCCAGCCGCAAGACCGTCGCGCTGGGACTGGGGGCCCTGCTCGTGGTCGGGTCGCTGGCCGTCAGCGTGGTGCTGGCGATCGACCTGAAGCGGGAGCGGGAGGTGACCGACGCCGGTCAGCAGGCCCTCGCCGCGGCACAGCAGTATGCGGTCGTCCTGACCAGTGTCGACGCCGCCAAACTCGACGAGAACTTCACGGCGGTTCTGGACGGCGCGACCGGTGAGTTCAAGCAGATGTACAGCGAGTCCAGCAGTCAGCTCAAACAAGCGCTCATCGACAACAAGGCCAGCGCCGACGGCAAAGTCATCGCGGCCGGTATCAAGTCGGCGACCAAGGACAAGGTCGAGGTGATGCTCTTTCTGGACCAGTCGGTCACCAACGCACTGAATCCCGAACCGCGCCTTGACCGCAACCGCATCATCATCACGATGGAAAAGGTCGACGGCCGCTGGCTGGCCAGTGATGTCGTGCTGCCGTGAGCCGGCTTCTCGCGCGGTGGTCGGGTGCGCTGCTCGGCGTCGCGCTCGTGGGAGTGTTCGTCGGGACGTCACCGGCGGCCGACGCTGACACCACATCCAACGGCGTCACCTACACCGTCGTACCCGATGTCCGCGCGGGAACCAGCCCGCAGGGTCCCGGCGAGTGGACGGTGAACTACGAAAAGCTCGCGGGCGGCGACCCCGCGGTCACCGATGCGATCAACCGGATCCTCGACGACGAGGCCGATGGTCAGGTGTGGCTCTTCGCCGCCAGCGCCAGTAAGAGCTCGCCCTGGGTGTTCAACACCCAGGGCAGGCTGCTGTTTCGGCCGATGACCATTTCGCAACTGTGGCAAGGCCAGTACAACGCCTTCGAACTGCCGAACATGCCTGTCGACACCGTGGCGACCCGAGTATTCGACTCGCGCAGCGGAATCCAGATCGTGTGGAAGAACCTGTTCGTCGACGAGCAGGCCGGGCTGAACCGGTTGGGCGAACTGACCGAAAAGATCCTGCCCGCCACCTACCCGGAGCCGCCGCTGGGCGGATGGGGGGAGTACTACGCGGGGTGGGCGCCGGTGGAGCGCAACTTCCGATTCTGGATTCCGACCGATGCGGGCATCCAGATGTACTTCCCCGAAGGCCAATTCGGCAGGGAGGTGCGATCGATCACGATCCCGTGGGCCGGGGTACAGGATCTGATCGCTCCGGTGTTCGCACCGATCACCAGTTGAGGACGTCGTCCGGTCCGCCGGGATTGCACCCGGAGTTCTGCATGATGATGCTCGAGACGACCGGCCGCCACGGTTCGAGGTTCCAGGTGCCGACCTTGCCCGGATTGGTGAACGTCGACAGCTGCCAGTAGCACAGGAACTGGTTCTGCATCGACAGCGTGTTGGCGTCGGGGGCATGCTCGAGCAACTCCGCCCACGCGTCGTAGCTCTGCGCGCCGTTGCTGAACGGGCCCGACCCCGCCCATCCCCAGGGGGTGGGATAAATGCGCAGAGTCGCCCGGTCGCCGTGATACTCCCAGACGGTGTGGTCGATGTAGTCGGGGGAACCCGGCGGCCGCGTGGGCGGCGCCGCATGCGCCACCACCGCGCCGGGACACAGCACGGCGGCGCCCGCAGCCACGGCGAGCAGTCGACCAATCCTCACGGCTTCACCTCACATCAGCCGACCGGCCATTGAAGTGCCTTGTGCTGCAGGTATTCCGCCAGCCCGTACTCGCCGAACTCCCGACCGATGCCGCTGTGCTTGTACCCGCCGAACGGTGCGCTCGGGTTCAGCCCGCCACCACCACCATTGATGATGACCGTGCCCGCGCGCAATCGGCGTCCCACCGCCACCGCCCGCAGCGGGTCGGCCGACCAGACGCCGCCCGCCAGACCGTAACGGCTGTCGTTGGCCAGCCGTACCGCCTCGTCGTCGTCGCTGAACGGGATGACCACGCCGACCGGGCCGAAGAACTCGTCCTGGGCGATGCGCATCTTGTTGTCGACCCCGACGAACAGCGTCGGCTCCACGAAGTAGCCGCGTTCCAACTGCGCGGGACGCTTCCCGCCGAAGGCGATCTGCGCCCCCTCGTCGACTCCGGTGGAGATCAGCGACTCGACCCGCTGGCGTTGCACCTCGCGGATCAGCGGCCCCATCATCGTCGCCGGATCCGACGGGTCACCCACGCTGATGAACCCGAGCACACCGGTGATCCGGGCGACCAGCTCGTCGTGCAGCGACTGGTGCACCAGGATGCGGGTCAGCAGCGCACAGCCCTGGCCGGCGTGCGTCACGATGCCCGCGAGCACACTCTCCATCACCTTGTCCAGATCGGCGTCGTCAAGGATGATGTTCGCCGACTTGCCGCCGAGTTCGAGAACGACCTTCTTCAGTGAATCCGCCGCCTGCGTATAGACCCTGCGGCCCACCGCATCCGAGCCGGTGAAGCTGACCAGGTCCACCGCGGGATGGGTGGTCAGCGCCTCACCTTCGGCGATGTCGCCGGTGACCACGTTGAGCACGCCCGGTGGCAGACCGGCGGCCTCGGCCACCTCACCGAGCACCAGCGCCTCCAGTGGCGTGTACGGCGACGGTTTGAGCACGGCGGTGCACCCGGCGGCCAGCGCGGGTCCGATCTTGGCCAGGTTCAGCAGGAACGGGAAGTTGAACGGGGTGATGAGCGCTGCCACGCCGTAGGGTTCGCGCAGCATCATGCCCTGGCCGATGCCGTGGCCCGTCACGGGGCGCACCGGCGGCTCGAAGTCGAACTGCGGCAGCACCCGCTCGGTCAGGTCGCGAAAGTGGTCGATCGGGGTGCCGACCTGGAGCATCTCGGAGAGCATGCGGGTCGAACCGGCCTCGGCGATGTTCAACTCGATGAGTTCGTCTCGGCGGCGGGTGAGTTCGTCGGCCATGGCGGCCAGGACGCGGCCACGCTCGGCAGGGCGCATCGTCGGCCACGGTCCTTCGTCGAACGCGGTGCGGGCGGCGGTGACAGCGGCATCGATGTCGGCGACGGTCGCCTGCGGTACCTCGGCGATGGGTTCTTCGGTCGCCGGATTCACCACCGTGACGGTGTCGTTGCCGGTGCCCGACGTCCAAGCGCCGTCGATGAACAAGCCCTTGTGCGTGGAAACGGTCGTCGCTGTCACTGAAGTCCTCCTACGTGGGCGTCATTGAGTAAGCTGAATTAGCTATTTCGTTGTTGTCATCGGCGGGCAGGGCAGGAGGGCGATGGAACTGAACGGCCGCGGTGACCGCTCGTCCAAGCTCGTCCGTGCCCCCAAGACCGCCGAGCTGATCGCCGACCATCTGCGCAGCAGCATCGTGCGTGGTGTGCTCAAGAAGGGCGACGCACTGCCGACCGAGGTGGAACTGGTCCGGCAGTTCGGGGTGTCGCGACCCACGTTGCGCGAGGCTTTCCGGATCCTGGAGAGCGAGTCGCTGATCGTGGTGCGCCGCGGTTCGCGCGGCGGGGTGCTGGTGTCCTCGCCGGAAACCGCGGTGGCCGCCCGGGATTTCGGCCTGCTGCTGCAGATGTCGAAAACCACGCTGGCCGACGTGTACGAGGTGCGTAAGGTCTTCGAACCGGCCGCCGTCGAGATGCTGGCCAAACGGGCCAAACCCGACGACATCGCCGAATTGCGGTCCGCCTGTACGGCTTTGGCGGACCTGATCGCCGAGGGCGCCGAGGATGCCGACCTCGGCGAGTGGTCGGCCGTCGTCTTCCGGTTCCATGACGTGATCCTCGAGCGTTCCGGAAACAACACCATGGCCTTGGTCGGTGCGGTGTTGCGCGATGTCGTCACCAAGCACATGCAACGGGCGGTCACCACGGCCGCCGGTCCCGGAGTGGTCGAGAAGCAGTTCAAGCAGACGCTGCGTACCTTTGAGAAGTTCATCGCCCTGGTCGAAGACGGAGACGCGCCGGGAGCAAGGGAACTGTGGACGGCCCACATGAATCGTGCGGGCCGCCAGATGCTGTGGGGCGACCTCGCCAATGAAACGGTCCTCGACCTGTACTCCTGACACGTCAGCCCAGCACTCCCTGGTCGCGCAGGCCGGCGATCGTGTCCCAGTCCATGCCGCAGTCCAGCAGGATCTCCTCGGTGTGCTGGCCGAGTTCGGGTGCCGGACCCACCGGAGTGGTTGGCACGCCATCGAACTGGTAGGGCGGGGCCACCAGACGGAACGGTTTGCCGTCGGTGCCGACGACCTCGGGGAGATAACCGTTCTCGGCGACCTGGGGGCTCGCGCAGACCTCCTCGAACGTCGCGGCGGCCGACCACACGCCGGAGAATCCGGCCAGCGCGCTGCGCCATTCCTCGAGCGTGCGGCTTGCGAATGTGGCGTCCAATTCCGCGACGCACTCGGCACTGTTGGCGAAGCGCGAAAAGGCGTCGCGGAACCGCTCATCGTCGATCAGGTCGTCGCGCCCGATCAGTGTGCACAGTTCAGGCCAGAACCGGTCGGCCTGCAGGCACACCAGGTTCAGCCATCGGTCATCGGAGGTGCGGTAGTAGTTGACGATCGGATTCGGTGCCGCCTTGCGTTCGATGCGCGGCAGTTCCCCGGAACCTGTCGCCGCTGCGGCGATGTCGGGGCCCATCGTCCACATGCCGGTGTTCAGCAGCGAGACGTCGATCAGCGCGCCCTCGCCCGATCGTTCTCGTCGGAACAATGCCATCGCCACCGCACCGGCGATGGCGCTCGAGCCCTGCAGGTCGAAGAACGCGGCCGGTTGCGCGGCGGGGTCGGTTGCCCCCGGGGCGGTCAGCTTGTTCTGCACTCCCGCCGCCGACCATGCTGCGGCGGAATCGAACCCGCCCGTTGAGGCGTTGGGACCTGCGCTGCCCCAGCCGGATCCCCTCACGTAGATCAGCCGAGGATTGTCCGCGCGCAGATCGTCGGGATCGATCCCGAGTTTGGCCCGGACCTTCGGCAGGTAGCTGGTGAGGAAGACATCCGCGGTCTTGACGAGTTGGCGCAGCGCGTCAAGGCCGGCCGGGGTGGTCAAGTCGAGGGTGATGCTGCGCTTACCCCGATTGGGCACGTGCAGAAAGGGGTTGGGCGCACTATCGTCGGCGTTGAGCGCATTGCGCAGCGCGCGCTGGGGATCACCGGTCGGGGGCTCCACCTTGATCACGTCGGCGCCGAGGTCGGCCATGATGGCGCCGGCCCCCGGCACGAAGGTCCATGCCGCCACCTCGACGACGCGAACACCCTCGAACGGTCCAGCCATGCTCATCCTCCTGCTGCTCGCGAAGGTTCGAATTCCGATGGGAGGGTCACCGCACCGCCTGCAGCGCGTCACGCATCCGAGCGAAGTGCTTGGGCGCCCAGATGTCCTGGTCTTCGCCCCAGCCGATGCGCCCGTCCATGTCGAACCGCATCAATGCCGTACTGCCGCCGCCGTATTCGCTGATGTGGCTGACTGTGAAGCCCTCCGTGGCCATTTGCCTGCCCAGCACGTCGGTCAACCGCAGTTCCATGTGCGAACTCCACCCGGTGACCGGGTCGCGGTAGTTCTTCATGACGCTGGCCGATTTGTCGAGTGAGGCGAATTCGCCGTCGCGCAGCAGCCACCCGTGGTTGAGCGGTGACCAGCCGTCAGCGCCGCCCTCGGCAACCCTGACGAAGGCCAGGAAGCCGGCCTCAGGCCCGGTGTGGGCGAACACGTACTGAATGCGCCCGCGTCCGCGCTCGCGTTCGATCTGACGCCACAGCGGCCCGCCCGGGTGCAGGATCCGCCCGCTGTCGTCTGACCGTTTGCCGCTGCCCGGTTTCCGAGGCGCGCCCCGCGGTGCCCAGGACCGGTCGCGCACCGAGTAGCAGTCGATCGGGATGTGCTCGCCGTCCAACGTCAGCGCGCCGGTCACGTGTCCGACCTGGTCGAAGTGGGTGTGGTTCATGAACGGTGGCTCACCGGGGGTGAACCGGCGCGGGTCGTGCAGGCCCTCGAAATGCAGGCGGATGGCGAAGTCGGCTGCCGCATCGGCGAACTCGACCTCGTATTCGCGCAGGGGACGCAGCATTCGCACCGAGAAGCCGCCGCCGGGGATGGCGATGTCGCGCAGGTCGGGGTTCGGTTCGGTCACCGGCACCTCGGTTTGCATCCGGAAGTAGCGCAGGTCGTCCGGATGGGCACCGCGGGGGTCCCACAGGTACACGCGCCAGGTGACGGTGCGCCGGGTGGTGTGGAAGGTGGCGTGCAGCCAGCAGCCGATCTTGCGTTCCGGAATGTTGAACGACCACCAGGTGGTCTCGGCCCAGTAGGGGTCGCCCTCCGGGGCCGGGTGGAAGTTGTCGTCGGCGGGGAGCATCGGCGTATCGGCGGTGATCACCGAGGTCCGATCCGCCTGGTGTTTCGTGTCGGTGCGATCCGTCCGCGTCGCTGCGTCCGGACTGCTGGCCCGTGGCATGGCGTCATCCTAACGTAAAGGATACTAATTTAGGCGATACTCTCGAGATCGGCGTCCGTAAATCTGCGACGGGCGTGATCCACACGAATCCTCATGTGGCCGAACGTGTCTCGGCTCGCGGTCGAGGGATGTCGAAAAGCGACTCCTGGGCCAGCGTGGCCACGATCGTGCCCTGCGTGTTGTAGAGGTGGCCGGAGTACATTCCGCGCCCGCCCGCGGTCGCGATGGGATCGAGATCGATCAGCAACCAGTCGTTGGGGTCCGCGCCGCGGTGCAACCACACCGCGTGATCGACGCTCGGCAGCAGGCCGACCTGCTCGATCTGCGGCGCCCGGGACAATCCGGTGCAGAGGTCGGACAGGAACACCACACCGCAGGCCCGCATGTTGGGGTCATCGGCCAACGGTTCGCGGATCCGCAGCCACATTCGCGCAGGCCAGCGATACCACGGTCGGGTGTCGTCGGGGACGCGCGCTTCGACGTCGAAGGTGCGGGAGGCGTTGAGCTGGTGGGTGTCCAACTCGTCGGGCCGCTGCACCCGCGGTAGTTCGGCGGCCTGGAATTCGGGTGCGTCGGGTTTCGGACGGCTGAACGAGCAGGACATCGAGAAGATCACCCCGTCGCCCTGGACGGCGGTGACGCGGCGCCCCGAGTAGCGCCCGCCGTCGCGGTCGCGTTCGACCCGCAGCTCGATCGGGGCGCTGGCATCACCGGCGAGCAGGAAATAGCCGTGGATGGAGTGCGCGACGCGATCCTCGGGCACCGTGAGGCTCGCCGCGCGCAGGGCTTGGGCCGCCACCTGCCCGCCATAGATCGTGCGTCTGCCGGTGACGCTGACCGGGTCGGCTCGAAACCGGTCGTGGGGCAGCGCCTTGATGTGCAGCACCTCGGCGACGGTGGTGGGGGTGAGCTGCTCGCCGTCGAAAACCTCGCGCGTCAAGCTCATTGCGATCCCCGGCTCGCGGTCGGTCTCACTCAGACCAGCCTGCCGGCTTTGGCCCAATAGGCGTCCCTGATCGAACGTTTCATCAACTTTCCCGTCTCGGTGCGTGGCAGTCGGGTGGTGAACTCCACCGAGCGCGGACATTTGTAGCCCGCAAGCCGGGACCGGGTGAACGCGATGAGTTCCTCGGCCAGGGCGTCCGACGGCTCCGCGCCGTCGACGAGTTCGACCACCGCCTTGACCTGTTCGCCCCACTCCGGATCGGGTATCCCGATCACCGCCACGTCGGCGACGGCCGGATGGCTGGACAGCACACCCTCGACCTCGGCCGGGTAGATGTTCACGCCGCCGCTGATGATCATGTCCTTGGCGCGGTCGCAGATGAACAGATAGCCGTCTTCGTCGAGGTAACCGACATCGCCCAGCGTGAAGGCATTCCCGCGGTGCACGGACGCGGTGAGTTCGGCGTCGTTGCGGTATTCGAAGCTCTGCCCGCTGCGCGATTCGATGTAGACGTTCCCGATTTCGTTGGCGGGCAAGAGGTTTCCCTCGTCGTCGAGAATCTTGACGCTCATCCCGCGTACCGGCCTGCCGACCGTGCCGGGCTTCTCCAGCCAGCGGTGCGGTTTGGCGATGGTGGCCGCACCCTCGGTGCCGCCGTAGGTCTCCCAGATCACCGGGCCCCACCAGTCCATCATGTCCTTCTTGACCTGCAGGGGGCAGGGCGCGGCCGAGTGCACCACCGACCGCAGGCTCGAGACGTCGTACTTGTCGCGGACCTCGCGCGGCAGCTTGAGCATCCGCACGAACTGGGTGGGCACCATGTAGGCCGACGTGACCGGGTGCCGGTCGATGGCGGCCAGGGTCTGCTCGGCGTCGAACTTGCCGAGGATCACCAGCGCCTGACCGACGTTGAGAGCGCCGAGATAGAAGCTCTGGCAACCGGCGTGATGCATACCCGTCGACACCAGGTGCGCGCCGTCGAACGGGCGGAAGTCGAATGCGCGGCCGAACACCGCCATGGCGTTCGCGGCCTCCGACGGATCGCGGTCGTCGAGTGCGCGCATGATGCCCTTCGGCTTGCCCGTGGTTCCCGACGAATATCGGATGGAATCGCCCTGTCTGCGACGGGCGGGCGGGGTCGACGGTTCACCGGCCACCAACTCGGCGTCGGTGATGAATCCGGCGGGCAGGTCGTCTTCGGGCGCGGCGCCGACAACCACGCGCAGTGCGGCGCGGCCTGCCGCGGTGCGGCACCGGTCGAGGTAGTCGACGTGGGACACCAGCGCGGTGGCGCCGGAGTGTTCGAGGATCGAGGCGAACTCGTCGGCCGACAGTGTCGGGTTCAGCGTCAGGTAGCGCAGACCGATCTCGGTGGTCGCCAGTTGCCACACCACGGCGTCGACGTCGTTGGGCAGCGCGTAGGCAACCGCCTCACCGTGTTGGAGATCATGGGCGCGCAAGGCGTTGGCCACGCGGTGGGCCGCCGCGGCGAGTTCACCGAAGCTCATGGTGCGCCCGCTGGGCGACTCGGCGATCGCCGGTGCGTGGGGGTGATCTTCGGCGATCCACCACACCCCGAGCCGCCGGTCCCACGGATGCTTCACGAGCACTCCCCTCTTGAATTAGCTTAAACAGTATACTCAACGCCGGGCTCTGAACAGGCCCCGATTGGACCGCTGAGAAGTCACCGCCCCTGCGGTGTGGTGGCCGTGATGTGCGCGCGCATCCGCACCACGGCCAGCTCGCTGTCACCGGCCAGCAGCGCGTCGGCGATGCTGCGGTGCGCCGGATCGATGGCCTTGGATGCCCGCTCGAGCGCCTGGGGGTCGTCATCGACGTACTGGGCGAAGAAGTTCCAGCCGAGTCGCATGGTTACCCGGTGCACGAGTTCCAATGCCCGATTGCCCGAGAGTCGGGCGAGCACGGAATGGAAGTCCTCACGTTTGGCATACGCGGCGGTGACGCCCTGTTCGGACTCGGTGGCCAGCGCCTTCTCGATCATCGAGGCGTCGACGGTGCCGGAACGCACGGCGGAGGCTGCCCGCTCGGCCACCGCCAGTTCCAGCCCGGTGCGCAACTCCTGGATGTGTTGTGCGTTGACGCCGTGGCGGCGTAGGTAGATCGAGATGATCTCGGTCAGCGCCGAACTGTCGGGCTCCGCGACGAACAGGCCGCCACCGGGGCCACGCCGGGTGAGCGCGATCTGCTGGTACTCGAGGATCCGGATGGCCTCGCGCAGCACCGCCCGGCTGGCCTTGTACTTGGCCATCAGCGTGGCCTCCGAGCCGATGAACGTGCCGGGTGTCGCGCCGGTGTCAAGGACCCACGCGAAGATCTGCCTGGCCAGCGCCTCGCCGCGCTTGTCGCCGTCGGTGCCCGCCAGGGCGGTGGTGGGGTCGAGGACCTGCACCGTCGCCGGCTGACGGTGAATGAATTCCGCTTCCGCGCGGAGATGCCTACTCATCCGCTCGCGGGCCACGCCGGGGTTGTTGGTCAGGATCGCCCGCGCGATGCTCGCATGCGCGTGCTGTACCTCTCTGCTCATGCCGGTGGGCAGCGCGGCCTCGTCGGCGAAGTGGAAATCGATGACGCGGCTGAAGGTTTCGACGAACAGCTGCAACACCGGATTCCCGGTCAGCGCGGCCAGTTGTGTGTGCAGAACCCGGTAATCCGTGAAGTTGCCCGCCGATTCCTCGGCCAACGTTTCGCGCACGGTGCTGATATCGGCCTCACGGGCACGCTGCGAGGCCAGTTCGGCGACCAGTTCCTCCAGGATGATCCGGGTGTCGAAGAGTTCGTCGAGGGTGGCTTTGGCCCGCAACAGGTAGATCACGGTCGGACCGATCACCGCGTCGACGTCGGGTTCGTCGATGACCAGGCCGCCACCGGTACCGCGGCGCATGCGGGCCACGCGCTGATGCTCGACGAGGCGCACGGCCTCCCGCAGCACCGCCCGGCTCACCCCGTAGCGCTCGAGCAGCTCGGCCTCCGAACCGAGCACATGACCCACCGGCCAGCCCAGTTCGATGACGTCGGCGACGATCTGCTCGGCCGCGCGGCCCGCCAACTTGGCCCGCCGCGAGTCGATGCGCGGCGCGATTAGGTCTTGATCCACCGCATCACCGGTAAGTGGGTGGTCCGTTGCGCCGTGGCGTCGCCCGGCGTTCGGCCACTGGCGGGTTGCCGATATGGGTGTAGGCCATGCCGTTCTGCAGCGCGGTCGACCTGGTCATGTCTAGAGATTCCCATATTGCCCGGATGGTTCCCTGGATTGCCTTCGTATTCCGCTCGGCGATGGTCGCCGCGATCTGGTGGGCGCGCTCCCAGAGCTGTTCGCGGTCGACGACCTCGGTGACCAGCCCGAGCCGCAGCGCGGTCTGGGCGGAGATGCGTTCCTCGGTGCCCATCAGCGCCCAACGCAGCACGTCGCCGAGCGGAACACCGCGCTGAAGCATCCCGATCGGTTCGAGCGCCGAGACGATCGAGGCGTTGGCGTGAGGGTCGAAGAACGCGGCGTCCTCGGAGCAGATGATGATGTCGGCCTCGTTGAGCAGGTACTGCCCGCCGCCGGCCACCAGTCCGTGGACGGCGGTGATCACCGGCTTCCAGCACCGGTGCGCGATCTTCGGCGACACCCACACCCCGGGATCGAAGCTGTTCCACACGTTGGGCTTCAGGAACCAACCCCCGTCGCCCTTGACGTCGACACCGGTGCAGAAGGCGCGATCACCCGCCGCCCGTAACACGACGACGTGGATGTCGTCGGTGTCGCGCACGGTCTGCCAGACCCAGACCAGCTCGCGGGCCATCCGCTCGGAGATGGCGTTCATCGCGTCCGGCCGATTCAACGTCACCGTGGCCACATGGTCCGAACCGACCGCGAAATCGATGGTCCTGAGCGCACCATCGGAGGAGCCCGGGTCGATGTCCGAGTGGGGGCTAGCGTAAATCATAGTATTCAGTGTACTAATAAATTGGATTCGCAACTGACACACGGGGAAATGAGATGGGCAAAGCCAGTCCTGGCCCTGCCGGGTTGCCGTACACCGACCTCGGCACCCGGCAGATGCTCGACGATCCGTTCGCGCGGATGGCCGAACTGCGCGCGCAAGCACCCATCTCATGGGCCACGGCCCCGCTGCTGCTGCGGGGCAAGGGCGGCTACCTGGTGACCCGGCACGAAGACGTCGGCGTCGTGTTCGGCGACGATCGCTTCTCCAACGACATCATCAAATACACCTCGGCCCGCCGGTTCGCCTGGATGTTGCCGTCGTCGATCCGGATGCTGACCGAGACCATGGTCTTTCGCGACGATCCCGACCACAAGCGGCTGCGGACGTTGGTGCACAAGGCCTTCACGCCGAAATTCGTCACCACGCTGGCACCCGACATCAACAAGATCGCCGAACAACTCGCCGACGAGGTGGCCGCCCAGCGCGACGTCGACCTGGTCCAGGCCTTCGCCGTCAAGCTGCCGCTTGCGGTCATCGCCACCATGCTCGGCGTCGCCGACAAGGACCGCGACACGTTCCACGATCTGGTGGAGAAGCTGGGCGACGACGCGGGCCGTCGCGCCGGGCAGCTTTTCAGTGCGTATCACTCGATCAAGCTGTCCCGGCTGTTCGAAGAGATGATCTCCGATCGTCGGGCCAACCCCGACGACGGGTTGATCTCAGAACTGGTGCGGGCCAACGAAGGTGGCGACAAGCTCAGCCACAAGGAAGCCGTCGCCATGGTGTTCCTGTTGCTGCTGGCCGGCCACGACACCACGTCGAGCCTGATCGGCAGCAGTGTGCTGGCGCTGACCCAGCATCCCGAACAGCTGGACCTGTTGCGCAGCCGGCCCGAACTCCTCGAATCCACCGCCATCGAGGAGCTGTTGCGCTACACGGCACCGGTCGCCTACGGTGCGGCCCGGCTTGCCAAGGAGGACATGGAGATTCGCGGTGTGCACATTCCGCGAGGCTCACAGCTGCTGGGGGCGATCATCTCGGCCAACCGGGATGAGGCGGTGTTCGACAATCCGGATGTGCTGGACCTGACCCGCAAGCCCAACCGGCACTTCGGTTTCGCCTTCGGCATCCACTACTGCCTGGGGCACCAACTCGCGCGGCTGGAGGGCCGCGCGGCGTTGAGCACCCTGCTGCGACGTTTCCCCAACTGGGAACTCAAGGCGGCACCGGAACAGCTGCACTACCGGCCGACGGTGTCGCTACGCGGACTGACCAACCTACCGATACGGATGTACTGATATGACACAGACGCAACAGCAGGAATTCGACCACGCCATCAAGGACGAGGATATCGAGCGCGCGAAGCTGCTGATCGGCATCGACGCCCCGACGAGTATCGACGAGTTCTACCGCGAAGCCAGCGTCGACGGGATCCGCAACTTCGCTCGCGGCGCGGGCGACGACAATCCGCTGTTCTGCGATCCGGACTATGCCGCCGACACGCGGTGGGGCGGGGTGATCGCACCGCCGATGATCTTCTCGGCCATGTCGAAGAAGATGCTCGGCGATCCGATCCCCGACGACATCCGCAAGGCCACCAGGGGCTTGTTCTCCGGCATCCACGTCTTCGTCTCCGGCCAGACCACCGAGTGGTACCAGCCGGTGCGGCCGGGCGATTCGCTCTATGGGTTCGGTGGGCTGGAGTCCATCGAAGAGAAGCACAGCGAATACGCGGGCCGATCCATCATCCGCATCCTGCGTCAGGTCAAGGTGAATCAGCGCGCCGAGATCGTCGCGGTCGCCCGCATCATCCTGATCGCGACCGAACGCCAGCGCTCGCGTGAGCGCGGCAAGTACATGGACATCAAGCCCGCGACCTACACCGACGAGCAGATCGCCGAGATCGACGAGATCTACGCCGCCGAGGGCCCGCGCGGCGCCGAGCCGCGGTACTGGGAGGACGTCGAGGTCGGCGAGCCGCTTCCGAAGATGGTCAAGGGCCCGCTGACGCTGACCGACGTGATCAGCTTCCACTCGGGCGGTTACGGATTCGGGCCGTACGGGATCGGCGCCGCGCGGATCGGGTACAAGAACCGCCAGCGGGTGCCCAAGTTCTACATCAAGAACGCCGCGGGCATCCCCGACGTCGCGCAGCGCCTGCACTGGGAGAACGAGTGGTCGCAGTCCATCGGCAACCCGATGGCCTATGACTACGGTGTGATGCGCGAGTGCTGGCTCACCCATTTCGTCACCGACTGGATCGGTGACGACGGTTGGTTGGTGCGCCAGCACGACGAGATGCGCAAGTTCAATTTCATCGGGGACACGCAGTTCATCACCGGTGAGGTGGTCGGAAAGCGCATGGAGAACGGAAACGCGTTGGTGGACCTGGATTTCCGCTGCACCAGCCAGCGCGGCGAGGTCACCGCTCCGGCGACGGCCACCGTGGCGCTGCCCAGCCGCGAGCACGGTCCGGTGACGCTGCCCACCCCGGACGAAGGGCTGCGCCGCAAGGCCGTGGCGATGCTCGACCGGCACAACGAACTGATCGGAAAATCGCGCCGGTGACTTCGGCTCATCCGATCGAAACCGGCACCGACACCGTGCTGGCCGAGGTCGTCGACGCGGTCGGGATCGTCACGCTCAACCGGCCCGAGCGGCGCAACGCGCTGCACGCCGAGATGTATGTTGCGGTGCCGCGGCTGCTCGAGGAGTTCGGCGCGGACGACTCGATCGGCTGTGTGCTGATCACGGGGTCGGGGAGCGCATTCTGCGCGGGTGGCGATGTGCGCGACGGCAATTCGGGCAAGCAGGCGCCCGGTGAGCGGGATGCCACCGTCGACGTCGAGGCCAAGGTGCGCGCGCAATCCGCACAGTTGGCCGACAACGCCAAGATGGTGACCCTGCTGCATCGCATGCCCAAGGTCACGATCGCCGCCTTGCCCGGCGCGGCCGTCGGCGCGGGCATGAGCATCGCGCTCGCCGCGGACCTGCGCATCGCGGCACGGTCGGCGCGCCTCATCCCTGGCTGGTCGAAACTGGCCTTCTCCGGTGATTTCGGCGGGGCCTGGTTCCTGACCCGGCTGGTCGGACCGGCCAAGGCACTCGAGCTGTTGATCGCCGATGAGCCCGTCGACGCGGAGGCCGGGCTGCGCCTCGGCTTGTTCAACCGGGTTGCCGACGACGCCGAACTGCGAGACACGGCGTTTCGGTGGGCCGCCGAGATCGCCGCGGGCCCGACATCCGCCTTCGCCGGCACCAAGGCCAATGTCCTGGATGCGCAGCGGCTTCCATTGGAGCAGGCGTTGCTGGCCGAAAGTGAGCGCATGGTGCGCAGCGGGATGACGGCCGAGCACCGGGCGGCGGTCAAGGCGTGGCTGGCTGCCGCTGCGGCGAAGTCGGGTGTCCGGTCATGAGTGGCGGCGCGACGATCTCCGCCGCGTTGCAGCAGTGGATCGTGCAGACCACCGGCGCGGACCGAGTCGAGGTCAAGCAGGTGCCCGGAGGCGCCAGCAGGCAGGCGTGGTTCGTCGACACGTACGGGGGAGCGGGCGACGAGCGGTTGTTCCTGCGCTACGACCCGCATCCGCCCAAGCCCGGCAGCGCCTTTCACCCGCTGCAGGTCGAGGCCGAGATCATGGCCGAGTTGTGGCGCCATGGTGTGACGGTGCCGCGGGTGCTGGCCGCGCACCCGGACGAGCAGGCGGTCCTGCTGGAGCGCGTCGGCGGTGACACCTGGTTCCGGCTGATCAAGGATCCCGACGATCAGGTGCGCACCGCGCAGGACTTCATCACCAAACTGGCCTACCTGCATCGCATCGACGCCGGTGCGTTGGACATCCCCAGCCTGGGGCCGGCGGGCCCGGTACCGGACCACGTCCGTGCTGAGCTGACGAGAATGCGCGAACGCGTTGCCGCGTACGGAAAGCCGGCGCCGCTGGTGTCGTTCTGCATCGATTGGCTCGAACGCAACATCCCCGACTACGAGGGGCCGACGGTGCTGGTCCAGGGTGACACCGGGCCCGGCAACTTCATGTATGCCGACCGCACGGTGACCGCGATCGTGGACTGGGAGCTGGCCCACTTCGGTGACCCGATGGACGACATCGCCTGGCTGTCCCTGCGCACCGTGCAGGACACTTTCACCCATTTCCCGGACCGCATCGCCGAGTACGAACGGCTGTCCGGACACCCGGTCGACGAAGACCGCGTCTGGTACTACCGGCTGTTCGCCGAGACGCGGCTGGCCTCGATGAACCCCGGGGGCGTCGACGCGCGGGCATCGGTGCCGGCGAATTCACCCGACGCCGGGAACAGCCTGATCTACGGCATGCTGCACCGGCGGCTGCTGATCGAGGCGCTCGCGCGGGTGGTCGGGATCCCCGACGTCGACGTCGAATTCCCCGGGGACGACCAGGAATCCGAGCGTGCCTCCGTGTACGCGGCCACCGCGGCGGCGCTGTCGGATGCGGTGGGGCGCTCGACCGACGCGCTGGCGGTCCGATACGTCAAGGGCGCCGCCCGGCTGGTCAAGTACCTCGCCGAGGTGGATCGCGTCGGTGTGCAGGTCGACGCGGCCGAACTCGAGGAGCTGGCCGAATTGCTCGGCGACGCCCCGGCTTCGGTGCCACAGGGCCGAGCCGCGCTGGCGGAGCGCGTCGCGCGCGGCGAACTCGGCGAGCGCGACTACGTCGCCCAGTTGTGGCGCGGCATCAAGCGCGACGACTACCTGACCAGGACGGCGTCCGGCGCGTTGCGGCACCGGACCTGGCCGGAACTTCATGATTCGAGCGAAACAGGAGTGCAGCGATGGGCATCGCCATCACCGAAGACCACCGTGAGCTAGCCGAGGTCGCACGGTCCTTCCTCGCCGCGCGTGGTGCGCGCACGGCAGCCCGGGCGCTGTTGGACGCCGAGACAGAATCGCGGCCCGAGTTCTGGTCTGAACTCGCCGGTCTCGGGTGGCTCGGCCTTCACGTGCCCGAGCAGTACGGCGGCTCAGGGTGCGGACTGCCCGAACTGGTCGCGGTGACAGAGGAATTCGGTCGTGCGGTCGCGCCCGGGCCGTTCGTCCCGACGGTGATCGCCTCGGCGGTCATCTCGGCGGCGGGCACCGAGGAGCAGCGTGCGCGCTGGCTGCCGGCCCTCGTCGACGGCACCTCGACCGCGGGCGTGGGGTTCAACACCGCGCTGTCCTCGGACGGTTCGCGCTGTACGGGGGACGCCGGTGTGGTGCTCGGCGCCGGGCTGGCCGACCTGCTGGTGCTCACGGTCGGCGAAGACGCGCTGGTGCTGCCGGCCGGCACCGACGGGGTCACCGTGGACGTGAAGACCAACCTCGACCCCACGCGCCGCGCGGCACGCGTCACGCTGACCGATGTCGCGATCGGCGGCGCCGAGGTGCTGCCGGGCGCCGCCGGTATCGCGCGTGCGATGGCCAGGACGATCACGGCCGCCGAAGCCGTTGGTGGAGCCCATGATTGCGTGGACGCGGCGCTCGAATACGCGAAGGTGCGCGAACAGTTCGGTCGCACCATCGGCACCTTCCAGGCGGTCAAACATCATCTGGCCAACATGCTGGTGGCCGCGGAATCGGCCGGCGCCACCGTATGGGACGCGGCGCGGGCGGCGGATGCGGGGGAGCAGGAGTTCGCGTTGATGGCGGCCTGCGCGGCGACGCTGGCCTTCCCCGCCTACGTCCACAACGCCGAATTGAACATCCAGGTACACGGCGGCATCGGGTACACCTGGGAGCACGACGCGCACCTGCACCTGCGACGCGCCATCACGCTGCGCGGGCTGCTCGGGGGCCGCGACGCGCCGCTGGAGGTCTATGAGCTGACGGCCAAAGGCGTCGTCCGGGAGAACTCGATCGACCTGCCTCCCGAGGCCGAACAGATGCGTGACGAGGTCCGCACGGAGTTCAGCAGCTGGTCGGGGCTGGACCCGAAACAGCTGCGGGAGAAGATGATCGAGACCGGCTATGTCATGCCGCACTGGCCGAAGCCGTGGGGCCGGGCGGCCGGGGCCGTCGAGCAACTGGTCATCGAGCAGGAGATGGCCGAGGCCGGCATCAAGCGACCGGAGTTCGGCATCACCAGCTGGGTGGTGTTGACCATGATCCAGCACGGCACCGCCGATCAGATCGAGCGACTGGTGCACCCGGCGCTGGCCGGCGAACACGTGTGGTGCCAGCTGTTCTCCGAACCCGGCGCGGGATCGGATGCCGCGGCGGTGAGTACGAAGGCCACGCGTACCGACGGCGGCTGGATCATCAACGGCCAGAAGGTCTGGACCAGCGGCGCACAGTACTGCCGCTACGGGTTGGCGACCGTGCGCACCGATCCCGCCGCGGCCAAGCACGCGGGCATCACCACGGTGATCATCGACATGAAGGCGCCCGGGGTCGAAGTGCGGCCGTTGCGCCAGATCACCGGGGGGTCGGAGTTCAACGAGGTGTTCTTCAACGACGTCTTCGTCCCCGACCGCGACGTGGTCGGCGAACCCAACGACGGATGGCGGGTCGCCCGTGCGACCCTCGGCAACGAACGGGTCAGCATCGGCGGCGGGTTACCGGGCAGCCAGGGGGCCGCGGGGATGGTGGTCGACCTGACGCAGCGCTACGGCGACAGGGTGGCGGGCGCGCCTGAACGGGCAGGTGAGTTCCTCGCCGACGATCACGCGCTGCGACTGCTCAACCTGCGCCGGGTGGCGCGAAGCGTGGTCGGCGCCGAACCCGGCCCCGAGGGAAACGTCACCAAGCTCCTGATCGCCGAACACGTGGTGGCGCGGGCGAGCCTCGCGGCCGAGCTCGTGGGGCCCGACGTCGCGCTCGTCAGCGGTCCCGGAAAGTATCCGGGTTTCATGGTGCTGGCCTCCCGCGGTATGACCATCGCAGGTGGCACTTCGGAGATCACGCGCAATCAGATCGCCGAGCGCATCTTGGGCTTGCCGCGCGACCCGCTGATCAAGTGACCGGCGCGAACACCGGAACCCATGTGTCGTCGTGTCTTTCGAACCGGACCTCGACCGGCATCCCGGAATGCACCGCGTCGGGGTCGCAGTCGACGACATTGGCGGGCAGCCGCAGCCCGGGTTGCTCTTTCAGCTCGATCAACGCCACCACGAACGGTGTGGGCACGCTGGGGTTGAACTGCTGATGACACACGGTGAACGTGAACACGGTGCCGCGACCGGACACCGCGACGAACTCCGGATCCGCGCCGCACGTCGGACACGCCGCCCGTGGGGGATGGAAGTAACGCCCGCACGGGGAGCAGTGGGCGATGAGCAGTCGGCCTTCGGCGCCGCCCGTCCAATACGGGCGCGAAGCGTCGTCGAGGGGCGGCAGGATGCGGGGGGCGTGCGAGAAATCCGAGGTAACCGACGTATCAGACACGCCATAAAAGTACACTGATTAAGTTCATTTCCGAAGGAGGTCGGATGTCCGCCCCGTCCAGCGCACCGGTGATCGCGGGCGCCGGAATCTCTGCGATCGGCCGCCGCACCGGCGTCCCGGCGCTGGACATGACCGTGCAGGCCTCCGCGGCCGCCATCGCCGACGCCGGCCTGGCGCCTGCCGATATCGACGCGGTTCTCACCATGGGTGACACCCCGGCCGACGAAGCGGCCGCCGCGCTGGGGGTTCGCGAAGGCGGAGACGACGGCCCGATGCTGGGTCGCTACGGGCTGTTGACCCCCGTGGTCGCGGCGCGTGACCTGATCGCCGAGGGCAAGGCCCGCCATGTGCTCGTCTACCGGACGGTGCAGATGATCGGCGGCACCGTGGAGCGCCGCGCCGCAGACCGGGCGCCGGAGTCCGGCGGAAAGCGCGCCGAGGGCGGCATGGACATGACCGAGGTCGGCTACCTGCTTGCCGCGCACGCGTATTCGGCCGCCAACTGGCTCGCCATGCACTGCCGCGCCCACATGGACCGTTACGGCACCACCAAGGAGCAACTCGGCTGGATCGCGCTGAACGCCCGACGCAACGCCGCGCGCAATCCGCTTGCGGTGTACCGCGATCCGATGACCATGGAGCAGTACCTTTACGCCAGGCCGATCTCCACGCCGCTCGGTTTGCTCGACTGTGACGTGCCGGTCGACGGCTCGATCGCGCTGGTGTTGTCGCATCCCGGGCACCGGACCGATGCACCGAACGGGGTGGTCACCATCGAAGCGGCAGGCGGCGCGTCGGGTGCCGGGGGGTGGACCGGCCGGCCCGACTATCCGAAGATGGCGATGCACGACGCCGCGGCCGACATGTGGTCCAAGACCGACCTGAAACCCGCCGACGTCGATCTGGCCGAGTTGTACGACGGGTTCAGCTATCTCACGCTGGCGTGGTTGGAGGCCCTGGGCTTCTGCGGCGACGGTGAGGGTGGCCCCTTCGTCGACGGCGGTGCACGCATCGGCATCGACGGCGAGTTGCCGTTGAACACTTACGGCGGTCAGCTGTCGGCCGGCCGGATGCACGGGTACTGGGTGCTGTACGAGGCGTGCCAGCAGCTGCGCGGGCTGGCCACCGACACCGCGGTATCCAAGCGCCCCGAAGTCGCCGTCGCCTCCGCCGGCGGCGGCCCGATAGCCGGATGTGTGCTGTTGTCGTGCTGACCGAACCCGGCCGCCGCGCAGGAACAGCCGCGGACACCATCCCCGACGAGATCGCCGGGTTCATCGGCGAGCACCCCGACACCGCGGTCATGGTGCACAGCGACGACCGTCCCGATCAGTTCACCGCCGCCGAGTTGTTCGACGAGAGCATGCGGTTGGCCGCCGGGCTGGCCGGACTGGGTATCCGGCCCGGCGATGTCGTCGCTGTCCAGCTGCCGAACTGGCGCGAGTGCTTCTCCGTGCACGCCGCCGCCTGGTTGTGCGGTGCGGTGGTGCTGCCCATCGTGCCGATCTACGGGCCTGCCGAGGTCGCCTTCATCGCCAGGCAATCGGGGGCCCGTGCCATCGTGCTGGCTCGCGAGCTCCGCAACCGCGACACCGGCGCGACCGTGGCGGCATTGGCCGATCTGCCCGACCTGCAGCACCGCGTCGTGCTGGGCGGTGCGCACCAGGGGACCATCCCGCTCGAAGACCTGACCTCCACGGCGGCAACGGGTTTCACGCCGTTTCGTCCCGACCCCGAAGGTCGCGCGGTGCTGGTGTACACATCGGGGACGACGGCGGAACCCAAGGGGGTCCAGCACACCCACGGTTCATTGCTCGGTGAACTGCGCGCGATGGATGCGCTGCGCAACACCGATGCCGACCAGACCACGTTGGCGGTCTTTCCGGCCGGACACATCGCAGGCACGCTGGGCATCCTGCGCATGATGTGCCGCTCCGGAGACACCATCGCCATGGACGCATGGAATCCCGAGGCCGCCGCCCGGCTCATCGCCAAGCACGGCGTGAGCGTCTCGGCCGGCGCGCCGATCCATCTGGGCGGCATCCTCGACGTCGCCGAACGTGACGGTCTCGATGTGTCGAGCCTGCGCGAGTACACCACCGGCGCGGCCGGTGTCGCGGGCACGCTGATCCGTCGCGCCGACCGGTTCGGCATCGGTGCCTACCGCTGCTACGGATCCAGCGAACACCCCACGATCAGCGTCGGCCGCCCGGAGGATCCACTGGACAAGCGGGCCGACACCGACGGCCGGATCGCCCCCGGCACCCGGGTCCGTCTGGTCGACGAGCACGGGCGCGACGTACCGGCCGGCCACGACGGCGAAATCCTCACGCACGGGCCCGAATTGTTCCGGGGTTACACCGATCCCCGCTTCACCGAGGCCGGCTTCATCGACGGCTGGTTCCGCACCGGTGATGTCGGGCGGTTGGATCCCGACGGCTTCCTCACCATCACCGACCGCAAGAAGGACATCATCGTGCGGGGCGGCGAGAACATCTCGTCGAAGGAAGTCGAAGACGTGGTCAGCAGCCACCCCGCGGTGGCCGAAGCCGCCGCGGTGGGCGCCCCCGACGAGAAGTACGGCGAACGGGTCTGCGTGTTCGTCGTGCTGCAGGCGGGTGGGTCATTCGACACCGCCGATGCCGCCGCGCACTTCGCCGCCTGCGGGCTGGCCCGGCAGAAGACACCCGAACGCATCGTGGTGGTGCCGGAACTGCCGCGCACCATCAGCGGCAAGGTGCAAAAGCACCGCCTCAGAGAACAACTCGACACGACCGGCCAATAGATATCCGACGGAAGGAAACGAACGTGGGCAGAGTGCAGGACAAGGTCGTCCTCATCACCGGTGGCGCCCGAGGCCAGGGCCGGTCGCATGCGGTGCGACTGGCCGAGGAGGGCGCCGACATCATCCTGTTCGACATCTGCGGCGACGTCGAACACAACGATTACCCGCTGTCCACCGAGCACGACCTCGAAGAGGCGGGTTCAGAGGTCGAGAAGACCGGACGCCGGGCGGTGACGGCCATCGTCGACGTGCGCGACCGCGCCGCGCTCGCCGATGCGCTGAAGTCCGCGGTGGACGAACTCGGCAAGCTCGACGTGGTGGTCGCCAACGCCGGCATCTGCCCGCTGGGGTCGGACCAGCCCATCGACGCCTTCGCCAACGCGTTCGACGTCGACTTCGTCGGCGTGGTGAACACCGTTCACGTTGCGCTGCCGTATCTTTCGGCCGGAGCCTCGATCATCACCGTGGGGTCGGTCGCCGGGCTGCTGGCCGAGAAGGCCGGGCCGGCCGCGAGCATGGGGCCCAACGGCTCGGGCGGAGCGGGTTACAACCTGGCCAAGCAGTTCATCGACAAGTACACGATGGCGCTGGCCAACCAGCTGGCGCCGAAGTCGATCCGGGTCAATGTGGTGCACCCGACGAACGTCAACACCCCGATGCTGCACAACGAGTCGATGTACAAGATGTTCCGGCCCGACCTCGAGCATCCGTCCCTCGACGACGCGTTGCTGACCTTCCCGATGATGCAGGGCATGCCTATTCCCTACGTGGAGCCCGAGGACATCTCACACGGGATCTGCTACCTGGCCTCCGACGAGTCCCGATACGTGACGGGGTTGCAGCTCAAGGTCGACGCCGGCGCCACCGTGAAGTTCTGATCGGACGGACATCCATGGCGATGCAGTGGGCGATGCCGTGGCCGGGCGGTGATCTTGCGAGACAGGCCGAATCCGCTGGAGCAGCGGCGTTCTGCGCGGGCGAGTTCGCCGACACCGGCGCCTACGTCACGGCCTCGGAGATGGCACACCAGACCAGCACGGCGCGCATCGGGCCGGGGATCGCGTACGCGTTCGCGCGGTCGCCGTTCGTCCACGCCGCGGCCGCCAGGCATCTCAACAAGTTCGCACCCGGCCGGGTGTTCCTCGGGCTGGGCGCGGGAACGGGAAGGATGAACCGCGACTGGTTCGGGGTGGACTCCTCGCATCCGGCGCCGCGGATGACGGAGCTGGTGCGCTGCATCCGCGCGTTCCTGGAGGCGGAAAACGGTGAGCGGATCGCCTTCGACGGCGACTTCTACCACATCGACACCCGCATCCAGGCGCCGGTGCTGGGACCCATCGACGTGCCGATCCTGCTGGGCGCGTTCAATGTTCACATGCTGCGCGTCGTCGGCGGCGTGGCGGACGGGGTGCTCGGGCACGGATTGTTCACCGACCGCTGGTGGGCCGAGGTGGTCGAGCCGAACCTGGCGCTGGGCGCGCGACGCGCCGGTCGCGACCCGACCGGCCTGTTGCGTTGGGGTTGGGTGATCACCGCCATCGACGACGACGATCCCCAACGCGCGATCGACGACGCCAAGCTGCAAATCGCGTTCTATCTGACCGTCAAGACCTACGACTCGTTGGTCGCGCTGCACGGCTGGCAGGACCAGGTGGCCGCGATCCGGGCGGACTTCGCCGGTAAAGACCCTCGCGCGATCGGCAGGCACGTCACCGACGAGATGCTGTGGGCGATGGCGGCGTGCGGCGACACCGCGCAGGCGCGGGAGATGCTCGCCGCCCGCAGCGCCCTTCCCGATCTCGGATTCCATTCCCCACCGGGCTTTCTCGTCAGTCCGCGGCGGCGCAAACAGTACGGCACAAAGGTCGTCGAGGCCTTCACGAGGACAGGAGCAGTCACATGACCGCCCATCAGCACGCCGAAGCCCCCGAGTTCCTCCCCGAGACGCCGAAGACCTACCGGGATTCGCCCCCGATCGTCTGGCTGGCCCGGCTGGGTGCGCTGTTCGTGGTGTTCCAGCTCTACGTCTACGGGCGCTGGATCTTCTCGGACGAGTTCGCACCCGCGCCGACCGGACCCGACCCCATCCCCACGTCGAGCATCGCCTGGATCCGGTTCTGGGAGATCGGATGCATGATCGGCGGGGTGATCTTCCTGATCTGGATGATCCGGAAGACGCGGCGGGACAAGCAACTTCCGCCGGTCGGCATCTTCGTGGTGGCCTGGCTACTCGCGGCGTGGCAGGACCCGGGTGTGAACGCCGTCAGGCCGGTGTTCGGGTACAACGCGGGCTTCTTCAACATGGGCACGTGGGGTGAGTTCATCCCCGGGTGGGTGCACAAGGGCGCGGAGAACCCGCAGCCGATCATCTACTTCCTCGCCAGCTACATCCTGTTGACGCCGCTGGCCATCATGGGCATCGATCAGGTGATCGCCCGTATGCGAAAGGTGTACCCGCGCATCAACACCGCCGGCGTGCTCGCGGCGATGCTGGTGCTGTTCATCGTGCTCGACATCGTGTTGGAACAGTACTTCCACCGCATCGGACTGTGGACATACCTGCGGGTGGACGACACCTGGTCGATCTTCGGTGGCACCATGTACCAGTTCCCGCTGTACGAAGGCATCGTTTTCGGCGGGCTGGTCAGCGTCTCGTCCATCGCCATCTACTGTCTGCGGGACCGCAACGGCCGGATGATCTCCGACATCGGCATCGATCAGCTCAAGAACAGGCGAACCGTCACCGCAGTGCGCATCCTGGCTCTGGCGGCAGTGTTCAACCTGATCATGCTGGTGTTCAATCTGGGCTTCAACCTGGTCAACCAGCACGCCGAGGTGCAACCACCCGCCACCGAGGTGCCCAGCTACATCCATCACGGAATGTGCGGAGTGGGCCCGAATCCGCCCTGCCCGCCGCGGCCATGAGAGCGGCGACGGCGGTGCGCGCGACGAACGGCTACTCGGACAGATTGCGTTTCGCGGTGCCCGAGTATCCGAAGAACTTCTCGAAGTTGGCGTCGTTGATGCGTCCCGCGCTGTTGCGCTTGGCGGCCGACTCCAGCGCGGCCAGGCGAGCGCGGGCCTGCTCGAGGGCGGAGGTGTCGCCGCTGGCCTCCGCCTTCTCGACAGCCGCTCGGGCGGAGGCGATTTCGATGCGTAGCCGTTCACCGACCTCGCCGAACGTCAGCAGATCGTGGTCGTCCTCGTCGATCCGCCCGCGCGTCGTGTCCGAACTCTTCGACGATTCCGCATCTTTCATGCAGCCCACGTTACCGACAGCTCAGGAGGCCCACCATGCCATTGCAGGACAACCATCAGATCGTCTCCGTCGACGACCACCTGATCGAACATCCGCGCGTCTGGCAGGACCGGCTGCCGGCGAGATTCCACGAGAACGGCCCGCGCATCGTGGAAATCGAGGGCAGGCACCTGTGGAGTTACGACGGGCAGATCCTGCCGACCATCGGCCTCAACGCCGTAGCGGGCAAGCCGCCCGAGGAGTGGGGGATGGATCCCGTCCGCTACGAGGACATGATCCCGGGCTGCTACGACCCGGTGGCGCGCATCGCCGACATGGACCTCGACGGCGTGCAGGCCGCGCTGTGCTTCCCGTCGTTCCCCGGCTTCGGCGGCAGCACGTTCTTCCGCGGACAGGACAAGGAACTCGCGCTGCTGTGCGTCAAGGCGTGGAATGACTTCTACATCGACGAGTGGTGCGCGACCGCGCCGGAACGCTACATCCCGCTGGCGATCCTGCCGGTGTGGGACATCGACGAAACCGTCGCCGAGGCCGAACGCGTCGCCGCCAAGGGCGCGCGCACCGTGTCGTTCCCCGACAGCCCCGTGCCGATGGGTCTGCCCTCGTTCCACTCCGACCATTGGGACGGGCTGTGGCAGGTCTGCTCCGACGCGAGAATGCCGGTGTCGCTGCACTTCGGCTCCGGCTCGTTCGTCCCGGGCTTCTCCTACTCAGCGCTGGCCAACTCGCCGACCCCGGCCTTGCCGGACGCGCCGTTCGCGGTGGCGATCACGCTGTTCTCGACCAACCTGATGTGGACCACCGTCGACCTGTTGTTCTCCGGCAAGCTGCAGAAGTTCCCGGATCTGCAGTTCTCGTTGTCCGAGGGCGGTATCGGTTGGGTGCCCTACATTCTGGAGCGCGCCGACTACGTGTGGGAGCGGCATCGGTACTACCAGCCGATCGATTTCGACACGCGCCCTTCGGATCTGTTCCGTTCGCACTTCTACGGCTGCTTCATCGACGACGAGCACGGCCTGGAGAACCGGTACACCATCGGCGTGGACCGCATCACGCTGGAAATCGACTTCCCGCACTCGGATTCCAATTGGCCGAACTCGCGCAAGCGTGCCGCGGAGGTGTTGGCCGGAGTGCCCGACGAAGAGTGCGCGCTGATCGTGGAAGAGAACGCCCGGCGAATGCTCCGCTTCCCGCGGGTGCAGAGGGAGCAACCCGCGGGAGTCAGCTGACCGCTTTGGAGGCCGACGCCTCGTCGAGCAGCCGTCGCAACACGCGCACCGCTTGGCTGAGCGTCTCCCGGTCGGCGCCGTCGAGCCGCTCCAGGTACGGATCGATCGCCGCGCCGCGGTCCACCCGCACCTGACGGAGCGTGTCCACTCCCTTGGGCGTGATGCGGATCAGCACCGCCCGTGCGTCCTCGGGGTCGACGGTCCGCGACACCATGCCGGCCTCCTCGAGGCGGCGGACCTGGGTCGTCATCGTCGGCTGTGAGCAGTGATCGAGCGCGGCCAGATCGGAGATGCGGGCCTCGCCCTGATCCTCGATCGTGGACAGCAGCCGCGCCTGGGCATAGCCGAGGGGCAGGCGGGTCCGCTGGGTGGCCAGTCGGTTGATCCGGGCGACCACGGACAGCAGATCGGCTCCGAGCGTCTGGGTCATGCCGACAACATTATGTGTTCCAAGCGCCAGTTCCGGCCCAACCGATCACAGCGCCGTGTGGCCGGCCCGGTCGCGACTGGCAGAATCGTGCAATGACCGCGACCGGGGGCCTGACTCGCCGTACCGGTCGTTTGCGTCCCGTCGAACTCGCGCAGGCCTCCGTCATGGCGGCGCTCTGCGCGGCCACCGCGATCATCTCCGTGGTCGTCCCGTTCGCGGCGGGGCTCTCTCTGCTGGGCACGGTGCCGATGGGGCTGCTGGCCTACCGCTACCGGCTGCGGGTGCTGCTCACCGCGACCGTCGCCGGCGGCATCATCGCGTTCCTGATCGCGGGCATGGGCGGGTTCATGACCGTCGTCAACTGCGCATACATCGGCGGGCTGACCGGCATCGTCAAACGCCGCGGACGCGGCACCCCGACCGTGCTGTTCGCCGCGCTGATCGCCGGGGCGGTGTTCGGCACGGCGGTGGTGGCGGCGCTGTCGATCCTGTCGCGGCTGCGTCACCTGATCTTCGAGTCCGTCACCGCCAACATCAACGGCCTGGCCGCGGTGATCGCCCGCATCCCCGATATGGAGGGTGCGGCCGAGCGACTCAAGCGCGACTTCGCGACGGCGCTCGACTACTGGCCGCTGTTGTTCTTCGGCGCCGGGGTGATGTCGATCACCTTCGTCAGCCTCGTCGGATGGTGGGCCCTGTCGCGGGTGATGGAGCGGCTGGCCGGCATCCCCGATGTCCACAAACTGGAGTCCTCCAGAGACGTCGGCGCGATCGCCCCGGTCCCGGCCCGGCTGCGCGACGTCCGGTTCCGGTATCCGAGCGCCGACCACGACGCGCTGGGACCGGTGTCGCTGAGCGTGGAACCGGGTGAGCACCTCGCGGTGACGGGCGCCAACGGCTCGGGCAAGACGACGCTGATGCTGATGCTGGCCGGGCGCGAGCCGACGGCCGGGGTCATCGAACGGCCGGGCGCTGTCGGACTGGGCCGCATCGGCGGCACGGCGGTCGTCATGCAGCACCCGGAGAGTCAGGTGCTCGGCACCCGCGTCGCCGACGACGTGGTCTGGGGGCTGCCACCCGGCAAGGCCACCGACGTCGGTCAGTTGCTCGCCGAAGTGGGTCTCGACGGGCTGGCCGAACGCAACACCGGCGGGCTGTCGGGCGGCGAACTGCAGCGCCTTGCCGTCGCGGCGGCGCTGGCGCGCGAGCCGTCGCTGTTGATCGCCGACGAGGTCACCAGCATGGTCGACCAGCAGGGCCGGGAAGGACTGATGTCGGTGCTGTCCGGGTTGACGCGGCGCCACCAGATGTCGCTGGTCCACATCACCCACTACAACGACGAGGCCGACGCCGCCGACCGCACCGTCGACCTGTCCGGTAACGGCGGCGCCACCGACAACACCGACATGGTGGAATCGGCCGACGCCCCAGCCGGGACGGTCGCTCCGGGCGCCGATGCCGCTCCCGTGCTGGAACTGGTGGACGTCAGCCACGAATACGGCAGCGGCACACCGTGGGCCGCGACGGCACTGCGCGACATCACCTTCACGGTTCACGAGGGCGACGGCCTGTTGATCCACGGCCTCAACGGGTCGGGCAAGTCCACGCTGGCCTGGATCATGGCGGGTCTGACGGAACCCACCGCAGGCCAATGCCTGCTCGACGGGAAGCCGGCGTCGGATCAGGTTGGTGCCGCGGCCATTTCGTTCCAAGCGGCGCGGCTGCAGCTGATGCGCAGCCGGGTCGATCTCGAGATCGCGTCGGCCGCCGGGTTCTCGCCGCGTGATCGCGCGCGGGTCACCGAGGCGCTCTCGACCGTCGGCCTGGATTCCACGCTGGCGCAGCGGCGCATCGACCAGCTCAGCGGGGGACAGATGCGTCGCGTCGTCCTCGCCGGACTGCTCGCCCGCTCGCCACGGGCCCTCATCCTCGACGAGCCGCTGGCCGGCCTGGACGCGGCGAGTCAGCGGGGCCTGCTACGGCTGCTGGTCGACCTTCGCCGCCGCGCCGGGCTGACCGTCGTCGTGATCTCGCACGACTTCGCCGGGCTGGAGGAATTGTGCCCGCGCACTTTGCATCTGGCAGGTGGCGTGCTGGTGCCCGCACCGACGACGGCGGGGGGACTGTCATGACGGCGCCGACGAAGCGTCGACAGCGCAGGGGTGTCGTGCTGCTGCGGCCCGTGCCCGGCAACAGCGTTATCCACCAACTTTGGGCGGGTACGAAGCTTCTGCTGGTCGCGGCCATCGGCGTATTGATGACGTTCTACCCGGGCTGGGTGCCGATCGGCGCGGTCGCGCTTCTGGTGCTCATCTCGGCTCGGCTGGCCAACATCTCGCGCGGCGTGCTCCCGTCGATACCCGGCTGGCTGTGGTTCCTGCTGTTCCTCGGCGGATTGACGGCCACCTTCGCCGGCGGCAGCCCGATCATCTCGATGGGTTCGATCGACGTCGGGCTTGGCGGCCTGCTGAATTTCCTGCGCATCACCGCGCTGTCGATCGTGCTGCTCGGTCTGGGGGCGATGGTCTCATGGACGACGAACGTCGCCGAAATCGCGCCTGCGGTCGCGAAACTGGGCAGGCCGCTTCGGGTGTTCCGGATACCGGTCGACGAATGGGCGGTGGCACTGGCGTTGGCGCTGCGCGCGTTCCCGATGCTGATCGACGAGTTCCGCGTGCTCTACGCCGCACGCAATCTGCGCCCGAAGCAGGTGCACACACGCCGCCGCGGACGGTGGCGTCGCTGGTGGCTCGAAGCGATCGATCTGTTGGCCGCGGCCATCACCGTCGCGCTGCGCCGCGCCGACGAGATGGGCGATGCGATCACCGCACGCGGCGGTGCCGGGCAGATCTCTGCCGCACCGTCGGGACCCAAAGCCATTGACTGGTGGGCGTTCCTCATCGTCGCCGCAGTGTGCGGGACGGCGTTGGCGCTGGAGTTGACGGTGGCGGGAACCAGCGCCGTCACTCGGTGATCGCTACCGCTGCGCGGCGGCGTTCGCGGCCTCCTGAGCCTTGTGCAGCGTTGTCGCCACGTCGCGTCGGCCGAGGAACATCTCGTCGAAATAGGGCTTGAGCGCGTCGAACCCCGCGGCGAAGCCGGCGCCGCCGGGGGCCTCGATGCGAACGCCGTCGAGCACATCGAAGAACGGGCTGACGTCGACGCCGCGGGAACGCCAGTACTCGTGGTAGACCCGCTGCGCGTCGAGCACCGCGGGAATCGCCGCGCCACCGGCACCGAGATACGCGTTGCCGCGGGCACCGCCCATCCACGCCAACACCTCGCGCACCGCCTCCGGATGCGCGGTGGCCGAATTGCCGGCGGCGGCAATCCCGTTCGTCACGCTGACGCGACCGACTGGGCCTTCGGGCAGCAGCGCGACTCCCCAGCGGAACGGGGCGGCATCGGCGATCGCCGCCAGGTTGTACGTTCCGGACTGAAACAGCGCCATCCTGCCCTGCAGGAACTGGTTGCGGGAGAAATCGCCGTTGTCGTTGGTCGCCGACGCGGGCGGGGCGACGTGCTCGGTGTTGATCAGCCCCACCAGATAACTGAACGCCTGGTCGGCCTGCGGGTTGTCGAACGCGAACCGGTCGCCGACGGCGAAGACCCCGCCCGCCGAACCGATGTAGTTGAGGTAGATGTTCTGCAGATCGTTGGCGGCGTTGTAGCCCCACTGCCGGATCCGCTGCGCGTCGAAACCCGCGGCATCGGCGGTGCGGCCCTCGTGGTCGAGGGTGAGGCGGGCCAACAGTGGACGCAGTGTGTCGACGGCGGGATCCGGGGACCAGCGCAGCGTGGTCAACTCGCCCGGGTCGATACCCGCCGCGGAAAGCAGGTCGGCGTTGTAGTACAGCCCGATGCCGCCGTCGGTCAGTTGCGGTACCCCGTACTGCGTTCCGTCGCGGGTGAACTGGTCGACGACCGATGGTTCCCACGCCCGCGCGCCCATCGTGGGATCGATGTCCATCAGGCGGCCGCTGTCGGCGTATTCGGCGAAGTAGGCGTTGCTGATCCAGAAGATGTCGTCGGCGCCACCGCCCGCGACATCGGTGCGCAGGCTGTCGAAGTACGTCGAGTAGGCGACGACGTTCACGCGCACCTCGATGCCGGTGTGCGCGCGCTCGAACTCGGCGAACGACTCGCGGTAGGCCGCGGCCACCTGCTCGTCCCACAGTCGCACGGTCACCACGGTGCGCCCGCCCGCGTGGTCCGGTTGCCCGAGCAGCATCGCCGCCACCAGCAGCAGCACACCCGTCAGCGCCACACCCGCAGCGAACAACGTGGAAAACCTCGGCCGCACACTCATTTCAGCCCCGTCACCACGATCGAGCGCACGATGTGGCGTCCCAGCGCGACGAACAACACCAGCAGCGGCACGATCGCCACCGTCGTCGCCGCCATCACCAGCGGCCACTGCGCGTTGTAACGCGACTGCAGACCCGCCGTCGCCACCGTCAGCACCTGCCACTGGTTGCCGCTGGTGATCACCAGCGGCCACATGAAGCTGTTCCACTGCGAGACAACCGTGATCAGCGCCAACGTCACCAGGATCGGCCTGCTCGCCGGCAACACCACATGCACGATGACGTCCAGCGTGTTCGCGCCGTCGATGCGGGCGGCGTTGATGAGGTCGCCCGGGATGCCGCGAAAGTACTCGCGCAGCAGGAAGATCGCGTACGGCGAACCGAACATGAACGGCAGCACCAACGCCCAGAAGGTGTTTCGCAGGCCCGCCTCGGCCATCATCAGGTACAACGGCACCACGGTGACCGTCGCCGGCACCATCAGCGTCGCGACGTACACCCAGAACAGCGCGTCGCGGCCGGGAAACCGCAGACGTGCGAACGCATACGCCGCCAGCACGGAGAACGTCAGCTGACCGAGCAGGATCACCGCAGTCATCAACGCGGTCACGACGACGGCCCGCCCGAAACCGGCATCGGCCAGGTTCGCGTAATTCTGCAGCGTCGGCGGTGACGGCAGTGACAGCGGTGAGGCCGCATCGAATGTGCGCGGATCGCGCAGCGAGGCCATCGCGCCGAGGATGAACGGCGCCAGCGTGATCAACGCGCCCGCCAGCAGAACGGGGTAGATGAGGACGGCCGACGTGACCCGGCTAGGTGAGGTCATAGCTGATCCGTCGACGGAAATACAGCTGCTGGACGATGGTCACGCCGACCAGCAGGACGAACAACACCACCGCCATCACCGCGGCCCGACCCACCGCCGCAGTGCCGAACGCCTCGGCGTAGATGCGGTGCGCCACCAGGTCGGTCCGGTTCTGCGGGCCGCCGCCGGTCAACGCGTACACGGTGTCGAAAACCTGGGCGGCGCTGATGATTCCGGTCACCAGCACGAAGAACAACGTCGGCCGCAACATCGGCAGCGTGATGTGCCGGAACCGCTGCCACGCCGTCGCGCCGTCGGTGCGGGCGGCGTTGTGGACGTCCTCGGGGATGTTGAGGATGCCGGCCAGGAAGAACAGCGTCACGTATCCCACGTTGGTCCACACGACCACCGCCGACACCACCGGCAGTGCGAGCGTCGGATCGGTGAGCCATCCGACCTGGCGGCCGAGCACGGCGCTGACCGCCCCGTCGGTGGGTGCCAGGATCCAGCGCCACAGCACCGCGATCGCCAGCGGTGCGCAGATCCACGGCAGCACGTACAAGGTCCGGAAGAAGCCGCTGCCGGGCAGCCCGCGGGCCAGCAGCGCGGCGGCGATCAATCCGAGGACGGTCTGCACGGGCACCACCAGCACGACGAACACCACCGTGACGACCAGCGAGGTGCCGAAGGACGGGTCGGTCAGCACCGAGTGCCAATTGTGCAGGCCCACAAACTCCATCGGGCTCAGCAGGTCCCACCGGTGCAGCGACAGCCAGGCCACCACGAGCATCGGCAGCAGCATGAACGCGACGACTCCGAACAGGCTGGGGGCCAGGAGTGCGTACGCGGTCGCGGTGGTGCGGCGCCGTTGTGCCATCCGAGTCATTAAAGCGGCCCCACGGCGGCACCACTACGGTGGTGGCGTGAGGGCTACCCGACCAGTGGACTCCGACTTCCTCGACCTGCCGCGCACACAGCTGGCCGACGCGGCGACGTCGGCGGCGCTGGCCGCCGGCGCCAGCTACGCCGACCTTCGCATCCACGCGATCACGTCGGAGTTCGTGCAGTTGCACGACGGTGAACTGCAGACCGCGGTCGTCGACCGGGAGATCGGCCTGGCGGTCCGGGTGCTCGTCGATGGGACGTGGGGCTTTGCCTCGCATGCCGAGCTCAGCGCGGAGGTCGCCGCCGCGACCGCGCGCCGCGCCGTCGGGGTGGCACGAACTCTGGCGGCCCTGAACGCCGAGCGCATCGAGTTGGCTCACGAACCCGTGTATTCGGACGCCACTTGGGTTTCGGACTATCGGATCGACCCGTTCGCCGTCGGCACGTCCGACAAGCTGGCGGTGCTCGGTGAATACTCCGGGCGGCTGTTGGCTGCCGACGGTGTCGACCACGTCTCGGCCGGCCTGCACACCGCCAAGGAGCAGACGTTCTACGCCGATACGTTCGGCTCGACGATCACCCAGCAGCGGGTGCGGGTGCAGCCGTCGCTGGAGGCGGTCGCCGTCGACGCCGCGGCCGGGACGTTCGAGACGATGCGCACGCTGGCCCCGCCGACGGCACGGGGATGGGAGTACGTCGCCGGCGACGACGTGTGGAACTGGACCGAGGAACTGGCCATGCTGCCGGCGTGGCTGGCCGAGAAGGTCAAGGCGCCCAGCGTCACGGCCGGGCCGACCGATCTCGTCATCGATCCGTCGAATCTGTGGCTCACGATCCACGAATCGGTCGGCCACGCCACCGAATACGACCGGGCGATCGGATACGAGGCCGCCTACGCGGGGACGTCCTTCGCCACGCCCGACAAGCTGGGCACCATGCGCTACGGCTCACCGGCCATGAACGTGACCGCCGACCGGACCGTTGAATACGGTTTGGCGACGGTGGGATTCGACGACGAGGGAGTGCAGGCGCAGAAGTGGGACCTGGTGCGCGACGGTGTCTTCGTCGGATACCAACTGGATCGGGTGTTCGCACCGCGGCTCGGGGTGAAGCGCTCCAACGGGTGCGCCTACGCCGATTCGCCGCACCACGTGCCGATCCAGCGGATGGCCAACGTGTCGCTGGAGCCGAGCGCCGACGAGGTGAGCACCGAGAACCTGATCGCCCGCGTCGACGACGGGATCTACGTCGTCGGCGACAAAAGCTGGTCGATCGACATGCAGCGCTACAACTTCCAGTTCACCGGGCAGCGGTTCTTCCGCATCCGCGACGGCCGGCTCGACGGCCAAGTGCGCGACGTCGCATACCAGGCGACGACGACGGACTTCTGGGGCTCGCTGGAGGCCGTCGGTGGACCGTCGACGTGGCGGCTCGGCGGGGCGTTCAACTGTGGCAAGGCGCAACCCGGGCAGGTGGCGGCGGTGAGCCACGGCTGCCCGTCGGCGTTGTTCCGCGGAGTGAACGTGCTCAACACCCGGGCCGAAGGCGGACGGTCATGATCGGCGCACAGCAGGTGGTGGAGACCGCGCTAGCCGATGCGGCCCGGTTGGGTGGGGCCGACGACACGGTCGTGTTGGTGACCGATCGGGCCGACGCGTCGTTGCGGTGGGCGGGCAACTCCATGACCACCAACGGCGAGTCCACCACGCGCTACACCACGGTGATCTCGGTGGTGCGCAAAGGCAGTGCATCGCATGTCGGCTCGGTGCGGTCCAGCGAGGTCGACCCGTCGACGATCGCCGGTCTGGTGGCGGCGTCGCAGGAGGCGGCGCGCTCTGCGCCGGAGGCCCGCGACAGCGCGCCGTTACTGGCCGGGGGCGACGCACCACCGGATTGGGATGCGCCGGTGCCGAGCACCGGAGCGGAGGTGTTCCTGCCGGTGGCCGACGGCCTCGCCCGTGGGTTCCGCGGCAGCGACCGGCTGTACGGCTATGCGCGGCACATCCTGGAGACGACGTTCGTGGCGACTTCGGGCGGGCTGCGGCGGCGGTACACGCAGCCGACGGGTTCGGTGGAGATCAACGGCAAACGCGACGGCGCCAGCGCGTGGGTCGGTGTCAGCACTGCCGACTTCGTCGATGTGCCAATCGATTCCATGCTCGACGAGTTGTCGATGCGCCTCGGCTGGGCCCGGCGCACGGTGGAGTTGCCCGCCGGCCGCTACGAGACGATTCTGCCGCCGTCGGCGGTGGCCGACCTGATGATCTTTTTGACCTGGGCGATGGACGGGCGGGGCGCGCAGGAAGGCCGCACGGCGTTCTCGGCGCCGGGCGGTGGCACGCGGGTGGGGGAGCGGCTGACGGATCTGCCGTTGACGCTGTACTCCGATCCGTTCGCCTCGGGACTGGCGTGCACGCCGTTCGTCGCGACGTCGACGTCGTCGGAACGGATTTCGGTGTTCGACAACGGGATGGACATCGACCGGGTGGACTGGATCCGCGACGGCGCGATCAATGCGTTGGCCTATTCGCGGGCGGCCGCCGCGGAGTTCGACGCGGCCCCGGCGGTGCCGGCGGACAACCTGCTGATGACCGGTGGGGAGTCGGAACTGGCGGACATGATCGCGGGGACCGAGCGCGGGCTGCTGCTGAGCACGCTGTGGTACCTGCGGGCGGTCGACCCGGCGGTGCTGCTGTTGACGGGACTGACCCGGGACGGCGTGTATCTGATCGAGGACGGCGAGGTGACGGCGGCGGTCAACAACTTCCGGTTCAACGAAAGCCCGTTGGACCTGCTGCGCCGTGCGACGGAGGCGGGCGTCGGCGAGGTCACGTTGCCGCGCGAGTGGGGTGATTGGGCGACGCGGGCGTCGATGCCGTCGTTGCGGATTCCCGACTTTCACATGTCCTCGGTCAGTCAGGCGCAATAATCGGTGCGTGGGCGCTGATGAGCTTGCCGATCGGATCGCCGGCTTGGTGGCGATGTCGTCGGGTGACGGCCAACGGGACACGCTGATCCGGTTGACGTGCGGCAGGTCGTTGTCGTTGCCGCCGCTGGCGGTGCAGGTCGACCTTCTCGACGAGGCCACCGAAGCGGACCGGGTGGTGGCGGCGTTCGCCGAGCAGTTCGCAACGGATGTGTCGGGTATCGGCGACAACCAGCGCAAGCGGCTGTTGGAGACGTTGGGCGACAACGCGTTTCGGACCGTCGTCGCGATCTTCATCGCGGACTTCGTGCCGCGGGCGTGGGCGGGCTGTGAAGCACTGGGATTGGGTCGACCCGGCCATGTCAGCGAGGTCGAGTGGGATCCGGTCTCCGATCCCGTCGATGCTCTGCTCAACGGGTTCGCACCGGCGGTGGCGCGGTTACGGGCGCTCGATCCGGTGACGACGGAGATCGTCCGGTTGCGGGGCGCGACCCAGCACAACTGCAGGTTGTGCAAGTCGTTGCGCGACGGCGACGCGTTGGATTCGGGCGGCTCGGAGGAGATGTACGGGCAGATCGAGGACTATGAATCCGCCGAGAGCCTGACCGAGGCGCAGAAGGCGGCGCTGCGGTACGTCGATGCGCTGATCTGGTCGCCGGCGAGCATCGAGGCGGATGTGGCTGCGGCGGTACGGCGTAATTTCTCGGAGAAGCAGGCGTTGGAGCTGACGCTCGATGTCATGCGCAATGCGTGCAACAAGATCGCGGTATCGCTGGGCGCCGATGCGCCGCGGGTGACCTCGGGCACCGAGCGATACTCGATCGGCGGCGATGGGCAGCCGGTGTACGCCGATATCGCCTGACGGCTCCGGGGACAGTGCTGTAGGTGCCCACCTTGCAGCGAAAAATTCGCTGGTAGCGAATTAGTCGCTGCGAGGTGGGCACATCGCGATATGGGACGATGGTGCCGCGCAACGCGCCGGGGGCGGTAGCTCAGTCGGTTAGAGCCGCGGACTCATAATCCGTTGGTCGCGGGTTCGAGCCCCGCCCGCCCCACCATGACAGTATTCCAGATCTGTGACATGTCGCGGCGCTCGTGGACAACGGAGGTCGGAGAACGCGCGCGGGTCACTCTCCTGCAGGGCCTGAACCTAAGTCGGTTCTGATTGGGCATCCCGCCTGGAGGCGGGGCAGCGGTCGGTTTCTGGCTTAACTCAACGGCAAGCCGAGGGAGCCCACCGGCGGAGACTAGTCCCATCCCGCGGGTTATCGATGATTTGCCCGTACAGATTGGTCATGGTCGGGCACAATTTGCTAATGCGGTGGTGCCACCTTCGCGTCGTGCAGCTGATGGAGCGATCACGGAAGTTGGTTCGATACTTCGAAGTCATCGGACCGGATGCTCTGTCTGGGGGCTGCGCACTTTGAAGTTGATTGCACGCATCGGTGTGGTTGTCTGTTACGCGGTCCTCGCACCACTCTTTGTGGCATCCCTTATCGGCGCTGGCTTCGGCATCTTGTATTGGTTCGATGGCGTGTCGATACAGCTGTCCGCTCCAGGCCGTGTTGGGCTTTTAGTTCTCGCGCTGGTAATCTACGCCGCTCATCTGCTGTATTGGTCAAAGAACCATGGTTCCGCTTTCACGATCAACCCAGACACCGACGTGGTATCTGGAACGTTCAATGTATTGACTGACGCCGAGGCCAAGAGTGATTTCGAGTCCGCCTATAAAGATGTCTATGAGCGCTTTAATCTCGGGAACTCCGAGCAGTCAAACGGTTTAATACGACAATTGGTGAAGCAATCGTTCCGCCGAAGGGTCCATGAGCGCGTAGAGATCGTCAACCAGGAGATCTGCCATGATATCACATTCAACTTGTGGACTAATAAATGGAAGGCTTTGCCCGAGGGCGGATTGTTAGTAGCAGTAACGCGGCTGGAGAAGCAATCCCCTTATGAGCAGCTCTCGCTGTGCGACAAAGATGGCAAGGCGATTGAGGTAGTCAACTACCGCCACGCGATGGGCGTTCTGTATGGACTGATCCGATCTCAAATCGAGCCCTACAAGTTGTTTAACCCTAATCTTGATGAATGTAAGATCCTGACAGAGCTCGCAGCTCTCATTGCGGCACCAGTCATTACTCTTGAAGAAGAGAAACGACGTCAAAGAATATATACCGATGTAACGGGCGACGTGCATAAAGCTTCTGGATCATCGCCCGACAACAACATTCTTTTGTGGACTCTGTTGACCATTGCGTTAGAACGCCGACCAGTGCTGGCCATCGTACCGAATTCAAGTTCAAATACCAATTCGACGGCGCGTGAATCGGTGATCACGCTACGCTATCGAGAGAGATTGCAATCGACCGGACTACCTGAGGGCCTACGTCGTGATTGGTGGAGGCGTTGGCGTCAAAGCGCTCGTACGCGAATAGGCCTTACACCAGCTCAGTTTTTCCTGAAGGCCACACGTGCCCGATCCGCATCCACCTACAAGATGACGTTCACGGCGCCGACGGGAGCGTATATACACGAAGCGCGAGCATATTCTGACGATCAAAACAAGTGGATACCAATTCTCGATAAGCATGCCTATTACAACACGTTCGTTGGATGGACCGACCCGAAGGGCCGTAGTCAATCATCTATGGGATGCAGATTACTGAACAAAACGAAGATTAAGGACTTACGTTTCTACGTACGCTTGCGCGAAAGGCCGCCGGGCAGAGTCGGAAGCGCATTAGTTGTCGCTTTGGCCGCGATGATCATCGTGTGGATAGCTGGCTTCGTGGCGGAGGCCGCGGAAAAGCCCGACAACAATGTCGACGTAGTTGCTCTGACTCTAGCATTTCCGGGCGTGCTCGCAGTCTGGCTAAGTGTCACGGGACCCGCCCAGCTCGGTCCTTTTCGCTCAATCCCCGCCTTCATATCGATGCTTGTAAGCGGCCTTGTATCGGTGTGCTCAATTGTTTTGTATATGGCGAACACGTCGAACAAATTTGAAGATACCGCCCTAGGCGCCGAAAGATCGTTTTTCTTCATGGAGGGCAAGCTTTGGTCCGTGCTATTGGCGATTGCAATGGTCAATTTCATCGGAATTGCGTCGGTCTTTCTAATAGCCGTTCATCGTTACATGGGCCTTATCGCGCCTCAAAAGAAGAATTAATGGGTTGACGCTGCGGCTGCCGTGTGGGATAATGCCATCCCAGAAAGGTTCAATTCAGATAATCAATAATTGAATAGAAAACTGAAATCGGATGGCTAGGAGGCAATGGGGCGTGATCAGGGTGCTTGAATTGGCGGGACCACAGGATGCCGAGTTGCAAGATCAGGTCGACGGCCTGACAGACGACACGGTCGAAAGAGCGCTGGAACAGCAACAGGCCAACCTTGAAGCTCTGCGCAAACGAGAGGAAGCGAAAAGCAACAGCAGGCGGTCGGTGGTACAGCCCTGAACGCGGCTGTCGAAGAGCCTGACACCACAACCCCTGAAACCCCGTCCGCGGAAGAACAAGGTCCCGGAACCTCCCAGTTAGGAGAAGCTAATCTTGGAGACCCTGGCTTCTAGACACCTGACGTAAGCCCCCACCCCACGCCTCCCAGTTGCATCCGCTCGATCGGTATCCCTGACCTCTTTGGCGCACAAGCACTTTGCTCCGATCCCTCATCAGGCGTGGCCGCTAGGCCTTCTCAGCATTTCGTCGCCAGATGTCGAGGATGTCCGAACGGAATGGATATCCACCCTTCAACTTCACGCGAGTGCCCGCCTCGAACTTGGCCGCAAGTGTCCGGAGCCGCTCCGCACCACGCGTCTGCCAGCCGTTCGCGATAGCCCACGAGTAGATGGCATCCGGTAGCAAGCGATAGCCGCCGTCTTTGAGCGTGCGGAGGACAGCGACGGCGTCGCGGTGATCTAGTGAGCCTGCCAGATTATTGCCCATGTTGACCGACTGGGTCAGTGTCTTCAAGCCTTGAACGACAACAGGATCCAGTGATTTGTGCTCTGGCATAACGGCCGGCCCGAGTAGCTCAGGCATCGCCGCGGCCGCCCAAGCATCAACTTCACCCTTTACCCAAGGGACGACGCACAGTGCCCGGGTGCGTCGATCCTCGGCGATCTCGCCCAGCTTCTCACGCGTTGGCCATACCGCAAGGACGGGGCCACCATTCCAACCTCTGGCAGGGCTTCGCCACGTCGCGACCGGAACTCCGGTACGTCGGATGAATTCGGAGAGGAGGTTGTTGTGATCGACATTCGCCCGGCCGGGTGCAAAGATCAACGGCTCCCCGCCCACCTCATCGACCATCGACATCAGCCAGCGCAGTCCGTCGCGCAGTCCGCGGTCGCCATGCTCGGGGCCGGCCGCGATTGCAGTCGGGTAGTTGCGGTCGCTCTTTAACATCTCAACGCCCGGGGATCACAGAGGTTCTCATGACGCGGCCGCCCGTTCCGCGATGACCTGAACCGGGGTGACTCCAAGCAGTTCGCGCAAGCCATCAGCCGTGCTCAGATGGCGCACGAGGTGATCAACGTACGCCGTGCTGTATGTGTAGTCGCCGTGCGGCTCGTCGTACCGGCAGTACTGTTCCGTCGTCCGCTCAGGGTTTGTGCTACCCACAGGTGGCCGAACCGACTCGATTTTCCACGCCCCTACGAAGTGAGCCATGTTGAACACGAACGGAATTCGGGCGGCGACTGCTTCAACGACCTGCCGTGGCCTCATCCACCCGCAGTTGCTGACATCGCGCTGCTGTTCACGTACCAGCACCAGGCCGGTTTGCCGCAGGACCGCCCTTTGCTCCTCCGTCATGTCAGCTTCCCGTACAAACCGGATCGGCAGCCCGGTCGCCGGGTTGGTGACCAGCTCGAGATGCGCCCGCAGCCGCATGTCGTACTCGTTATCCTCGCGAAGGTCAGTCGGCAGACCCTGCGTGCACTGCACGATGAACCGCTTCAGCGCCTTCGGTAAGTTGTCCTGCAGCCGTTCGAGCGCCTGTTGCCCCTCGGTCGTAAATGACCCGATGAAGACGGGAAAGCGCAGCTTCGTCGCCAGCGTGAAACCTGAACCAAACTGGCTCGTCAGCTCATCCTCAAAATTGAGTAGCAGCGCTTGCGACTTGCCGCCAACCGCGATGGCCAGCTCTTGCTGGAAACGGGTGTATCGGTGTTCGATTTTGTTCCGCAGTGCGATGAAGAACTCGATGTTGGCTCGTACGGCGGTTTGAGTGGGCCAGCGCTCCAGAACGCACTTGACCAGCTCCCACGTCTTAGGCTCACCGTCAACCTTCTCGAAGCGCCGGGGGTTGTCCTTGCGTCGGTACCGGTAGTCGATGCCGTCACGCTGGAATTCGGCATGAAGGAGGTAGAGCCACGCAAGGTGCATGTGCAGGATGAAGCTCTCGAACGAGCGCCTTTCCGAGGGGTCGTTGTAGAGCTTGACGGCAAGGCACGCCTCTTCGCGGGCGGCGTCGACCGACGACTTCCATCGCGCGGGGCGGGGCACTGCTGAGATCACTTCCTTTCAGCAGTTCAGCGTACAGCTAGCCACCGACAAACTGGTCGAGCGAGCGCTCAATCGTGTCGGTTGCCGGGATCCCAAGATTGTCGGCAGAGTGGGAGACACTGAAGGGCTGCGGTTTCCACCGTGGCTGGCGCGCCATCGGCGTTCCTGCGATGGCCGCCACGGTCATGGCGCTGCTCGGCTGGGAGCCGGTAGGCCGCGTAGGCCGGTCAGCCATCTCACGGGGAAGTGAGACGACAGATCCGGTGAGCCTCGTCAGGAACAGGAAGGAGGGCAGGCGCGATGGCGAGGAAGTCGAGCAGTAGCAAGGTCACCAGCGCGAAGGTCGCTAAGAAGGCCTCCGCGATCTTGCGCGACGGCCGGACATCGTCGAAGACGAAGTCGGTCGCCGGTAGCGCCTTGGCGCAAGCCAGGGGCAAGCGCAAGTAGCGCAACGCGGTCGCCAGCAGGGCCGGCTCCTCTGCTGGCGACCTGCCGTTATACATGACAGACGGCCTTCCTCGTGGCCTTCCAGTCCAGCTGGTTCAAATTCAGCCTGTGCACCGTCCACATTTTCTACGGTTCAGAATCCGGGGCTGATCTCAAGCATCGAATTCAGGAAATAGAACGGTTGGTGGCATTCCTCGCCAAGCGTCAGGACGCCGAGGTTCGAGCCGACAAGAAGGCGACGGAAGCCCGCGGCGGCAGGTTCGCGCCGACGCAAGTCGAAAACTACATCCTGCTTGGCGATTTCAATGTGGTCAGTCCGCAGCACGAGACGATGCAGGCGCTTAAGAGCAAGGGGTTCAAGGTTCCCGACGCCATGGACGGCGACGCGGTACGGCGCGAGGGCGAGCACTTCTACGACCAGATCGCCGTGCCGGTCAAGGATGAGCGCTTCGTCGTTCTCTGCCACGATACAAACGTCTGCCGCGATAACAGACACCTCGACAGTGGCTACTTTCGGTGCAGTGGGAACCGGCACCAAGGGCGAGATTTACCTGCACGCCAAAGTCACTACGGGCGCTACTGCGGGCGCTGTGACAATCGGATTCGCTCAGGGAACGTCCGACGGCACCGCAAACCACCGTGTATGCCGACTCGTTCCTCAACTACGTGAAACGTGTCTAAACCGACGCCATTCCTGCCTCAAGCTGATGTGGTTTATTTCACCGACAGGAAGTGTGGACTCGGCCGCCCGACCCCCAAATTTCCGCCTCTCGTAGGTGGCTGGCTGTTTCGTCTGACAATTCTCGCGGCGAGCGCATCCGCTCGCCAAGTGATCGAATATGCCGGTGGCACTTGACACTCCGCTCAACACCCGTCAGCTCGATGTGCTCCAGTGGATCGGCGACCGCTGCCCCGAGGGTCGCTGGACAGACTTCAACTTCAAGGCAACTGCTGCTGCTTTGCAGAACAGAAGGCTGGTCACGGTGACCAAACGCGGCGGATGGCAGGCAAAGATCGAACCGGCTGGCGTCTACTACCTGAAGCACGGCGACTATCCGGCTGACCACTTCCCGAACAAGCGGCGGTCGTACAGCCGAACGATGCGGTTGATGCATTCAGAGCACGGCAAGCCGCAGCGGCCGCTCACTCGCCCCGGGCCCGACGAACCGACGCCAACGCGAAAACTGTTGCAAGACATCATCGAGGCGGGCGGCGTCTTGGAGTTCAACACACGCGACGACGACATCAACTACGCCAGCCTGGTCGCGATCATCAACCGGCGGCAGATGGCGCCGGATGGCCAGCAAGTGATCCTGATGGATGGCGTCGACTACTACCACAAGGTGCTGCGGCTGTCGTCGGTCGCGGAGTGGAAGACACAGCCGCCAGCCGAGGTCGTGGCCGCCGAACGCATCGGGCGCTGGCACCCCGCGGTGGCGGCGCTGCGTAGTGAGAATCGCCTGAGTTCGATCGAACCATCGCAGCGCCAGCGAGCGCTGCGGCTGCTGCACTCCCTGGCGCGTGAGGCCGAAGCTCGCGGTTACACCGTGCAGGAGTCGCCGAAACGGGAGCCTCGCGGGTACGGCTACCACGACCGTGAGCAGCTACCTGGCTGCATGATTGTCGGCGTCGCGCCGATCAAGTGCTCGGTCGGGATGGCGCAGCTGAAAGACAAAGTGCCGCACGAGGCAACGATCAAGGAACTCGAACGAGCCAAACGGGAGTCGTGGTACCGGATTCCGACCCACGACTCCGTGCCGTCCGAGCGGCTGTCGATCACGCTGAACACCGACAGCCGGTACTCGTCGGGGGTGTCGTGGTCGGATACCAAGACCATTCCGCTGGAGTCGAGGCTGCCAGACATCATGACGCTGTTCGAGCGCTGGACGCTCATCCACACCGAACGCACCGAAGCCGAACACCTCGCGGAGATCGAGAAACAGAAACGGATCGAGCGCGAAAATGAGCTCGCCCGCCAGGCGTACGTGCAACATGCACAGGGGGAGCAGCTGATCGCGAACCTCAAAGATTGGGAGCTGGTGGGCAGGCTGGGCCACTACCTCGCCGACATGGCTGATCGGGTCGAGCACATCATCGATGACGACGAACGAACCGCGGCGGTCGAATGGTTGGAGTGGTGCAAGCAGTACATGGCTAAGCGCGACCCGTTCTCGCGGCCGATCAAAACGCCGAAGGTCAAGCAGCCCGACTACAGCGACATCGACAAGTTCCGCAGGCGCATCGGGACCGGTTCGTGGTGGTGACGAGCGGCCGCAGTCACCACCCTCCTTTGAACTGCGCCTCAGCGCGTCAACGGTTCTTGTCGGTGCTCTGTGTCGCGCTATCGAGTACCTCCCGGTCAATATTCGATAGCGGTTGTCGCGCGTAGTTCCTACTCTTGGAAGCGAAATGCTTAACTTGAAAGACGCGTTTGCCGGACTCGAGCAGGCCAAGAAGCAGGAACGGACGCTACAGAAAGCCTTCAATGATTGGGCGCAGAGCGGTGGTATCCAAGTCGTCGGTGAGCGCGACCCGGTGTACGCCCGGTATGGGTGGTTCGTTGTTATGCACAGGGAACCGAGCGAAAACCTCGCCCTCGTCGCTGGGGAAATCTTTAATAATCTCCGAAATGCGCTCAACTACATAGCTTTCCAGATCTATACAGTTGGCGGCGGTGACCCTACAGTGAAGCAGGCCAAAGCCGTCGCGTTCCCGATCGTCGAAGAAGAAGAGCGATGGAAAACAGTCGTCGCGGCAAACGTGCCTAACGCTTGGGATGAAGCAGTCGAGAAGTTGACGTGGTGTCAGCCCTTCGTTCAAATCGGTCCTCAATCCACCGCACTGCCAGCTCTGCGCGGTGTCGGCGCAACCGATAAGCACCACAACCTTGTTCTGTACGCCATGGCACCGTTGTCCATCGGTGGCATCGCTCCCGAGCTTAAAGAAGACCAGGGAGTGATCATGATGGCGCAGCCGGGTCCGGTCGTGAAGCTGGAAGAACCAGGACTGATCGGCATGGTTTATATGACGAAGGGTCAGAACGTACCCCCAGATGAAGAGAACCTCGTCCCTTGGTCGGAAGCCGTTGAGCTTCAGCCACCGCCCCCGCCAACGGTGCAGTTTGGGTTCCGAGCGACGGACGGCTCCGAGGTAACTATCGAAGCGATTGGCGGCCTTATCTCGTACGTCGAGGAGATCTTGAACCGATTCTCCAAGCTAAAGAAACCGAAGCAGAGTCAAAATTCATGACGGCGATCTGTCGCATGCCGTCAAGTCATAGCGGCGCCTGAACCGACAGGACATCGGGCATTGCACTTCCACCAGGGGTGTGGGTTCGAACGTATGTACGATGGGTCCCGTGCCGTGGCTTCACCGCACCTGTCGCGGCTATGAGGAGGACCGGCCGCTGTATTGCCTGGCCGGTCACCAGCTCGGCCCGCACAAAGTACTGGTAGGCGTCATGCACTGCGAGTGTGGAGTGCTCCACCGGACCCATTGGTGCAGGACTTGCGCGGTGACTGTCTCACACTTCCGCTCGGAAAACGGTGCCGATCTCGGGCGTTGGACGGGCGGTAACAGCCCTGCGCTTGGAGCGTGTTGAGTTCCTGTGACAGCAATTCGCAGGTTGAGTCGCGCTTAATCGCAAAGGTTGTCGCCCTCTCATCGTAGGCTTCTACCGGGAGGCTAGGGCAAAGGCTGAAAAGTGGCTCTGACCTGGGAAAACGCTGAGCAATTTGATAAAATAGCAGTCATTAGCAAGAACAATTAACTCGGAGGATGTCCAATCCATATGGCGAGAGCAGCAGCCAAGGCGAAGCCTAAGCAAACCAAGACACTTGAACAGCGACTCTGGGACGCTGCTGATGCACTGCGAGGCAATCAGGAACCCAGTGTGTACAAGCACGTTGTTCTCGGCCTGGTCTTCCTGAAGTACATCTCCGACCGGTTCGAGGAGCGGCGCGCGATCCCGGCCAAGCTGAGCGAGCTGACGACCCCCTGCCCCGCCAACCTGAGCGTGAGGGTGGTGACCTGGTAGTGGCTCCTGCAACAAAGGAGGCTCAGCGGGCCGAGCTCCACAAGACGATATGGCGCATTGCCAACGAGCTACGTGGCGCCGTCGACGGCTGGGACTTCAAGAGCTACGTGCTCGGCATGCTCTTTTATCGGTTCATCTCTGAGAACCTCACTGCCTACCTGAACGAGCTGGAACGCGCAGCTGGACAGCCCGACTTCGACTACGCCGCACTCGGCGACGCAGATGCAGAGTTCGGTCGTGAAGAAACGGTCAAGGAAAAGGGCTTCTACATCCTTCCCAGCGAGCTATTCGCCAACGTCCGCGAGCGCGCTGGCAAGGACGAAAACCTCAACGAGACGCTTCAGAAGGTCTTCAAGAACATCGAAGGTTCGGCGATCGGCGCGGACAGCGAGGACGACATCAAGGGTCTGTTCGACGATCTCGATGTCAACAGCGCCAAACTCGGCAATACCGTGGCCAAGCGCAACGAGAAGTTGGTCAAGCTACTAAACGCAATCGGTGATCTGAACCTTGGCGACTTCAACGACCACGCCATTGATTCGTTCGGTGACGCCTACGAGTACCTCATGACGATGTACGCGTCGAGCGCCGGCAAGTCCGGTGGCGAGTTCTTTACTCCGCAGGAAGTTTCGGAGCTACTGGCGAAGATCACCGTCGTCGGGAAGAAGTCGGTTAACAAGGTCTACGACCCGGCATGTGGATCGGGGTCGTTGCTGCTGAAATTCGCCAAGGTGCTTGGGAAAGACAAAGTGCGGCAAGGCTTTTTCGGCCAGGAGATCAATTTGACCACCTACAACCTGGCACGCATCAACATGTTCCTGCACGACATCAACTACGAGAAGTTCGACCTCGCGCACGCCGACACGTTGACGGACCCGCAGCACTGGGATGATGAGCCGTTCGAGGCGATCGTCTCTAATCCGCCGTACTCGATCCATTGGGCAGGCGACAGCAATCCGCTGCTCATCAATGACCCGCGCTTTGCGCCTGCCGGTGTACTTGCGCCGAAGACCAAGGCCGATCTTGCCTTCACGATGCACATGCTTTCGTGGCTCGCGGTAAACGGCACGGCTGCAATTGTCCAGTTTCCCGGGGCGCTCTACCGTGGCGGCGCCGAGCAGAAGATCCGCAAGTACCTAGTCGATAACAACTACGTCGACACTGTAATTCAGTTGCCAAACGATCTATTCTTCGGCACGACGATCACGACATGCGTTCTCGTGCTAAAGAAGTCGAAAAAGGACAACGCCGTCCTTTTCATAAACGCCTCGCACGAGTCGAAGCGGTTCGGCAACAAGAACAAGCTGCTGCCGGAACATCAGGAGAAGATCCTCGACGCCTTCAACGCCCGGCAAAACATTGATCACTTCGCCGCGCTCGTCCCGTTCGAAGACATCAAGGCAAACGACTACAAACTTGCCGTCTCGTCCTACGTCGAGCAGGACAACACCGCCGAAGCCGTTGATATCACCGCTCTGAACGCCGAGATCGCCGAGATCGTTGCTCGCCAGACAAAACTCCGCGAACAGATCGACTCCATTGTTGCCGACCTGGAGAGTGCCTCATGAGTGGAATCGGCGAGCTGATTACCAGGCTTGCTCCAGGTGGTGTCGCATATGAGCCCATGGGAAAAGTTTTCGAGATGAAGGCTGGAAGGAGTATCCGAACGGCTGCAATCTCGCCGGTTCGTGACCATACTCATCCATTCCCCTGCTATGGGGGAAACGGAATCCGTGGCTATGTTGCTGAATACAGTCATGATGGGGAATATCTGCTGATTGGTCGACAGGGTGCGTTAAGCGGCAACGTGAAGCTTGCGAGTGGAAAGTTCTATGCCACCGAGCACGCCGTTGTAACGGAACCGCATTCGCCTCCCACGATAGACGTCGGGTGGTCGTACCACCTGCTAATAGCGATGGACCTCAATCAGTACGTCTCGCAGGGCGCGCAACCGGGGCTCGCTGTCGGCACTCTTGCGAAAATTGCGATGCCAGTTCCGCCTCTCGAGTTGCAGCGCGAGATTGTTCGCATGCTTGACTCGTTTACTGCTCTGGAAGCGGATCTGAAAGCAGAGCTGGAGGCTCGCAGACGCCAGTATGGTCATTACCGAGATATCCTCTTCGATTTCGACCACACAGCGGTCAGATGGGCGAAGCTGCCCGAAATATCTACGAACCTCGACTCGCGACGGCGGCCGGTCACGAAATCCTCGCGCATCGCGGGGGAGATTCCTTATTACGGTGCATCAGGTGTTGTCGACCATGTGCGCGACTACATTTTTGATGGTGACTACCTCCTTGTTTCAGAGGATGGTGCGAATCTCCTAGCACGGTCTACGCCCATCGCGTTCTCGATTTCAGGCAAGACATGGGTTAACAACCACGCGCACATTCTGGAGTTCCCAACTTACTCTCAGAGGCGATTCGTAGAGATATATCTGAACTCGATTGACCTTGCACCGTTCGTAAGTGGTGGCGCGCAGCCAAAGCTGAATCAGGCGAACCTGAACAAGATCCCGATTCCCAGTCCAACACTGGACGAGCAGGATCGCATTGTCGGCATCCTCGACAAGTTTGACGCTTTAGTGAACGATCCCCAGATCGGTATTCCAGCCGAGCTCAACGCTCGACGTAAGCAGTACGAGTACTACCGCAACTGCCTGCTGAGTTTCCAGGAGTTGGCAGCATGACCGAGGCCAGGGCGGTCCGTTATGACCGGATCGCCGTCTCTTCTGAGAGCACGGTCGTCGCGGAGTTTGTACCGGATGCCAAAACCGCAACGGAGTATCAATCCGAAACGCAGTTGGAGCGTGAGTTCATCAAGATCCTGCAGTCGCAGGAGTATGAGCACCTGAAAATTACGAGTGAGCAAGACCTGATTGCCAATCTGCGGATGCAGCTTGAGGCGCTGAACGACATCACGTTCACCGACACCGAGTGGGAGCAGTTTTGCAAGCAGCGGATTGCCGGTGAGGGAGAAGGTGTCGCCGAGAAGACAATTCGCGTCCAAGAGGACTACGTCCAGCTCCTGACGCGCGACGACGGCTCGACCAAGAATGTCAAGCTGATCGACAAGAGCAACATCCACAACAACACGCTGCAGGTCATCAACCAGTACAAGGTCGGCCAGGGTGAGGGCGGCGCCACGTACGCCAACCGCTACGACGTGACTGTACTCGTGAACGGGTTGCCGATGGTGCACATCGAACTCAAGCGGCGCGGTGTCGCTATCCGCGAGGCCTTCAACCAGATCAACCGCTACCAACGCGACAGCTTTTGGGCTGGCTCAGGCCTTTTCGACTATGTGCAAATGTTCGTCATAAGCAACGGTACGCACACCAAGTACTACAGCAACACCACTCGGCGTCAGCACATCAATGAAGCCGCCGGCTCGAAGAAGGCAAAGAAGACCAGTAACTCGTACGAATTCACCTCGTGGTGGGCGGATGCCACCAACAAGCCAATCCAGGACTTAACTGCCTTTGCGACAACATTTTTCGCGCGACACACACTTCTCAACATCCTGACCAAGTACTGCGTATTGACGGCTGACCGGATGCTACTTGTGATGCGTCCATATCAGATCGTGGCGACTGAACGCATCCTGCAGAAGATCGACATATCGACCAACTACAAGAAGCTCGGCACTGTGGACGCCGGGGGATACGTCTGGCACACCACCGGGTCAGGCAAGACGCTAACGTCGTTCAAGACTGCACAGCTTGCTACAAAGAACCAGAGCGTTAACAAGGTCCTGTTTGTGGTCGACCGCAAGGATCTCGACTACCAGACCATGCGTGAGTACGACCGCTTCGAGAAGGGCGCTGCCAACTCCAACACCTCAACTCGTGTGCTGAAAAAGCAACTCGAAGACCCGAGCGCCAAGATCATCATCACCACGATCCAGAAACTCGCAACGTTCATCGGCGCCAATAAAGATCACCAAATCTATTCAGGCCACGTGGTCATCATCTTTGACGAGTGCCACCGTTCACAGTTCGGCGACATGCATACAGCGATTACCAAGGCGTTCAAGCGCTACAACCTCTTTGGCTTTACCGGCACGCCGATCTTCGCCGTGAATGCAGGAACTGGCGGCAACGCGCAGCTGCGGACGACGCCCCAAGCTTTCGGCTGCTACTTACACGGCGATCCGCGTGACTGCCCGCCAGAGCAGCACCCGACGGCGGCACACACGTACACCATCGTCGACGCGATCAACGACAAGAACGTCCTGCCGTTCCGCATCGACTACGTCAACACCATCAAGGAACAGGAAGGAATTGCCGACAAACAGGTCTCCGCTATCGACACCGAGCGTGCACTCCTGGCGCCAGAGCGCATCCGCCAGGTCGTCGAATACACGCTGGAACACTTCGACCAGAAGACAAGGCGCCAAGAGGGCTATTCGCTCGGTGAGCGCCGCGTGCGCGGCTTCAACGCGCTGTTCGCCACTGCCTCGATCGACGCTGCCAAGACTTACTACAGCGAGTTCAAGAAGCAGCAGCAGCCGCTGCCAGAAGGCCGCCGGTTGAAGGTCGGCCTCATTTACTCATTCGCTTCCAACGAGCCCGTAGAGGACGGCGCCCTCGAAGAAGAAGGCTTCGAGACCGATGTTCTGGACAAACCCTCGCGCGACTTCCTGGAAGGTGCGATCGAGGACTACAACGCGTACTTCGGCACGAGCTTCGACACCTCATCCGACAAGTTTCAGAACTACTACAAAGACTTGTCACTACGACTGAAGAATCGCGAGATCGATGTCGTCATCGTGGTCAATATGTTCCTAACCGGTTTCGACGCCACGACACTCAACACGCTGTGGGTCGACAAGAACCTGCGCGCCCACGGCCTGATCCAGGCCTACTCGCGCACTAACCGAATCCTGAACTCGGTCAAGACGTACGGCAACATCATCAGCTTCCGTGACCTCGAGGAAGAGACCAACGACGCCATCGCGCTCTTTGGCAACAAAGACGCAGGCGGCATCGTGTTACTCAAGCCGTATGCCGAGTACTACGACGAGTACGCCGACAAAGTCACCGAACTGCTGCAGCTGTTTCCGCTGGGACAGCCGATCGTTGGGGAGAGCGCGCAGAAGGCATTCATCACCCTGTTTGGTCAGATCCTGCGGCTGCAGAACATCCTGACATCATTCGATGAATTCGCCGGCAATGAGATACTCACACAGCGCCAGAGCCAGGACTACCGCAGCGTCTACCTCGACCTCTACGCCGAGTTCCGCAAGGCCGCGGACGCCGACAAAGAGTCAATCATCGATGACGTCGTCTTCGAGATTGAGCTCATCAAGCAGGTCGAAATCAACGTCGATTACATCCTGATGCTCGTACAGAAGTACCGCCAGGCGCACGGTGAGGGCGAAGACAAGGAGATCCGCGCCGAGATCAGCCGGGCTGTCGACGCCAGCCCGAGCCTGCGCAACAAGAAAGACCTCATCGAGGACTTCGTCGACTCGATCTCGGCCACTGGCGAGATTGACGAAGAGTGGCGCGAATATGTCGCTACGAAGAAGGCCGAGGAGCTCGACCGGATCATCGCTGAGGAGGGTCTCAAGCCGGAGGAAACACGCAAGTTCGTCGAGACTGCCTTCCGCGATGGCGCCATCCAGACGACTGGCACCGCCATCACCAAAGTGCTTCCGCCCGTAACGCGTTTCGCTGCCGGAGGTGGCCATGGCGAGAAGAAGCAGCGCGTCCTCACCAAGCTCGGCGCGTTCTTCGAGCGCTTCTTCGGTCTGAGCGCGACGACCGGTGGGGGTCCCGATGATTAGCGGTAACGACTCTCCTGTGCTTGAGAAGGCAATCAACTCGTTCTACACCACGCCGAGCTCTTCGCGACCAACGGGGAAGGCTCCGCCGTGACCAAGGGAAGCGAAGCACTGACATGACCGCGGAAGAACAGGATGCTTCTTACGAGGAAGGACCCCGCGCGCCAGATCCGCGAGAAACGTTGGCCGCCTGGGCAAATGATCAAGATGAGTGGCTACGCTTCATCGTACGCAATGTACTTAGTAGCGGTCGGCCTCTAGCCGAGGGGGTCCTCGAACAGGCCTACGCTCTTTTCAGGCAGGAGAAGGGTCTAGATCCTCGGTCCCTACTGGCAGAACCGCCCCTCGCGGTTGAGACACGGGACGAAGATGCCGAATTCCCTCTTGTGATCACGAAGCTGTCTGACGTGACTGGTGTGAATGCCCTTGTTTCTGGATCAGTCATCGAGCCGCACGCTGGCTTGACGATCCTCTTTGGCGAGAACGGTACTGGCAAGACTGGTTACGCCCGGATCTTCAAAGCGCTGGCTGGCAGTCGCACAGCTGACCAAGTGATCCTGGGTGACATCACTGCAGGAGAGGAGCAGCCGCAATCAGCGCATATCTCGTATGCATTAGGGAACGACAACAAGGAGTTCATCTGGACTGGCGAGCATGCGGTCGTCCCATTCACACGCTTGTCCATCTTCGACAGCCCGTCGGTCAACTATCACGTCGATGAAGATCTGGAATATGTTTATGTGCCGACCGTTCTGTCGTTGTTCAACCATGTCATATCGGGTGTCAAAGCAGTACAAGGACATATTGAGAGCGCGATCAGCGATCTAGGGACCGCTTCATCCACGCTGCTGAGTCGGTTTCCGAGGAATTCCACTGTCTATCCGCTGATCGAAACACTCGGTGCTTCTACAGATCTCACGGAGCTCAGAGCGCGAGCGGACGACGACTCCCAGGTCGACGAACGTATCGACGTCCTCCGTCGAGCAGTTGCCGCTTTGGAGGCGAACACCATTGGGACCGAGATATCGACGGGTCAAAGGCACGAGCGCGTACTCAAGCAGGCACAGGCGGCTGCTGAAACGTTGGCCACGCTAGATGTCGCCGAGTACAACGCAGCCCTCAATCGGAGAGCCGAACTCCGAGAGGACTATAAGGCATTCCGAGCTGAGCTGTTCGCTGCTGCCAACCTACCGGCGGAACCGGAAGAGGCATGGGAGGCCTTTGTTTCGAGCGGTGACCGATACAGACAGCATCTTGAAGAGCTCGGCGTTCATGACGAGTCGAGGTGTCTATATTGCCGTCAAGCACTCAGTGACACAGCTGGCCAACTGATTGAGAAGTATCGAGACTATCTGGCCGACAAGATTTCTAAAGATCTTGCGGACGTCGGCACAAAGATCGCGAGCCTCGCCATGCCCGTTCGACAACTGGACATAACTGAGATGACGGCGTTCCTTACAGAATTCGAAGAGCGTGAGGACCGACCAACGTTCTATGGTCACCTCCAGTCCCTGGACGGCCTCATCGAACGCGCTGTACAAGCCGCCAACAACGAATCACGCTTTTCGGAGGAAGATTCCACAGCCGCGCAGGTGCTTCTGCAGGAGCTTGTTTCGTCACTACAGACCGTCGTGCAGAAGGTGGAGGAGCTTAAGCAGCAAGCTGCGAATAGGGCCGGTGCGCTTGCGGAGAAGCGGCATGAACTTACGGAGTTGATTGCTTCCGCCGAACTGGCTAAATCATGGTCGGCTATCCAGAGTCAGGTTGAGCGCGCGAAAGAGGCTGACAAACTACGCATTCTCGCCCGACCGCTCCCCGGCACGTGCAGAGCAGTGACTGAGCTCGCGAAATCGGCTAGTGATCAGTTGATCAACCAAAACTTCGACAAGCTATTCGCAGAGGAATGCAACGCACTGCGGGCCCCAACCTTGAACGTTGAATTCGTTGGCCGCCAGGGTAAAGCGCAGCGCCGCAAGACTATGGTCGGCAAACATAAGCCGTCGAAGGTACTTTCCGAGGGCGAGCAGAAGGTCTTAGCGATGGCGGACTTCCTGGCTGAGGCACGCCTTGCGGGCATCACGGCGCCCGTCATCTTCGACGACCCGGTATCGAGCCTTGACCATCGGCGGATAAACGAGGTCGCGGAACGCGTTGCACTCCTCGCCGAGAATCACCAGGTTATCGTCTTTACGCACGACATCTTCTTCGCCACTACGCTTCTCGCTCTATTCGAAAACTCGAAGCGCTGCAGTTATTTTCAAGTCACAGATGAGGGAGGCAAGGGTCAAGTCACTCGGGCTTCAGGTCCCCGATGGGACACCTTGTCGAACCTCAAGGCGAACATTAACAAGACCATTGAGGCCGCAAAAGCTGTTGATGGAGAAGCTCGCGCCGCCCTGGTCCGTGAGGGCTACGACTGGATTCGTTCTTGGTGCGAGGTGTTCACGGAAACGGAACTTCTGCAGGGGGTGGCGCAGCGATATCAGCCCCAAGTGCGTATGACGGTCCTTCCAAAGATCAAGGCGACAGCACTTCCCGCTGCGGTTGAAGTTGTCACACGTGTGTTTGAAGAGGCGTGTCGTTACATTCCTGGGCATTCGCAACCACTACCGACACTTGGTGTTGCGCCAACGCTGTCTGGGCTAGAGGCGCACTGGAAGGAGCTCCAGGACTGCCGGAAGGCCTATCTCGATGCCGAGCCGTAGTGCGTCGGCACCGACACCGATTACCTTGCCGCCATCGCTTTCTCGAGACGCGCAGAAGGTTTACGCGGTGTCGCGTTACCCAAAACCGCTAACCCTGCGGCTTGCTCCCGCCCCGCGGTCGCATCACTACACCGGCGGACGCCAGCGCTCGGCGTACGGCATTAGGAGAGAGGCCGAACTGTTCACCAAGCTGTGCGAGCGTTGCTCCGCCTCGGTACCGTTCGACCGCCGCAGGCACGTCACCAGCGGCCAACCCCTGACCCCGCATCGTGACACCATGTTCATGCAAGAGCTTGACGACGCTGCCCTGACTGAGTTCGTAGCGCTTCCGAAGCTGTGTAGTGGAGGTGCCATCTCGGTATGCCTGGACCAGCTCGGCGATCGTCTCAGCGGGCAGCCGTCGGTCCACCCGTTGCATTCGAACTTCCCGTTCAAGGCTTCTGACCGGCATTTTTGCCGATTTCTGCGCCAAATCGACCATCCGCCGCAGCCGTCGCCCCTGGTACACAGGTTTCGAGTAACGTTTCAGCAGCTCCACTTCACACGTGTCTCACTGCGGTTGACGGGTGACATTCGGTCTTCGGGTGCTGCCCGGACAGTGTTTCGGCTGATGGTTGACAGTTACTTCGGCTGATCCTTGACACTCCCTGCGGCCGGGCACCGTCGGCCGCTCGGGTCGACCGATCGGTGGACGCCGATTCCCCCGTCGAATCCACCGCTCTGCGGACTGTTCAAGCTGTCGCCGCGGGCGATAGTCGAATCACCGAACGGGCCTCGACCAGCGGGCCTGGCAACAGAAAGGTAGCCAACATGAGCAAGATGAAGAACGCCACGCAGAAGGTCGCCGTCGGCAGGCTCACCATCACCAGCCCCGCCGGACGATCCGCTCCCGCCAACTGCGGGTGCATTCAACCCCGCGCCGATGTTTCGTCCGGGAGACGGTGATCGGCCGTGGCGCATGAAGGTCGACTTGAAGCGGCGTTGGCGTTCGAAGCGCCCTACGTGATCGATCGACTTGTCAGGGACCGGGTCGTCGCGAGCCGGGAGTCTGCCGAACAACTCTTCACCGAGGCGAAGAAATACCTCGTGCTGTGCGCGGCAACCCCTGACAAGGCGTTCGACATGTGTTCGGCGATGGTGGACGAAGCCTGGCACGCCTTCGTGCTGTTCACCACCGAGTACACCGACTACGGTCAGCGTTACTTCGGGCGCTACGTCCACCACGCGCCCGCCGGTGAGCGAGGCGGGCCCGAAACGACGCTACTTGACGGTCGCCCACAAGAGACCGCTTCCTTCGACGACTTCTGCCGGCGATACGAGGAGTTGTTCGGCCACCCGCTTCCAGCAATCTGGTACGACAGCGACAACGTCGCTCCGTGCACCCGGGTCATCAACGATATGGCGCAGACTTTGACGGTCACCACCGAGAACCACACCATCCACATAATGAATAGCACGGGTGACACGGTGCTCGCGGTCGATGAAATAGCAAGTGAGGCAGTAGAATTCATCGTCGATACGCACGCGTTCTACGTTCGCGAGCTCCCGGGTGACCTCACCGCGGCCGAGAAGGCCGGCGTGATCGAGCCCCTCGTGCGCTTGGGCGTGCTACGTCTGGCACCGTAGCCGGCTCGTCAAGCGAGGCCCTGACCCCAAATCGGCACCGCTGCGCGGTATGTTGCCACGCGTGAGCGAAGACAGGGTTCGAGTGGAGATCAGTGGCAGCGGCGTGGCCACCGTGACGATGATTCGCGCAGACAAGCACAACGCGCTCGACCACGCCATGTTCGAAGGCCTGGTCAATGCCGCTGAGCAGGTCGCCGGCGTCCCCTCGATCCGCGCGGTCGTGTTGCATGGCGAGGGTAAGAGCTTCTGCTCGGGCCTGGACGTCGCAAGCTTCGCGGCCCAGCGGGGTGGCACGAACGTCCTGTTGAACCGAGACGCCGATCACCCGGCCAACTTCGCCCAGCGCGTGTCGTACGACTGGTCGCTGGTGCCGGCGCCCGTCATCGCCGCGATCCACGGCAACTGTTTTGGCGGCGGTCTTCAGATCGCGCTGGGCGCAGACATCCGGATAGCGGCTGCCGACGCGAGGTTGTCCATCATGGAAATCAAGTGGGGCCTCGTTCCCGACATGGGTATCACGCAGACGCTGCCCCGGCTGATACCAATCGACGTCGCCAAGGAGTTGACGTTCACCGGGCGCATCGTCTCCGGCAGTGAGGCGTCGGAGGTCGGTCTGGTCACTCGAACCGCGGACGATCCGCTTGCCGCTGCGTTGGAACTTGCCGGTGAGATCGCGCAGAAATCTCCGGATGCCGTGCGCGCCGCCAAGCGTCTCTACAACGCGACCTGGGCCAGTGATGACGCCGCGGCGGCGCTCTCGTGTGAATCACAGTTGCAGACCGGACTGCTCGGTAAGCCCAATCAGATCGCTGCTGTCATGGCCGGGATGTCGGGGCAGCAGCCCGTCTTCACCGATCCGGAATAGAACCGCTTCCTCGGCGGTGTGACGATCACAATTCGATCTCTCGGAATTTGTTGAGTCAGTTCTCAGTCCACTCTCAGTCAACGCGGGGACCGTGTGCTGAGGCCATGTGGGCTGATCAACGATCCAGAAAGAGAACGAACGCAAATGACCAACACTCCGCGGTATACCACGGACCAGCCCGCGAGTTCGGCTGCGGCGCAGTCGTATCTGCACTACCAGGCTCACATCCCCTCACATCTGCGCTATGAGTGGCGTCACGGCCAGCCGCCACCCTTTGACCTGAATCACCCTGCGCAGCAAGCCGATACCGCTCCGATCCCCAGGATTCAACTGAAGAAGTCTCGCCGCGGACTCGTCGTCGCCGGCGCTGTCGTTTGCGCGGTGGTCGGCGGCGGGATCGGCGCCGCTGTCGTGGGCATCGACGACCGTACGCACCACCCGGTCGCCGCGCAGACACCGATCGGTAGTGCGCCCCTCACACCACGCGCCGCGGCCACCGCGCCCGCGGGTACGGTCGAGGAGGTCGCGGCCCGGGTGCTGCCGAGCGTCGTCCAGTTGAAGATCGACTTGGGTGGTGAGGGCCCTTCGGGTTCGGGGATCGTGTTGAGCGACGACGGCCTCATCCTCACCAACAACCACGTCGTGGCTGCCGCGGCCGGAGGCGAGCGGGGAGTGTTTCCCAGCTCGCGACGTGGCGCGCCCACGGCAACCGTGGCCTTCTCCGACGGCAGAACCGCACCCTTCACCGTTGTCGGTACCGACCCATCGGGCGACCTTGCCGTCGTTCGCGCCGAGGGGGTTTCCGGATTGACGCCCATCGCCATCGGATCCTCGGCGGACGTGAAAGTCGGCGAGCAGGTCGTCGCGATCGGCTCGCCCCTCGGCTTGCAGGGAACGGTGACGACGGGCATCGTCAGCGCGCTGAACCGGCCGGTGTCCGCCGGCGGCGAGGCGGGTGGCGACGTCACCGTGCTCAACGCCATCCAGACAGATGCCGCGGTGAACCCGGGTAACTCCGGCGGCGCATTAGTGAACATGCGCGGCGAGTTGATCGGCGTGAACTCCGCAATCGCGAGCATGGGCGGCGGCTCCGGCGGTCCGAGCGGTTCCATCGGGCTGGGCTTCGCGATCCCCTCGGATCAGGCCAAGCGTGTCGCCCACGAACTGGTCACGACGGGCTCCGCCAGTCACGGTGCGCTCGGTGTGAAGCTTGGTAGAGAAGCCACCAAGGCCGGCGGCGCAGCCGTCGCCGTCGTCAACGGTGGGCCCGCATCCGCGGCTGGACTGCCGGGCGAAGCAGTGATCACCAAGATCGACAACCAGCCGATCGACGGCCCTGAGGCGCTCGTGGCGGCGATCCGCTCGCGCGCCCCCGGGGAGAGCGTTTCCGTCACCTATCTCGACGGAGCGGGGGCTGCTCAGACGGCGCAGGTCACGCTGGGCGAAGCGTAGGGCCGGCTTCCGGACCAGCAGGCGAATCCTCGCGGTGGCGCTGATCGCCTCAGATCGGCGTGAATTCCAGGTGCAGTTCCTTGAGGCGTCGAAACAGGAAAGTCCGGTCCCACGCGAACCGGCGATCACCTGCCGGCCCGTGCCGGTGCTCCGAGAGGCGGATATCCGCCATCCGGTCAAGGACCCGCTCCAAGGTCAGGCGTGCCTCGGCCCGGGCGATGGGGGCGCCCGGGCAGGTGTGGATACCGCGTCCGAACGCGATGTGCTGCAGCATGTTTGGTCGGTCCAGACGGAACTCTGCGGGCTCGTCGAACCGTCTCGGATCGCGGTTGGCCGCGCCGTTCATCACGAGGATGCTCGCACCTGCCCGCACATCGACGTCGCCGATCCTGGTCGTGCGCCGCGCCATGCGGAAGTTGGATTTGATCGGGCTTTCGAATCGAAGCAGCTCCTCGATGAACGGCGAGATCTTTGATCGGTCCTCGCGCAGTTGCGCTTGGAGGTCAGGCCGTTCGGCCAGCATCAGCATCGCGCTACTCATGAAGTCGACCGAGGTGCCGTGGCCGGCGGCGAACATGAACGTCGCGACGCGAGCGACGTCCATCGCGCCAGGTGTGGTCCCGTCGGGGAATTTCGCCGTCGCGAGCTCGGTGAGGACGTCGTCAGCCGGCCGGCGACGACGCTCTTCGATGTAGTGGACGAACCACTCCTCGCGGGCGCCGACGAAGTCTCGGCGTTCACCTTTGAGCCTGCTGACTTCCGCGGCGCTGCGGAATCTATCCAGGTCGGCCTCCGGGACGCCCAGCAGATGAGCGATCGCCACCACCGTGAACGGGAAGCTGTAGTCGAGGACGAACTCGCACTTCCCCCGCTCGACGAAGCAGTCGAGCTGCTCATCGGCGAGACGCCAGAGGAAGTCGGCGTTGTTCTTGAGTTGCTTGGGCGTGAACAACCTGCTCAACAAGGAGCGGTGCGCGGTGTGCTTCGGCGGATCGAAGGTGATGAAGTAATCACCGAACGTCACCTTGTGCTGGTGGCGTTCGATCAGATCGGAGATGTCATCGCTGTTGGTGTCGACCGGAATCCCCGACCAGGGGCCGCTGACGATATTGCATACCGACAAGTCCTGGGCGGGATCGCGTTGCACGGCGACGGCCTCGTCGTACCCCGACACCATCACCACACCGTGCGCCGGTTCACGCCGCACGGGGCAACGACGTATCGCGTCGTAATAGTCGTAGGGATCCTCCACGAGCGACCTGTCGGTGAAGAAGTCGAGGTCCTCGAGGCTGCTGACGCTACGCCCCTTTTGAGGTCTCAGAAGGGATACCTCGGACGCATGCAGGCGGTCGCGCATCAGCTCATTGCGCTAGCTTCGTGGCCTTCTGAACGCGTGGCAGAGATCCACTGTTCGCTTCCACATACAGGTCATTGGCCCGTTTCTGTTCCACCGCAAGTACTTCTAGCGCCGTGACGGCACGTGTGAGGAGTTCGAAGGCTTCCTCGACCTGTTCCTTCATTTCGCCGAAGACCGGTATCAATCCCATGCGGGTTTCCCTTCAACGCGAGCCGCGACCACTAAGGTTGTCGAATGCGTCTGCTGCTCCGATACATCGTAGGTCAGCCCACCGAACCTCGGTCGCGAGTTCGCCAGACGTCCGCGACGGACACGGCGACAGCGCCGAGATGCGGTCAAAAAGTTTCCTAGGTAACTGCATTCAGGGCTGTTGATCGCGGCGCGAGTGTGGGCCGCACAGCAAGCGGGTCGCCGGTCGGCATCGTCCTCCGGCAGAGCGTATGGGGGCTCGTGCACCCGACTGGCTCCGCCTTCATCCGTGATGCCGACTTCACTCAATTCGGGCGATACATGCGTATGGCCTGGGGTGGAATGTTTTTCTCCGATGAACTCACGTCGCGCCGGTATGCGCAGGAGACGATTTGCTCGTCGTCAATACGAATACCGGGGAATCGATTCGAAGAATGGTTGTGCGCACAGATCCTCGGTCAAAGACGAGGCGAGATTTGCATACAACTAATTTAGCGATTGCCGCTGCGCAGTCGAGTCCTGCCGCGGCTCACGTCGCCAAGTCACGCCGGACATACCCATGAACCCCCACCGCGACGGACCCCACGCCAATGAGCACGAGAATCGCGGCTGCCGTCCAGTCGAACGGTGCGCCCGCAGCGGTGGTGAGGTGCGTCCACGGCGACAGTCCGTCGATCCACGACGGAGAATTCGTTGTCTGGGCAACCACATTGATCATGTAGCCACCGACCAGCGGGAGTGCGCCGAGCACACCGACGGCGGAGGGGAACCACCCAACGCCGACTGCGGCCAGACCGATCGCAAGCCACGCCGCCGGCACGAAGATCAGCGCATTCGCGAGGGCATCGGTGAGCTGCATCGGGCCACCGGTGATCCTGGCGCCACCCCAGACGGCGACTGCAGCCGAGCAATGCAACACGAGCACTCCACAGGCGGTCACGACGATCTCGGCAGAGATCAGCCGCGAGCGAGAAAGTGGCTGAGCCAACAGCAGGGTCCGCCGGCCCGCATTCTCATCTGCGACGGTTCGCGCGAGCTGCATCGTCGCGTAGAGCCCGGTCGCGATGGCCAGCACGCCGAACATAGACGTCGCGAAGACCTCCGGAATGTCGTCAACACCCGTTCCGGCTGCAACCGCTAGTTGAGCGAACCGCGAATTGGTGGCGAACAAGTCGAGGACCGAGGCGAGCAACGCGCCGGCGACCAGGAAGTAGGCCGAGATGCCCAATGCCCACCACTGGGTGATCCGTAGGCTGCTACGAACGGCGAAACCCTCGACGGAGTGCAGCAGTCGGTATCGCCGCCGACGGGTCTTGGGCATCGCCACAAGGCCGCTCGCCAGATCACGGCGCTCTGCAGCGGCGATAGCCGCACCGGCCAGCACCACCGGGATCATGCTCAGTATGAGCAACGGCAGGATTCGGTTCTCCGCGTAAGGTGCCGTGCGGTTCATCAGCCCGAACGGTGTCGTCCAAGCCAACCACGCCAGTTGACTGCTTCCATCGGCGAGCATGCGCAATGCGAGCGCAGTTCCGAGAACCCCGGTCGCCAGTGCCGTGGCACCGAACCTCGTCGTGGCCAGTTGCCCGGTGAGTGCCCCCGTTATAGCGAAAGTCGAACTGACACAGGCAATACCAATCGAATAGATCACCGTACCGGCCGTCTCCGTACCGGCCGCCAGAAGTCCCGCCGCCACACACGCGCCGACCAGAGCGGCGGCGCCGACAAGGACCGCGAGACAGCGGACGACAAGGTCCACAACTCGCAGTCGGCTCGCAAGGAGGAGATCCCACCTTCCGGCGTCTTCCTCACCGCGAGTGATACGGGTCGCGACGAGGATGATCCATACGCTGGCGAGCAACGTCACGGGAATGCCGGTGCGCCACACGGCAAAGCCACCGGGATCGTCGAGAGCGATGGGCGGGCCCGAGAGGATCCGGACCGCGGGATTCTCCGAAAGTGCCTCCATGCCCGACTCATCCAGCAGATCGCCGATCGGTTGGTATTGGTTCGCGACCCACGCCGACATGACCCCGCAGACCACCGCAACCGCCACGGCTCCACCTCGCACCTGGTGCACCGCAAGTCGGGCCACAGCGCGCCCCGGCGCCAGCCGGAGCCCGACGGCCGACGAACCGAGCCGCGTGTCGGTGGTCATGGCGGCGCCTCACCGTAGTAGTCGAGAAAGATCTCCTCGAGTGTGGGTTCGCGCATCGCGAGTGCGGTGACATCGGCGGCGGCCAGCGCCTGCAGTGCGGGTCCGGGCGGGCCGGTCAGGCTGAACCGCAACCGGTCTCGGTCCAGTTGCTCGACGTTCGCCACGCCTGCTACCCCGGTGAGGGACGGCGGGGCACCGCGACAGGACACCTCGACCACCGTTCTGCGCAGCCGCCGCAGATCGGCGATGCTGTCGATCTCGACGATCCGCCCGGCACGAAGTATGGCCACGCGGTCACACACGGCCTCCACCTCGGCCAGCTGATGCGAGCTGAGGAACACCGTCTGGCCCCTCTCGCGTGCCTCTGCGACGCAGCAGCGAAACTCCCGCTCCATGAGGGGATCCAATCCGCTCGTCGGCTCGTCGAGTACCAGAAGCGGAGCACGGGTGGCGAATGCCGCCACGATGGCGACTTTCTGGCGGTTGCCCGTCGAATACGTCCTTGCGGGCTTGTCCAGCTCGAGCCGGAATCGGTCGACCAGGTGGTCGCGGTAGGGCGCGTCGACCCCTGGGCCCAGGGACCCGAGTAACTCGAGGGTCTCGGCGCCAGTCAGTCTCGGCCAAAGCGCTACATCAGCGGGTACGTACGCGAGGAACGAATGCGACCTCCGAACGTCCCCGACAGCGCAGTCGAAGATCTCCGCGCTCCCTGCCGTCTGACTTATCAGTCCCAGCAGGAGGCGGATCGTCGTCGACTTGCCGGCACCATTGGGTCCCAGGAAACCGAACACCTCGCCGGGCTCCACCGTCATCGTCACGTCGTTGACGGCGACCACATGGCCGAACCGCTTCGTCAGCCCCTTCGCTCGGATAGCAGGGCCGCCGCCGGCTCGGGCCTGGGATGGCACTCTCAGAGGGTAAGTCAGCGCACCGTAGGCGCCACGGTCTTTCGCCAGCTCACGCGAGGTCGGGGCGCGTCACAAGCGGCCGCATCAGACAACGCGGTTTCGAGTGTTTTACCAGTAATTCGAAATAGCGTCTGGCGTCAATTTAAGGCGCGGCTGGGGGGCTAATTCGATTGTGCGCTCTTCAGTTTTCCATTCGGTGTTCGCTGGCAGTTATCGGGCACGAACCGCAATACGCGTCGGAATGGATGGTTCCACCACGACCCGCGCCCCGGATTCAATAGGGTTAAAAGTTTGCTGAGGGCGGGCTTTTCGGTGCCTGAAAGCTTGCTGTACGCAGCGTCAAGCGCTGGAACAGCTTTGGTCGTCAAAGCTTCTGCAGCGCGATAACCAGCGCAAATCGGGTGATCAAGCCTGCACCGGGAGATCGACGCCTTTGGCCTCGACGCACCCGCGAGGAATCTTTGCCAAAACAGCACACTAACCGCCATTCGGATGAGTAGGGTTTTGGCTTGCCGGCGTCAATTCATGTCTTCGGCGGTCTGGAGCACTGATGGAGATCGATCCGTTCGAATATGGCTACGCCGTAGCCCAGAACGGGTGTGACGAAGCACGACTATCCATGCAGGCGGTGGCCGGGCCTCGCCGGTGTCTCAACTGGGGGCGGTTCGCTTCCGGAGAAGCGCGGTGCGGCCCCTCTGAATTGCAGCCAGCAGCAGTGGCCGATGAACGGTCGCAAGTATTCGATCCGCTTTCCTGATCAATAACCCTCTCAGGCGGGAGTGGAATGGAACTTGATAATGAAACCTTTCCGCTTACGCGCGGGCAGCTGGACATCTGGCTTGCGGAGAAATCGGGCAGCTTCGGGCCGAAATGGCAACTCGGCGAGTTGGTTCTGATCGAGGGAAGGGTCAACCTCGGCCTGGTCAAGCCGGCCATCATCCAGGCGGTGCGCGAGGCGGAACCCCTTCGAGCCGTCTTTTTCGAGATCGACGGGGCGGTCTACCAAAGACCGATCGACTACCCCGACATCGAGCTCGCCCGCTACGACCTCATGGACTCGCAGAATCCGGCGCAGGACGCCCTTTTGGTGGCGTCGTCAATCCAACGGAAATTGATGCCCCTGGACGGTCCGCTGTTCAAATTCGCGTTGCTGCAGACCCGGGTCGACGAGTTCTATGTCTTCGCCTGCTGCCACCACATCGTGGTGGATGGCATCGGGCTGACACTCCTTTGTCATCGGATGGCGGAGATCTATTCGGCGATGGCTGCAGACCAACCCGTCCCGCCTGCCTACTTCGGATCGCTGCGCGACTTGATCGCCTGCGAAGCGGACTATGAATCGTCGCCGGACTACCTCGATGACTATGCCTATTGGACGAGGAACCTCCCGCAAGACAGCGAACCGGCGTATCGGCCGCCAGACGTGGAGACGGGCGGGCGCAGTGAGGAGTCGTCCGCGCCGATTCCACTGAACCCATCTGCTGTGGACGCGATTCAGGTGTTGTCACAGAGCTTGGAAGTCCGCCGCTCTTCGGTCGTCACAGCAGCGTGCGCACTTCTGGTCCGCGCCTTTGAGACGCACCGATCAGAAGTTGTGCTCGACTTCCCCGTCAGTAGGCGACTGCGTCCGGAAACCTTGTTGGTGGCCGGAATGGTCTCTGGCTTCGTGCCGCTTGTGTTGAGTGCCCCGCCGGGCAGGACCGTCGCGGAGTTCTGCGGCCACGTCCACACCAGGATGCGAGAAGCGCTGCAGCATCAACGTTTCCCGGTCCACTCCCTCGACTACCGCGCACGACTTCGAGGCTCTGGTCAGGCGTCGAATCGGGTGGTCGTCAACTACATACCCGCCAAGCACACCGCGCACCTGGTTGATGCGGAAGCCACGGGAACGCTGACTCACGCCGGGCCCGTCGAATTCGGGCTCGTGTTCTTCAAGGACGACGACCAGCTCTACCTGAACACCGTTGGCGGTGGACACTTCTTCGCTGGTTGTGATGTCCGCGGCTTGGCGGCGCGGCTGGAGCGGATCCTGTCCACGATGGCTGCTGACCCAGAGCGGCCGCTGGCTTCGATCAGCGTGCTCGACGATCACGAGCAGACCCTCCTCGATGGACTCGGCAATCGCAGGGTGTTGTCGGATTCTCGCCCGGCGGTGACCATTCCGGAGTTGTTCCTCGATCAGGTGACGCGCGCACCGGAGGCAGTCGCGGTGAGCTCCGAGGGCCGATCGATGACGTACCTCGAGTTGGACGAGGCCTCGAATCGGTTGGCGCAGTCCTTGGTGGAACTGGGCGCGGGTCCGGGCCGGTGTGTGGCGTTGTTGTTACCGCGCTCAGCCGACGCGGTCGTGGCCATGTTGGCGGTACTCAAGACGGGAGCGGCGTATCTGCCGATCGACCCGGTCTTACCGGAGGATCGAATCGACTTCATGGTCACCGACGCCGCACCTGTCGCCACGATCACCACCGCGGAGTTGGCTGCCCGGCTCGACCAACCGACCACGGTGGTCATCGATCTCGACGATTCCGCGACCGACCTTCGAACTTCTGCCGCATTGGCGATGCCGCGCGGTGACGACCTCGCTTACCTGATCTATACCTCGGGCACCACGGGTGTGCCCAAGGCCGTGGGGATTACGCATGACAACGTGACGCAACTGTTGGCGTCGCAAGAGCTGGGCTTCGGACCGGTGCGGGTTTGGGCGCACAGTCATTCGTTGGCTTTCGATGTGTCGGTGTGGGAGATCTTCGGCGCGCTGCTGCGCGGTGGTCGGGTGGTGGTGGTCACCGAGGACGTGGTGGGTTCGGCCGAGGATTTTCATGCGTTGCTGACGGATGAGCGCGTCGACGTACTGACCCAAACCCCCTCGGCCGTGGCGGTGTTGCCGTCCTCGGGGCTGCAGTCGGTGGCGTTGGTGGTGGTGGGCGAGGCGTGTCCTGCTGAGGTGGTGGACCGATGGGCGCCGGGGCGGGTGATGGTCAATGCCTACGGGCCGACCGAGACGACGATGTGTGTGGCGATCAGTGCGCCGTTGACGGCGGGCTCGGGTGTGCCGCCGATCGGTGTGCCGGTGGGTGGGGCTGCGCTGTTTGTCCTCGACGGCTGGCTGCGGCAAGTGCCGGTGGGTGTCGTGGGGGAGTTGTACGTCGCTGGTGCGGGGGTGGGGGCGGGCTATGTGGGCCGCCCGGGGCTGACAGCAGCACGGTTTGTGGCGTGTCCGTTCGGATCACCGGGGGCGCGGATGTATCGCACGGGCGATGTGGTGCGGTGGCGGGACGACGGGCAGCTCGACTACCTGGGCCGGGTCGATGAGCAGGTCAAGATCCGCGGCTACCGCATCGAACTCGGCGAGATTCACTCCGTGCTCGCACAACTGGACGGGGTGGGACAGGCGGCGGTGATCGCCCGTGAGGACCGCCCCGGCGAGAAGCGGCTGGTCGGCTACATCACCGGCACAGCCGAGCCGTCTGCAGTGCGTGCGCAGCTGGCCGAGCGGCTACCTTCCTATATGGTGCCGGCGGCGATCGTCGTGATCGAAGCGCTGCCGTTGACACCCAACGGCAAACTCGACGCCCACGCCCTACCTCCACCCGAATCACAGCGTGGTGATGGTTATCGACCCCCCGCCAACGCCGTCGAGGAGATCCTGGCCGGGATCTACGCCGAGGTGCTGGGCCTGGAACGTGTCGGAGTGGACGACTCCTTCTTCGATCTGGGTGGCGATTCGTTGCTGGCGATGCGCCTGTCGGCCACCGTCAATTCCGCTCTGTGCGCCGATCTTTCGGTGCCCACCGTGTTCGAGGCACCCACGGTCGCCCAGCTGGCGCTCCGGGTCGGCGTGGGATCACGCGGGCTTCAGCCCCTGGCTCCGATGAAGCGACCGGCGGTGGTGCCGCTGTCCTACGCCCAGCAGCGGTTGTGGTTCGTCGACCAGTTGCAGGGTCCCTCAGCGGTGTACAACATGGCGGCCGCGTTGCGGTTGAGCGGCGACCTGGATCGTGAGGCGTTCGGCGCCGCACTGGCCGATGTGGTGGCCCGCCACGAAAGCCTGCGCACGCTACTTCCCGCCGCCGACGGATCGCCCCGGCAGCTGGTGCTGCCGCCCGAACGGGCCGACTTCGGGTGGGAGGTCGTCGATGCCGTCGGGTGGTCGCCGCCGCGCCTCGACGAGGCCCTCAGCACGCTGGCGCAGCAGGGCTTCGACCTGACATCGGAGATCCCATTGCGGGCCAAGCTTTTCCGAGTTGATGACCATGAGCATGTGCTGGTGGCCGTCGCACACCACATCGCCGCCGACGGTCTGTCGATACTGCCGTTGATCAGAGATCTCACCGTCGCTTACACCAGCCGATCGGCTGGACTGAGCCCCGATTGGGAACCGCTGCCGGTGCAGTACGTCGATTACACGCTGTGGCAGCGCCAACTCCTGGGCGATCTCGACGATGACCAGAGCCCCATCTGCGCGCAGCTGGCCTACTGGGAGCGGACGCTGGCCGGCCTGCCCGAACACCTGCCACTGCCCACCGACCGTCCCTATCCGCCGGTGGCCGATCAGCATGGCGCGAGCTTGGTGGTGGATTGGTCAGCCGAGTTGCAGCAGACCGTCGGACGAGTGGCGCGCGAGCACAACGTGACCAGCTTCATGCTGTTGCAGGCCGCGCTGGCGGTGCTGCTCTCGAAGATCAGCGCCTGTCCCGAGGTGGCCGTCGGTTTCCCGATCGCCGGGCGGCGCGACCCCGCACTCGCGGAACTGGTCGGCTTCTTCGTCAACACGTTGGTGCTTCGCGTCGACCTGAGCGGTGATCCCGACGTAGCCGACCTGTTGGCTCAGGTGCGCCAGCGCAGCCTCGAGGCCTTCGAGAACCAAGACGTGCCTTTCGAAGTGCTCGTCGAGCGGCTCAACCCGTCCAGGTCGTTGGGGCATCATCCCTTGATCCAGGTGATGTTGGGGTGGCAGTTCGCAGGAGATACCGATCTGGCCTCCGGATTGGCGTTGGAAGGTCTTCACATCGCGTCGGTGCCGGTGGAGACCCACACGGCCCGTATGGATCTGGCCATTTCACTGGCGGAACGCTGGGACGACACGGGCGAACCCGCGGGAATCGGCGGCACGGTCGAGTTTCGCACCGACGTGTTCGATGCGGCGAGCATTGAGAAGCTGATCCGACGCTTTGAGCGCGTGTTGACGGCGATTTGCGCCGACCCGGCACAGCGAATCTCGTCGATCGACCTACTCGATGACGCCGAGCACTCCCGGCTGGATGGGTTCGGCAACCGCGCGATGTTGACCGAGCCCCCCACGCCGGTGTCCGTTCCGGCACGGTTCGCCGACCAGGTCGCCCGGTTCCCCGACGCGCCGGCAGTCACCTTCGAAGACCGGGCGATGACATACCGCGAGTTGAATCTGGCGGCCAACCGCTTGGCACACTTTCTGGCCGGACGTGGAGCAGGACCGGGACAGACTGTGGCACTGCTCTTTCCGCGCTCAGCCGAGGCGGTCGTCGCAATCCTGGCAGTCCTGAAGGTCGGGGCCGCGTACTTGCCCATCGATCCCGCCCTGCCGGCGTCGCGGATCGACTTCATGATCACAGATGCCGCCCCGATCGCCGCGGTCACCACGGCCGACCTCCGCGCACTGCTCGGCGGGTGCACCGTCGAGATCATCGACATCGCCGATCCACGCATTGCGGACCAAGCTGGTACCGATCTGCCCCATCCCGCGCCGGACGATCTGGCGCACATCATCTACACCTCGGGCACGACCGGTGCGCCCAAAGGAGTCACCGTCACCCACTACAACGTCGTCCAGCTGTTCGACTCTCTGGAAATCGGAGTGGAGCTGGCACCGGGGCAGGTGTGGACGCAATTCCATTCCTACGCCTTCGATTTCTCGGTATGGGAGATATGGGGCGCCTTGCTTTTCGGTGGCCGCTTGGTCGTGGTATCTGACTCGGTCGCGCGCTCCCCGCAAGACTTCCACGCGCTACTGATCAGACAACAGGTCACCGTGTTGACCCAGACTCCCTCCGCCGTGGGGATGCTGTCACCCGAAGGGTTGGGCTCGGCCGCACTCGTCATCGGTGCCGAGCCCTGCCCAGCCGAGCTGGTCGACCGGTGGGCGCCGGGTCGGGTGATGGTCAACGTCTACGGCCCGACGGAGACCACGATGTGGGCATCGAAGAGCGCGCCGTTGACACCCGGTTCAGGGGCGCCGCCGATCGGCTCCCCGACGGCGTGGGCGGCGTTCTTCGTACTCGACGGCTCACTACGACAGGTGCCGGCGGGCGTGGTGGGCGAGTTGTATATCGCCGGGCGCGGTGTCGGCGTGGGTTACGTGCGCAGACCAAAGCTGACCGCAGCGCGGTTCGTGGCGTGTCCATTTGGGTTGCCGGGATCTCGGATGTATCGCACCGGGGATGTGGTGCGGTGGCGTGCCGATGGGCAGCTTGATTATCTGGGTCGGGTTGATGAGCAGGTCAAGGTTCGTGGATATCGCATCGAACTCGGCGAGATCCAGTCCGCGCTGCTCGGGCTCGACGGGGTGGAGCAGGCGGCGGTGATCGCGCGTGAAGATCGTCCCGGTGATAAGCGTTTGGTGGGCTATGTCACCGAAACACCGGGCTGCACGGTCGATGTGGGTCGTGCGCGTAGCGCGCTGGCCGAGTGTCTGCCGGCGTATATGGTGCCCGCCGCAGTGGTGGTCATCGGCGCGCTACCAATCAACGTCAACGGCAAACTCGACACCCGTGCATTACCGGCACCCGAATACGCCGCAGCGGGATACCGCGCGCCCACTGATGCCGTTGAGGAGGTGTTGGCCGGGATCTATGCCGAGGTGTTGGGCCTGGATCAGGTGGGGGTGGATGATTCGTTCTTCGATCTGGGTGGGGACAGCATCTCGTCGATGCAGGTGGTGGCCCGAGCGCGCGCGGCGGGGTTGGTGTGTCGCCCGCGCGATATTTTCGTCGAGCAGACGGTGGCCCGGTTGGCCCGGGTTGTCGAGGTCGCCGACGAGGGTCTCGCTCCGGTCGATGAGGGCACCGGGCCGGTGGCCGCCACCCCGATCATGCGATGGCTGACGAACCGGCAAGGCCCGATTGACGAGTTCAACCAGACGGTGGTGCTGCAGGCCCCCGATGGGGTCACCGAGTCCGATGTGGCTGCGGTGCTGCAGGCGCTGCTGGACCGACACGCCATGTTGCGGTTGCGCGCCGAGCGTGACGGTGACGGCGGACGGTCATTCGTCGTTCCGGGCGCCGGGTCGGTGGATGTCTGTCTGACGTCGGTCGAGGCGTTGTCTGAGCATGCGCTCCTGGCAGCGCGGTCACGATTGGATCTGGCCGCTGGCGTGATGGTGAGTGCCCTGTGGGTGACCTCGACGAAACAGTTGGTGTTGATCGTCCACCACCTGACCGTTGACGGGGTGTCGTGGCGAATACTGGTGGAAGACCTCAACATCGCCTGGACCCAGCGCCGCAGCGGGCAGCCGATCACCCTGCCGGTGGTGGAGACCTCGTTTGCCCGCTGGTCGGCACTGTTGGCTGACCATGCTTATGCCCCAGCGGTCATGGGTCAGGCCGAGGTCTGGAAACGGGTGGCTGAGGTTCCCGCGCTGTTGCCCGGGCCCCAGCCCGCTGATACTTATGCCGGTGCTGGGCAGTGGTCGGTGTCGTTGGGCACCGAGACCACCGCGGTGTTGGTGGGGCAGGTGCCCGCGGCGTTCCGCACCGGTATCCACGAGATTTTGTTGATCGCGTTGGCGATCGCGGTGGGTGAGTTTGTTGGTGCCGGTGGGCCGGTGGGTATCGATGTGGAGGGCCACGGCCGTGATGAGGACATCGCGGCCGGGGTGGATCTGACCCGCACGGTGGGCTGGTTCACTGCCAAATACCCTGTTGCCCTGGATATCCGTCGATTGTCGTGGGCGCAGGTCAGTGCCGGTGACACGGCGTTGGGTGCGGTGGTCAAAGACGCCAAAGAACAACTTCGTGCTCTGCCCGACCCACTGACCTACGGTCTGCTGCGCTATCTCAACCCCGACATCGAGCTACCCGAGCACGATCCCCCGATCGGATTCAACTACCTGGGCCGACTCACCAGCACCGGACAAGAATCGTCCGACGAACTGTGGCGCATCGGACCCGACGGAGTGTCGCTGACCGGTGTTGCCGCAGCGGTCCCGATGCCGTTGGCCCACACCGTCGAACTCAACGCCGGCACTGTCGACACCGGCACCGGTCCACAACTACACGCCCACTGGACATGGGCACCCTCAACGCTCGATTCCGAGCGGGTCAACCGACTGAGTCGGCTCTGGTTCGAGGCTTTGACCGGCATCTGCACCCACGTCCGCGCAGGGGGCGGCGGCCTCACCCCCTCCGACATCGCACCGGCCCGGTTGACCCAGCACCAAATCGATGAACTCACCGAGCGTTACGACGTCACCGACATCCTGCCGTTGACGCCTTTGCAGCAGGGGTTGCTCTTCCACACCAGCACCGCGAAGGCGAGTGAGGATGTCTATGCGGTCCAGCTGGTGATCACCTTGAGCGGCGCCCTCGACTCCTCTCGGCTACGCGAAGCGGTGACCACCGTCGTCAAGCGTCATCCGAACCTCGCGGCCCGCTTCCACATTCAGTTCGACGAGCCGGTCCAGACTATCCCGGCCGATCCCGCCGTTGGGTGGCGGTATATCGAACTCATCTCCGATGAGCAGATCGAGCGGGTACGGACTGAAGAGCGAGCAGCGGTCTGTGATCTGTTCGGCCAGCGGATCTTTCGAGCTGCTCTGATCCGCACCGCACACGATCGGCACCGGTTCGTCCTCACCTTCCACCACATCGTGATGGACGGCTGGTCGCTGCCGATCCTCGTCGCGGAGATCTTCGCCAGCTACCACGGGCACCAGCTACCCACCCCCGCGCCGTACCGCAGCTTCATCTCCTGGCTCGCCGGACGCGACGAGGACACCGCTGCGAGCGCCTGGCGCGACGTATTCGTCGGCTTCGAAGAAGCGACGCTGGTGGGCCCCGCCGACCGGTCGAATGCCGGCCGTCGCGGTGTGGAGAGCTTCCGCCTGCCCGCTGAGATATCCAGCGATATCGGCGAATTGGCACGCTCGCTTCATACCACTGTCAATATTGTGCTCCAGTCGGCGTGGGCTCAATTGCTGATGTGGCTGACCGGCCAGAACGACGTCGCCTTCGGCACCGTGGTTTCGGGGAGGCCAACCGAGCTGGCCGGCGCGGAATCGATGGTCGGGCTGTTGATCAACACCGTGCCGGTGCGAGCGGCGATGACCCCCGCCATCACGACGGCCGACCTGATCACCGGGCTGCAGCGCGTCCACAACGCCACCCTGGATCACCAGCACATCGCGCTGAGCGAGATCCACCGCATCACCGGACATGATCAACTTTTCGACACCCTGTTCGTGTACGAGAACTATCCCGTCGACGCCACTGCCTTGTCCGGCATGACCGAATTGATGATTACCGATGTGTGCGGTCATGAATCCACCCACTACCCGCTGACGATCGCGGTCCGGCCCGGCGCCGAACTGGAAATGCGCGTCGAGTTCGACACCGATGCGTTCGAAGAGTTCAATATCCACGGGCTGATCGGGCGGTTGAGGGGGATCTTGGCCTCGATGACCGCGGACCCGGCACGGCGGCTGTCAGCCGTGGATCTGCTGGACGCTTCTGAACGCAGCCGCCTCGACGACCTCGGCAACCGCGCCGCGCTGAGTCGGCCGGCGACCGGTGTGTCCATACCGGAGTTGTTCGCCGCGCAGGTGGCCCGGATGCCCAACGCGGTGGCCCTGAGTTACCAGGGCCGGTCGATGACCTACCTGGACTTGGATCTGGCGGCGAATCGGCTCGTGCAATCATTGATCGATCTCGGCGCAGGCCCCGGAAGCACTGTCGCGCTGTTCTTTTCACGCTGTCCGGAAGCGATCGCCGCGATGCTGGCGGTGCTCAAGACGGGAGCGGCATATCTGCCGATCGACCCGGATCTGCCCGCTGAACGGATCGGATTCATCTTCGTCGATGCCGCGCCGGTGGCCGCGATCACCACAGCTGATCTGGCCGCCCGACTGGACCAACCAACCGTGCTGATCATCGATCGCGAGGATCCCGCCGTCGACGACCAACCCGTCACCACAGTGCCGATGCCCGACCGCGACGACATCGCCTACGTGATCTACACCTCGGGGACCACCGGTGTGCCCAAGGGGGTGGCCATCACCCACCGCAACGTCACCGAGGTGCTTGCGCCCAAGAATGCGGATCCAGATGCGCCGACAAGAGTGTGGGCACAGTGCCATTCCCTGGCCTACGACGCCTCGGTCGAAGAGGTCTGGGGCGCACTGCTGGGCGGTGACCGGTTGGTGATCGTTCCCGAATCAGTGGCCGGCTCGGCCGACGAGTTACACGCGTTACTCACCGCCGAGCAGGTCACCTTCCTGAGCCAAACCCCTTCCGCAGCAGCGGTGTTGCCCCCCAGCGGGTTGCCGTCGATGACGCTGCTGGTCGCCGGTGAGGCGTGTCCGGCTGAGGTGGTGGATCGGTGGGCGCCGGGCCGGGTGATGGTCAACGCCTACGGTCCGACCGAGACGACTGTGTGTGCCTGCCGGACGGGACCTTTGACGGCGGGCACGGGGGCGCCACCGATTGGTGTGGCGATAGAGGGCGCGGCGGTGTTTGTGCTGGACGGTTGGTTGCGTTCGGTGCCGGTGGGTGTGGTGGGGGAGTTGTATGTGGCTGGTGTG
>NZ_LQIH01000016.1:0-99183 GCF_001499835.1 Mycolicibacterium novocastrense
GGCGTCCGCTCGCGGGTGGGGGCGTCCGGGGGTTCTGGATAATGGACGGAATGACCGACGGCCCCCTGATCGTGCAGTCCGACAAGACGGTGCTGCTCGAGGTCGACCATGAGCAGGCGGGGGCGGCGCGTGCCGCGATCGCCCCGTTCGCCGAACTCGAGCGTGCGCCCGAACACATCCACACCTACCGGATCACCCCGCTGGCGCTGTGGAACGCGCGCGCCGCCGGCCACGACGCCGAACAGGTCGTCGATGCGCTGGTGTCGTTCTCCCGCTACGCGGTGCCCCAGCCGCTGCTGGTCGACATCGTCGACACCATGGCCCGCTACGGGCGCCTGCAACTGGTCAAGCATCCGGCTCACGGTCTGATGCTGGTGAGCCTGGACCGCGCGGTGCTCGAGGAGGTGCTGCGCAACAAGAAGATCGCGCCGATGCTGGGCGCGCGCATCGACGACGACACCGTCCTGGTGCACAACAGCGAGCGCGGCCGGGTCAAGCAGATGCTGCTCAAGATCGGTTGGCCCGCTGAGGATCTCGCCGGTTACGTCGACGGCGAGAAGCACCCGATCAGTCTCGCGGAGAACGGCTGGCACCTTCGCGACTACCAGCAGATGGCCACCGAGTCGTTCTGGGAGGGCGGATCGGGGGTCGTCGTGCTGCCGTGCGGTGCGGGCAAGACGCTCGTCGGCGCCGCCGCGATGGCGAAGGCCTCGGCGACCACGCTGATCCTGGTGACCAATACCGTCGCCGGGCGGCAGTGGAAGCGTGAGCTGATCAACCGGACCTCGCTCACCGAGAACGAAATCGGCGAATACTCCGGGGAACGCAAGGAGATCCGCCCGGTGACCATCGCCACCTATCAGGTGATCACGCGTCGCACCAAGGGTGAGTATCGGCACCTGGAGTTGTTCGACAGCCGCGACTGGGGGCTGATCATCTATGACGAGGTCCACCTGTTGCCCGCACCGGTGTTCCGGATGACGGCCGATCTGCAGTCGCGTCGTCGACTCGGCTTGACCGCCACGCTGATTCGTGAGGACGGCCGCGAGGGTGACGTGTTCTCGTTGATCGGGCCGAAGCGCTACGACGCGCCGTGGAAGGACATCGAGGCCCAGGGCTGGATCGCACCCGCCGAGTGCGTCGAGGTGCGCGTGACGATGACCGACAACGAGCGGATGCTCTACGCGACCGCCGAACCCGACGAGCGCTACAAGCTGTGCTCGACGGCGCACACCAAGATCGCGGTGGTCAAGTCGCTCCTCGACAAGCACAAGGGTGAGCAGACGCTGGTGATCGGCGCCTATCTCGACCAGCTCGAAGAGCTCGGTCGGGAGCTCGACGCGCCGGTCATCCAGGGTTCCACGAAGACCGCGGAGCGCGAGGTGCTCTTCGACCAGTTCCGACGCGGTGAGATCTCGACGCTGGTGGTGTCGAAGGTCGCCAACTTCTCCATCGACCTTCCGGAAGCCAGTGTCGCCGTGCAGGTTTCGGGCACGTTCGGATCCCGCCAGGAAGAGGCGCAGCGCCTGGGCCGGCTGCTGCGGCCCAAGGCCGACGGCGGCGGCGCGATCTTCTACTCCGTGGTCTCGCGCGACAGCCTCGACGCCGAATACGCCGCGCACCGTCAGCGATTCCTCGCCGAGCAGGGCTACGGCTACGTCATCAAGGACGCCGACGACCTGTTGGGCCCCGCGATCTAGACGCGCGGCGCGCTCCCCTAGACGTGCGGGCCCACCGGATTGGACACCGTCAGCAGGATCGCGGAGTCCTCGATCGCCTGCAGTCCGTGCCGGTCCTTCGGCACGACGAGGTGGTCGCCTTCGGAGCCCTCCCAGTTGGCCGATGAGTGGGTCAGCCGTACCCGGCCGTGCAGCACCTGCAGCGTGGCTTCTCCGTTCGTCTCGTGCTCGGTCAGCTCGGAGCCGCCGGTCAGGGCGATCAGCGTCTGGCGCAGCGAATGCTCGTGGCCGCCGTAGACCGTGTGCGCGCTGCGTCCACTGCTGGCGGCGCGGGCCGTCTCGAGTTGCTCACGTGCGAGCGCGGTCAGCGAGGTCTTGTTCATTGCGGGCTTCCTGTCGAGGGCTGGTCGATTTCGCAATTCAGCAGAGATGCCAATCTTAGTGACGACGCATCCGCCGCAGGCGGCCGCATCGGGACCGTCGTAAATGAGCGCCCCAGGCGGTGAGGCGCTAGCCTGCTTACCCATGACCAGACGCCGTCGCGCCACGTCCGTCCAGGCGGTCAAGTTCGGACTCGTCGGCGTCGCCGTCGGCCTGGGTGCGCTGACTTCGGCCGGGTTGGCCAGTGCGGACCCGGAGGTCCCGCCCGTTCCCGGGACGCCCGGCGCGCCACCGGCGCCCGGCCAGCCCTATGCCGCTCCGGTGGCGCCGGGGGACCCGCCGCCCGCGCCTCCGCCCGTCGGTGCGCCTCCCGTGCCTGAGATTCCGAACGCGCAGTACGGGCAGGGTTCGAGCCCAGGTCCGCTCGGCTTCCTCCGCGATGCCTGGCGCCAGGCCCAGGACCCGTACGGGTTCGCCGCACTGCCGCCGGGCCAGGCGCCGGTCGGCGCCCCGCCACCGCCCGGCGCGGGGCCCGCACCGCAGTTGCCGCCGGGATACACCTCACTGAACGCCCCCGAGTCCAACGGACCGCCGGTTGCGCCGCCGGCCGAAGGCGGTCCACCGCTGCCGCCCGGCTACTACCCACTGGACGGCCCACCGCCGCCCGGGTACTACGACAGTCCCCCGCCTGGTCCCGCGGTACCGCCCGACGGGCCGATTCCGCCGACGCCGTGAGCAGGCATACGCAGTAGTGCCTCAGCTCAGGGCGGGAATCACCTGCTTTTCGAACAGTTCGATCCCCGAACGGTCATAGGCGGCTTCCGGGAAGTAGAGGATCGCGTACTCACAGCCAAGCTCGCGCATCTTCTCCAGCTTCTCGACGACCTGTTCGGGTGTGCCGCTTGCCGACTCGGGCGCCGACACGGAGTTCAGCATCGCGTCGATCGCCGCCTCGTCGGCCTTCGTGACCTGCCGTGCGCGCAGCCTCGCCACCCGCTCCTTGACGTCGGCCTCCGAATCGCCGATCACCGCGTTGAAGTTGGCCGAGCGCACGATCGCGTTGTAGTCGGTGCCGACCTCGCGGCAGTGGTCGGCCAGCACCTGGGACTTGTGGGTGAAACCGCCTGGCTCGCAGGTGAAGTTGGTGTACTGCGCGTACTTCGCCGCGATCCGCAGCGTCACCTTCTCGCCACCGCCGGCGATCCACAGCGGGATTCCGTTGTCCTGCAATGGCTTCGGTTCGACTATCGCGCCGGAAACCTGGTAGTGCTTACCGTCGAAGCTCACCTTCCCGTCGCGCCAGGCGTCGCGCATGATCTGCACGCCCTCGTCGAGGCGGGCCAGCCGCACCCCGGCGGACGGGAACCCGTAACCGTATGCGCGCCACTCGTGTTCGTACCAGCCACCGCCGATGCCCATCTGAATGCGGCCGCCGGAGATGATGTCGGCGGTGGCGGCGACCTTGGCCAGATACACCGGATTGCGGTAGCTCATCGCCGTGCACATCTGGCCGAGCTTGATGCGCGAGGTCGTCGCGGCATAGGCGGCCATCAGGGTCCACGCCTCGTGAGTGGCCTCCGCGGTGGGCACCGGAACGGTGTGGAAGTGGTCGTAGACCCACAGCGAGTCCCAGGCGTCGCTGCCGTCGGCGTACGCGGCGAGATCGCGCATCACCGCCCACTGCTTTGCCGGAGGAATGTCGATCAGGTCCAGTCGCCACCCCTGCGGGATGAACAGTCCGAAGCGCATGGCACCCGACTCTATTCAACCGGCGGCGGAGGACGCCATCCTCCCAGTACCGTTTCGAGCCGACCCGCCACCGCGAGTGCCGTCGCGTCCTGCCAGGGCCTGGCCGCGACCTGCACACCGACGGGCAACCCCTCGTTCGAGGTGCCGCAGCGGACGACGACGGCAGGCCAGCCGGTGAGGTTGTGCGCCATCAGATGGGAGAAATCCGAGATCTCGATCAGGCCGTGATGGTGCGGCTTGGCCGCGGTCGGCATCGCGGGCCCCACGATCACGTCGTAGTCGGCCATGAACTCGAGCATCTCGATGCGGTAGGCGTCGATCTCGGTGAGCCGCCGCCGGGCCTGAGACAGCGAGAAGTCAACCAGCCGTGCCTGCCTGAGAAACTCGGCGAGTTCCTCGGAGGGCTCGGTCGCACCGATCGCCGCGAGGTCGGCTTCGAACCCTTCGCCCCGGTCGCCGCCGAGGAACACCGACTCCCACAACAACTCGATCGTGCGCCCCAGGCACGGCGGCGCGTTGTGCTCGACGCGGCCGACCACGTCGGTCAGCACCCGAACCGCGTCGCCGACGACGGCGGCGACATCGTCGGCGGGCGGAGAGATGCCGTCGTCGAAGTAGGTGGCGACCCTGAGACCGGCCAGGTCGACGTCGCCGGGGTCTCCGAGCGGCGCGGGCACCGCGTACGGATCGCGCAGATCCGGACCGTTCATGATCGACAGTCCCAGGTGCAGGTCCGCCACGGACCTCGCCAGTGGGCCGTAACAGTTGAACGGCCCGAAGATGCCGAGTGCATCGCCGAAGACGCTGCCGGTCCGTGGAATTCGCCCGTGGGTGGGCTTGAGGCCCGCGATCCCGGTGTTGTGCGACGGCTGTCGGATGCTGCCCCCGCCGTCCGACCCGACGCTCAGCGCGGCGCCACCCGCGCAGATCAGCGCCGCCGAGCCGCCGCTGCTTCCGCCCGGCGTCCTCGACAGGTCGAACGGGTTGTTCGTGCGTCCGTAGAGGTTGTTGTTCGACTCACCGCCGCGGCCCATCTCGGGGACGTTCGTGAGACCGAGCACGATCGCGCCTTCGGCACGCAGTCGCGCCACCGCGGTCGCGTCCTCGGCGGCGACAGCCCCCAGCGCCGGGCTGCCGCCGGAACATTCGAGGCCGGCGACCTTCATGACGTCCTTGACCACGATCGGCAGGCCGTGGGCGCGGCCGAGCGGGTCCCCGCGCGCGACTCGGTCGTCGGCTTGTGCGGCGGCCTGAAGGCACCGCTGCGGATCGGTGGCCACCACGAGCGCGTTGAGCGCCGGATTGACCGCGTCGACGCGCGCGAGGTGGGCCTGGACAACCTCCCGGCACGAGACTTTGCCACCTACCATCAGGGCGACGAGCTCGTGTGCGGGCAGCTGGCAGAAGTCCGTCATTGTTAGCTCATCTTTCGAATTAGCCGCGGATCACGTCGCAGTGTCCACCACAAAAGCGCTGGCCGGGGCCGTTATCGGGCCGCAACGACGACATCGCTCGGTCAGCGTGTGCGTTCGCGGTGAGGTGTTGTATGGTGTGGCTCACAACGCAGTAGTCATGTGACGTGAGCCACAAGGAGGCGGACGTGGTCCGTAACCCAGCGACGGGGATGGAATCGCATCATGTGCGGGCCGGCGGCGCCGATCAGCACCACGTTCGATGGTTCTACGTGCTGCTGCTCACCGTCATCGCGATCGCCGCGATCGCGGGCGTCGCGAGCACCCTGGCGATGGGTCAGCCACAGGTGGCGTTCGTCATCGGCCTCGTCGCCGTGGCGTTCTTCTCGCGGGTCGGCTGCTGACGTAAGCGCGTGGGCCTGACGGAGGTCGGGTCTAGCGTGACGTCATGGCCCTATCCAAAGACGAACGCGAACAGTTTCTGGCCGAACCCCTCGTCGCCGCCCTGTCGGTCAGCGCGGGCGACAAACGCGGCCCGCTGACCGTCCCGGTCTGGTATCAGTACTCACCCGGTGGCGAACCGTGGGTGCTCACCGGCGACGGCTCTCGCAAGCACCGACTCATCGAGAGCCAGGGCGAGTTCACGCTCATGGTTCAGCGCCTCGAGCCGACGGTCCGGTACGTGGCGGTCGACGGTCCGGTCAGCCGCATCGAGCCCGGCACCGACGAGCGACTCGTCGAAGTCACCAAACGCTATCTGCCACCGGAGAAGGTCGACGCGTACCTGGAATACGCCCGCCGCGAGCACGGCGACACCGTGGTGATCTTCATGAAGCCGCAGCACTGGCTGTCGGCCGATCTGGGCGCTCTCTAACGCGGCTCGAACAGCGCGGCGACGGCGGGGAGGCTCACCTTCAGCGCCGGGTTGCGCGGTAGTTCGTCGACGACCGCGAACGCCACCGGCACGTTGTACACCGGCAGCGATTGGCGAACCAGGTCGGCGAGCTCGTCGTCCGATGGCACCGGCAGCCCCGGTGAGACCTCGATGGCCGCGACCGGCACCTCGCCGAGTCGCGCGTCGCGCACGCCGACCACGCAGGCATCGCGGACGGTCGGATGTGAGATCAGCACGCGCCGAACATTTTCCGGCAGGATCTTGAACCCGCCGCGGTTGATCGCTCCGTCGGCCCTTCCGTGCAAGGTGACGAAGCCGTCGGCGTCGATGGAGGCGATGTCGGTGGTGCGGATCCAGTCCGGTCCGATTGGCGCGACCTTGGCTTCCAGCAGGCCCGGCTCGCCCACGAGCTCGTCGCCGGTGTCAGGGTCGACGATGCGCAGCTCGACGTCGGGCAGGGCCCTGCCGACGCTGTTGCGTTTGGCCGAGCCGAATTCACGTTGCATCTCGGGAGTCCACGCGCACAGCGAGCCCGCGAATTCCGTTGCGCCGTAGGCCAGCACAATCGGAATGCCGTATTTGGCCTCGAACTCGTCGCGGGTCTCGGGGTCCAGCGGTCCCGACGCGCTGATGAGGAAGTCCAGCGACGCGAGATCTTCTTTGGCGACGTCGGCGTCGAGCAGCATCCGGATGACGGCGGGCTGCACACCCGAACGCGTGATGCGGTGCCGCTTCACCAGATCCACGTAGGCCTCGACGCTGAACCGCTCGAGCATCGCGATCCGCCTGCCGTTGTACACCCCGGCGATCAGTTGGCAGACGCCGATGCCGCCGAACTGCCAATACGCGAGCTCCGGCGGGGCCTCGGCCGGTGCGGCCTCCCCGCTGGTGACGCTGAAGACCGTACGCTCGAGCACCGCGGTCTTGATCGACTGCCGCTTCGGCGGCCCCGTCGTGCCACTGGTCAAGATCTGCAGTGCCACACCGGGTTCGGCCTCAGCATGGGTACGTTGAGGATCGCGGCGTTCCAGACCCGGCACTGCGGTCACGGTCGGATGACGCCCCGATATCGACACACCCGCACTACCGGCGCGGCGCGCGGCGTCGACGACGGGCGCGGTCCAGTCCTCGGCGTCGGCGACGATCGCCGACAAGGCGAGCGTTTCGATGTCGCGGCCGATGGACTCCGGCGACTGGAACGAATAGATCATCGACACCGTGCGCCCCGCGGCGAGGAATCCGATGATCGCCGCGGCGTGCGGTAGCCGGTTTCTGACCACCAGACCGACCGGGGCATCGTCGGTGACACCGGCTTCCCGCAGGGCCTGTGCGATGGCGCGGCCGTACGCCGTCACCTCGTCGCCGCTGTACCAGCGTCCCTCAAACTCGATACAGGGGTCGTCGCCGTAGCGGGCCAGTCCGGCCGCGAACTCGGCAGTGAAGCTTTCCGGCACGGCGCCAATCTAGCGAATCATCCGCCCGCCAAAGCGGCGAGCGCTCACCCTTGTACGAATACTCCGGGGCGGAAACCGTACAAGAGTGAGCGCTCGGCCCGTCTAGTTCGTCAGGTCAGCGACGCCGGCGGGTTGAACCGCTCACCGTACTTGGCCGCAAGCTCCTTGGCGCGGGCCACGAAGGCCTCCTTGCCGACGCCACCCGGGCCCTGGTAGCCGACGATGAACTGCGCCGAACCACCGGTGTACGGCGGGAAGCCGATACCCATGATCGAGCCGATGTTCGCGTCGGCGGTCGAGGTGAGCACGCCCTCGTCGAGGCACTTCTGGGTCTCCAGCGCCTCGGCGAACAGCATGCGATCGATCATGTCCTGCAACGGGATCGACGTGCTGCCGGAGTTGAACGTCTCCTTCAGGCCCGGCCACAGGCCGACGCGCTTGCCGTCGGCGTACTCGTAGAACCCGGCGCCCTTCAGGCGCGACGGACGGCCGATCTCGATCATCTTCTCGACGACCGCCTCCGCCGGGTGCGGCTCGTAGGTGCCGCCCGTGCTCTCGACGCCCTTGCGGGTCGCGACGGCGATCTTGTGCATCAGCTCGAGGTTGAGTTCGTCGGACAGCTGCAGCGGTGGGGCCGGGTAGCCGGCCTGAGAGCCGGCCTGCTCGATGCTCGCGGGCGCGATGCCCTCGCCGAGCATCGCCAGCGCCTCGTTGACGAAGGTTCCGATGACGCGGCTGGTGAAGAAGCCGCGGCTGTCGTTCACCACGATCGGGGTCTTGCCGATGGCCAGCGTGTAGTCGAACACCCGGGCCAGCGCCTCGTCAGAGGTCTTCTCGCCCTTGATGATCTCCACCAGCGGCATCTTGTCGACCGGTGAGAAGAAGTGGATGCCGATGAAGTCCTCCTGGCGCTTCACGCCAGTGGCCAGACCGGTGATCGGCAGCGTCGAGGTGTTCGACCCCAGCAGCGCGTTGGGCTCGACGATGTCCTCGATCTCCTGGAACACCTTGTGCTTGAGGTCCTGGTCCTCGAACACGGCCTCGATCACGAAATCCACGCCCTTGAGGTCCTTCGGGTCAGCCGTCGGCGTGATCCGGGCCAGCAGCGCGTCGGACTTCTCCTGGGTGGTCTTGCCCCGCTCGAGCGCCTTGGCCTCGAGCTTCTCGGAGTAGCCCTTACCCTTCTGCGCGGCCTCGATGCTGACGTCCTTGAGCACGACGTCGAACCCGGCCTTGGCCGAGACGTAGGCGATGCCCGCGCCCATCATGCCCGCGCCCAGCACACCGATCTTGTTGATCTTGACCGGCTCGATACCGTCGGGCCGCGACGCGCCGCCGTTGATCGCCTGCAGGTCGAAGAAGAACGCCTGGATCATGTTCTTGGCGGTCTGGCCGGTGACCAGCTGCGTGAAGTAGCGGCTTTCGATGCGGCTCGCGGTGTCGAAGTCGACCTGCGCACCCTCGACGGCCGCGTCGAGGATCGCCCGCGGCGCCGGCATCGGCGCACCCTTGAGTTGCTTCTTCAGCAGCGCCGGGAACGACGGCAGGATGCTGGCCAGACCAGGCGATGTCGGCGTACCGCCGGGCATCTTGTAGCCCTTGGTATCCCACGGCTGGGTGTGAGCCTCGGGGTTGGCCTTGATCCACGCCTTGGCGGCGGGCACCAGCTCGTCGACCGTCGGCAGGACCTCGTCGACCAGGCCGACCTCCTTGGCCTTGCCCGGCTTGAACCGCGTGCCCTGCGACAGCACCTCCATGAACGCCTTCTGGATGCCGAACATCCGCACGCTGCGCGCGACACCGCCGCCGCCGGGCAGCAGGCCCAGCGTCACCTCGGGGAAGCCGACGACGGCGCCCTTCACGTCGGCGATGATCCGGTGGTGACAGGCCAGCGCGATCTCTAGGCCGCCGCCGAGCGCGGCCCCGTTGATGGCCGCCACGACCGGCTTGCCCAGCGTTTCGAGCTTGCGCAGGTCGGCCTTGATCGCCTCCGGGGTGGCGAACGCCTCGGCCGCGTTGTCCGGGCCGAGGTTGATTATGCCCTTGAGGTCACCGCCGGCGAAGAAGGTCTTCTTCGCGCTGGTGATGACGACGCCGGTGATCGAATCCTTCTCAGCGACAAGGCGTTCCACCGCGTTGTGCATCGACTCGGTGTAGTGCTCGTTCATCACGTTGGCCGAGCCGGTCGGATCGTCCAGCGTCAGGGTGACGATGCCGTCGGCATCCTTGTCCCACTGAATAGTGTTCTCTGCCATGGGTTGTCCTTACACTCGCTCGATGATGGTGGCCACGCCCATGCCGCCGCCGATGCACAGCGTGATCAGCGCCCGCCGTGCATTGCGACGCTCGAGCTCGTCGACCATGGTTCCGGTGATCATGGCGCCGGTGGCGCCCAGCGGGTGGCCCATCGCGATGGCGCCACCGTTGACGTTGAGCTTCTCGTCGGGGATGTTCAGATCCTTCTGGAACTTCAGCACCACCGAGGCGAACGCCTCGTTCAGCTCGAACAGGTCGATGTCATCGACCGTGAGGCCGGCGCGGTCGAGCACCTTGCGGGTGGCCGGCGTCGGGCCCGTGAGCATGATGACCGGATCGGCGCCGCTGGTGGCGGTGGCCACGATGCGTGCCCGCGGGGTCAGGCCCTGCGAGGTGCCCGCGCTTTCACTGCCGACGAGCACCAGCGCGGCGCCGTCGACGATGCCCGAGCTGTTGCCGCCGGTGTGGACGTGGTTGATCTTCTCGACGAAGTGATACTTCTGCAGCGCCACGTCGTCGAACCCGCCCATCGCGCCGACGCCGTCGAACGCGGTCTTGAGCTGGCCGAGGCCCTCCAGCGTGGTGTCGGGGCGCATGTGCTCGTCGTGGTCGAGAATGACCAGTCCGTTCTGGTCCTTCACCGGCACGACCGACTTGGCGAAGTAACCGCCCGACCACGCCGCGGCGGCCTTCTCCTGGCTGCGCAGCGCGTAGCGGTCGACGTCCTCGCGGGAGAAGCCCTCGATCGTGGCGATCAGGTCGGCGCCGATGCCCTGCGGGACGAAGCCGATGCGGTAGTTCGTCTCGGGGTCGGACGCCCACGCGCCGCCGTCGGAGCCCATCGGGACACGGCTCATCGACTCGACACCGCCGGCGAGCACCAGGTCATCCCAGCCGGAGCGCACCTTCTGGGCTGCGGTGTTGACGGCTTCCAGACCCGAGGCGCAGAACCGGTTGAGCTGGAACCCACCGGTGGTCTCGGGCAGGTTGGCCACCAGCGCGGCGGTCCGGGCGATATCGCCGCCCTGGTCGCCGACGGGCGACACACACCCGAGGATGACGTCGCTGATCAGCGTCTCGTCGAGGTCGGGGTAGCGGCTGCGGATCTCGTCGATCAGGCCGACGACCAGGTTGACGGGCTTGACCTCGTTGAGCGCGCCGTTCTTGTTCTTGCCGCGGGGCGTACGAATCGCCTCGTAGATGAAGGCTTCTTCAGACATGAAGATATTTCCTGTTCAGATTGGGTTGCGGGATGCCTGTCCATCCGGACGGTAGTCCTCTGCCCCGCAGCCTAACAGCCTCGGCCAACCTGTTGGTTGGGCAGCCTCGTCCCGCCGAACGTGGGTTACCGACACACTTTCGTCGCGAATTGCGTGCCGGTAACCCACGTTCGCCGCAGCACTACGCTCGACGACTGTGACAGTCAGAGGGCTGCGGCCGTATGCGGTGACGATCTTCGCCGAGATGTCGGCGCTGGCCGCCCGCGTCGGCGCGGTCAACCTCGGCCAGGGTTTTCCCGACGAGGACGGTCCGCCCGAGATGCTCAAGATCGCCCAGCACGCGATCGCCGACGGCGCCAACCAGTACCCGCCCGGCCTCGGTATCGCTCCGCTGCGCGAAGCCATCGCCGCCCAGCGCAAGCGCGCCTACGGAACCGAATACGACCCGGACACCGAAGTGCTGGTGACCGTCGGCGCCACCGAAGCGATTGCGGCGTCGGTCATCGGGCTTGTCGAACCCGGCTCGGAGGTGCTGCTGATCGAGCCGTTCTACGACTCCTACTCCCCCGTCATCGCCATGGCGGGCTGCCAACGCCGCGCCGTCCCGATGATTCAGGACGGGCACGGGTTCCGCATCGATGTCGACGGCCTGCGAAAGGCGCTCACCCCCAACACCAAAGCGCTGATCGTCAACTCCCCGCACAACCCCACCGGGATGGTGGCCGGCGACGACGAACTGCGCGCGCTTGCCGAACTGGCCGTCGAGGCGGACCTGCTCGTGATCACCGACGAGGTCTACGAGCACCTGGTCTTTGACGGCCACCGTCACATTCCGTTGGCAAACTACCCCGGCATGGCCGAGCGCACGGTCACGATCTCGAGCGCGGCCAAGATGTTCAACGTCACCGGCTGGAAGATCGGGTGGGCTTGTGGCCCAGCCGATCTCATCGCAGGTGTGCGCGCGGCCAAGCAGTACTTGTCCTACGTCGGCGGCGCACCGTTTCAGCCGGCGGTGGCGCACGCGCTCGACAACGAGGACGCGTGGGTTGCCTCGCTGCGGGAGTCGTTGCAGCGCAAGCGCGACCGACTGGGTGGAGCGCTGGCCGACGTCGGCTTCGAGGTGCACGACAGCTTCGGCACCTACTTCCTGTGCGCCGATGCGCGTCCGCTCGGCTTCAGCGACAGCGCCGCGTTCTGCGCCGAGCTACCGCATCGCGCGGGTGTGGCGTCGATTCCGATGTCGGCGTTCTGCGATCCGGGCGCCGAACACGCCGGTGCATGGAACCACCTGGTGCGCTTCGCCTTCTGCAAACGCGACGACACTCTCGACGAGGCGATCCGTCGGCTTCAGGTACTGCGCAGCCCCTAACGGCGAATGTCGGGTTGTGTCACGCGGTAAGCCAAAAAACGTGACATAACCCGACACTGGGCTCACGTGGCGGGGGCCATGACGCGGCGTCGCAGATTCTCGGTCGCGACGTCGAGCACCATCTTCTTGGCGCGGCGAAGAAGGAACTCCGGAATCGGCGCCGCCAGGTCGATGATGATGTCGAAGCGGACGCGGGTGCGGTCCTCGCCGATCGGGGTGAGGTTGTACTCGCCGTGCTGCCCGCGTTGCTGCATCGTCGCCTTGGCGTCCCAGACCACCCAGTCGTCACCCCAGTGGTATTCGAGGAACTCTTTGTCGGTGACGCCCATGATCTTGAACGTCGCCTTGACGTGATGCGGACGGCCGTCGGGATGGCGGTCGAGCACCTCGGCGTGCTTGTGCACGGGCGACCACGTGGGCACGGCGTCGATATCGGCGAGTGCGTCCATGATCGCGTCCTTGGGCGCCTCGAAGACCACTTCCCTCGATGCCTGCACAGCCATGCGGCAAATCGTAGCTAACTCTCCTGCCTAGCGCATAGGCTTTTCCAGCAAATTAGCATTACCAGTCAATATCAATTAGGGCAGTCGCGGCCTGCGGAGGCGCCCCGACGGGACCGGCGGGGGTTCGGGAAAACCGGGGCGCCGGTGCGGCTTGGTCGACCCCGTTGGCCTGCACCAACGTTGACCGCGCACGCAAGTGGTCGCTGCGCGACGCCTCGCTCCAGGTGAGTACCGGCGTGACGCACGCGTCGGTGCCCGAAAAGATCTCGGCCCATTCGTCGCGCGTCCTGCGCGCAAAGCGCTCGGCGAACAGCCTGCGCAATTCTGGAAACGCCGCCCTGCCCATCTGTGCAGGGAGTTCATCGGCGCTGAGCCCGAGACCGGCCAACAGTTGCGCGTAGAACTGCGGTTCGATGGCGCCGACCGCCACGTGCTTGCCGTCGGCGGTCTCGTAGGTGCGGTAGAACGGGGCGCTGCCGTCGAGCAGGAACGATTCGCGTTCGTCGCGCAGCGCACCGGTGGACTTCATCGTCCACGCAACCTGCGTCAGCACGGCCACCCCGTCAACCATCGCCGCGTCGATCACCTGACCGCGGCCGGAGTGCTCCCGTTCGTACAGCGCGGCAACGATGCCCAGCAGCACGAGCATCGAGCCGCCGCCGAAGTCGGCGACCAGGTTCAGCGGTACGACCGGCGGGCGGTCGCGGTATCCAATCGCCGACAGCGCACCGGTTTGCGACAGGTAGTTGATGTCGTGGCCCGCGGTCTGCGCCAACGGGCCGTGCTGGCCCCAGCCGGTGATCCTGGCGAAGATCAGCCGGGGATTCACCGCCGCGCAGTCGTCGGGACCGATGCCGAGCCGTTCACAGGTTCCGGGGCGGAACGCATCGATGAGCACGTCGGCCCTGGCGATGAGATCGAGCAGCGCAGATAAATCCTTCTTCACATCCAGGTCGACGACGCGCTTGCCGCGGTGCAGCAGGTCGACGTTCTCCGCCGGCATCTGCAAGCCACCGGGCCGGCGCACGCGCACCACGTCGGCGCCGAGATCGGTGAGCACCATTCCGGCGTGGGGCCCGGGGCCGATGCCGCCCAGTTCGATGACTTTCACACCTGCCAGGGGTCCGCCCATAGGCCGCAGACTATTGACTCTGCTTGACCTGGCGTACCCGTTTGCGCAGACCGTCGGTCGCCGTCTCCATCAGACCCTTGGCACCCTTCTTGATGACGAAGCCGGGCAACGGCACCAGCGGGTCGACCATGAGCTCGAAATGCACCTTCGTTTTGTCGCCGTCAGGGGTGAGCGTGTACCGACCGCGCTGTGCGCGTTGTTGTTTCGAGCTCTCCAGGGTCCAGCCGACCCCGTCGTCGTAAACGGTGTAGTTGAGCACCTGCTCGTCGGAGATCCCGACGATCTTGACGACCTGACGTGACTTGCTGGGCCGCCCCTCGTCGTCGCGTTCGAGGACCTCGACCTCCTGATGCGCCGAGGACCACTCGGTCAACGACTCGAGGTCGGTCAGGACGTCGAGGATTTCCTGGGGCGTCGCCTCGATGACGACCTCGCGAGATTCGGTGACAGCCATGCCGGTTTCATTGCCAACCCGGCGCGCGTCGAAACCGCTCAGCTCCGCTTGAGCTTGAGGACCTGTTTGCGAAGACCGTCGGTGGCGGCCTCCAGCCCGCCCTTCATGGCGCGCTTCAACACGAAGCCCGGAATCGGTACAGCCGGGTCGACGGTGATCTCGAAGCGGACCTTCGTCTTGTCGCCGTCGGGTGTCAGGGTGTACGACGCGCTCTGCGTCTTGAGCTGGCTGGATTCGATCAGCGTCCAGCCGGCCGTGTTCTCACCCCAGGTGTACTGCACGACCTGTTCGTCCGAGATACCCATGGTCTTCAACTTCAGCCGTACGCGGCCGGGCCGTCCGTCGGCGTCCCTGTCGAGCACCTCGGCGCCCTGGTGCTGGGGGGACCAGTCCGGTGCGGACTCGACGTCGGCGATGACGTCGAGGATCTCGGCCGGGCTCGCGTCGATCACGACCTCGCGGGAGTCGCTGGTAGCCATGTCGCGACCCTAGCCCCGTTACGGTTGACCGCATGGAACTTTGGGAGCTTTGCGCACGGGAACGCATCAGGGACACCCTCGCCCGGTACAACTGGTCGGGCGACGCGCTGCGGCTGCCCGAACTCGCCGCCGCCTTCCGCGAGGACGGCGTCCTCGAGGTGCGCGGCACCGAACCCGCGCGGGGCCGTGCGGCGATCGTGGACTATCTGGGAGGTGCCGTCGCAGCGCCGAATGCGGCCGCGTCCCAGTCGGATGTCAAGCGCATCGTGCGCCACAACGTGACGAACATCCGGTTCACCGATGTGACGCCGGATGAGGCGCGGGTCTCCTGTTATTTCACGGTGTTCACCGAGATCGGCCTCGACCACTACGGCCGCTACCGCGACGTGTTCGCACCGGTCGGCGACGACTGGCTGATCCGCCACCGGTTCGTCTCCACCGATTGGAGCGCGCCGAATTCGACAATGGCCCGTTAACCCGGTACCTACGGGAGGCTGCGCAGAACCGGCTACGCCGCAGGGTGATTCGAGCGTAGGCTCCCGGCCATGGACGCTGCAGTGGACCCTTCGGTCCCACCGAGCGGGACCGGATGCGCCGAATGCGACGCGGTCGGCGGCTGGTGGGTGCATCTGCGTCGATGCGCGGCATGCGGTCACATCGGCTGCTGCGACGACTCGTTGGCGCGGCACGCTTCGGCGCACTGGCGCGAGACGGGACATCCGGTCATCCGCTCGTTCGAACCGGGTGAGGATTGGTTCTGGAACTACGCCACCAACGAGTACTACGACGGGCCACGACTCGCCGCGCCCGAATCCCGTCCCGAGGGCCAGACCGCCCCCGGTCCGCGCGGGAGGGTGCCCGCGGATTGGACGGCGCAGTTGCGCGCTCGCAGAGACTGAAACGAGGACTCGGCGGGTATCCAGCGCCGGTGAGCGACGACAAGAAGGACAACCCCGACACCGCCGAGACCGACGCCGGGTCCGCCAACGCCGACGACGACGTGCAGAGCGACCCGGCCAGGGGCACCGACGACACCGAAGAGGAAGGCGTCGACTGGTCGGATGAGGGCGGTGCGACGCCGAGCGGCCCCGCCGACACCGGCGATCACACCCAGTGACTCAGCGCAGCGAGCCGGCTAACTCCGTAAGCGTCTGCGCTGACGTGTATTTCGGTTCCCAACCGAGCTGACTCTTCGCCTTGCGCGTATCCATGACCACCGACGTGCGGCCGATGTGCACCCACTCCAGCGCGGACGGGACGAACGGCAGCCGGGCGACGACGCCGGACGCTGCGGTCGCGGCGACCTTGGGCACCCGTACCGGGCGGGCGCCGAGTTCGCGGGCCACGTCGCCCACCGTGATCAGCCCGTCGCCCGCGATGTTGTAGGCGCCCGGCTCCGCAGACGTGGTGGCGGCCAACGCGATCGCGGCCGCCACGTCGTCGTGGTGGACCAGCTGCAACGGGATGCCGGGATCCGGGACCGGTGTCTTCAACAGCGGAACGGCGTCGGATAGGCGCTTGACCGGACCGGGCAGCCGGGTCCACGGCATGTTGTCGGCCAGTGCGGGCGCCTTCGGTCCCGCGACGATGCAGGGCCGCAGCACATACACCTCCAACGACGAACCGCCCACGATGTCGGCGAGCGCCGCCTCGCACTCGGCCTTCTGCTCGGAGTAGTAGTGCTCGGGTGACCCGCGCGGCGGCACGTCCTCGGTGAGCGGAACCGGGTTGTCCGAGTGATATCCGTAGGCGGCGACCGACGACGTGTACACCAGCCGCCGCGGGCGCTCGGCGGCCACCGTCGCCTCGAAGACGTTGCGGGTACCGGCCAGGTTGATCCGGGCGCTCTCCTCCCGCGAACCCATGATGATGAACGCGAGGTGGACCACGACGTCGGCGCGCCCGACGAGCGCGTCGACGGCCTCGCGATCGAGGATGTCGCCCTGCAGGTACGTCGTCTTCGACCAACCATGCTCGACCGGATCGAACGGCCGGCGAGCCATCCCGATGATCTCGTCGACCTCCGCGACGCCTTCCAGTGCTTCCACCGCCGACTTGCCGATCTCACCCGTCGGCCCCGTCACCGCCACCGTGATTCCCATGCGCGCCGCATTCCCGGTGCGGACGGGTCGGAAACAGGCTTAGGACATATCGGCCAGCACCTGCTTGGCCGCGTTGTAGCCGGGAATGAACGTGATGCCGGGACCGCCGTGGCAACCGGCGCTGCCCAGGTACAGCCCGTCGATCGGAATCGGCTGATCGACATAGCCTTTGGGTCCCGGCCGGTTCGGGCCCATCTGGTCGGGGTGGATCAGCCCGTGGCAGTAGTCTCCACCCGGCGCACCGAACATGGTGCCCATGTGTTTGGGCGTGAACGTCGTGTGCCGCAGGATGAGGCTCTCGAAGTTCGGGGCCAGTCGGGTGATCTTGTCGATCACCCGCCGGCCCATCTCGACCTTCATCTCGCCGTAGCCGTGCTCGCCCTCCGAGATCGGAAACCACAGCGAGAACGCCGAGGCCGCATGCTTGCCCGGCGGCGCCAGGCCGGGGTCGTTCACCGACGGGATCTGCAATGCGATCGCCGGGTCCGCGGGTACGACGCCACGCCTAGCGTCCTCCCACTGTTGTTGGAGTTCCTCAGGGGTGCTGAAGATTCCGATGTTGGACTGCATCGCGGGGTCGTTCAGCAGCTCGTAGGGCGGCGCGAACTCCGGAACGCCGTCGAGCGCGAAGTGCATCTGCAGATAGCTGCCCCGGTGGTCCAGGCGCGAGAAGCGGTCCCGCACATCCGCGGGAACCGCGTTGGAGTCGACGAGACCGTTGACCGTCAGATCGGGCGCGACGCCGGAGACGACGATCGGCGCCGACAGCGACGTACCGTCCTCGAGCCGGACTCCGGTGACCCTGCCGCCTGCGACCGTGACCTCCACGACCTTGCTGCGCAACCGCAGTTCTCCGCCATTGGCGGTGAATACGTCGCACAGATGCGACGTGAGGGCTCCGATGCCGCCTCGCAGCTTCTTGACCAGTAACGCGTTCTCGTCGGGGACGGCGAAGCCGTACGCGAGGGCGGCGGCCGTCCCCGGGGTGGCCGGCCCCCGGTAGGTGGTGTTGCATGCCAGCAGCGACAGCATGCCGCGCAGCGCACCGTTCTTCTCCTTGTCCGGCAGGTAGCGGTCGAGCACGTCGGTGACCGAGCCGAACAACAAATCGGTGATCGTCGAGCGCTCGAATTCGTTTGTCGCGCAGGCATACATCTCATCCAGCGACTTCGGGGGCTGGCCCGCGTCGAACCGGCCCAACGCCCGTGTGGGCGCCTGGCACCATGCCATCAACCCGGCCATGCCGTTGACGGCTTCTGCGCCGTGCACCTCGTTGATGTGGGTCAGCAGCTTCACCGGGTCGGTGTAGTAGACCAACGGCTCGTCACCCACGCCGCGAAGCGACACCGACATCACGTCGAGGTCGACGGTCGGCAGCGAGTCGAGCCCGAGTTCGCGGCTGACCACCGCCGACGTCGGGATCTGCACCGAGCCGGCGATCTCGAATTTGAACCCGTCGAACAATTCGACCGTGGAGGCCATGCCTCCGGCGTACAGCTTCGCGTCCAGGCAGAGGGTGCGCATACCGGCTTTCTGCAGCACGGTGGCCGCGGTCAACCCGTTGTGCCCGGCACCGATGACGATGGCGTCGAAGTCGCTCATGGGGTGAGGCTGGCACGCTCTCCCAAGTTTTGTCAATAATGACAAAACATCAGCCGGCGATACCGTCGGCCAGCGCGCGCAAGGCCTCCCCGGTGAGCCGTGACAGCTCTGGAAGCGAGCGCTCGTCGCCGAGCATCCACACCTCCATCGCGCCGAAGACCGCGGCGGCGATGCACCGGGCGGTGACCGTGATCCGCATCCGCTCGTCGGTGGAGACGTCGGATGACAGCCCATCGGCGAGGTGCTCGGCGATCACCTCGGCGAAGTCGGCTTCCACTTGGCGCATGTGCCGCACCACCCGGCCGGGTTCGAGTTCCTGTGCGCGCAGGGCGGCGGTCTGTGCGACGGCCCAGTCGTCATACGGGCGGGCCATGATTGCGCTGTGCACCGCCTCGATGATCGGCTCCCTGGGGTCGCGGGCGGCCAGCGCCGAGCGGAACCAGTCCAGCCCGGCGTAGTCGGCGAACAGCAGATCGTGTTTGGACGCGAAGTGGCGATAGAAGGTCCGCAACGACACACCGGCGTCGGCCGCGATCTGTTCGGCCGACGTCTCTTCGACCCCCTGCGCGAGGAACCGTACGACCGCCGCTTTGCGCAGCGCTTCGCGGGTGCGCTCACTGCGCGCGGTCTGGGCCGGACGGGGCATGTGCATGAAAGTACCCGAAACGAGTTATGTCAATATTGACAAAACTCTGCCCGGTGGTGAGAAACTCCGATCATGGTTTCGTTGATCATCCACCTCGTCCTCGGGTTCGCCACGCTGGCCGTCATCGTCAAGGCGAATCCCGCGATCTTCGCGCGCTACCCGTCGGGTCCCCGGGTCACCAAGCTCGAGTTGTTCTACTACGTCGCCGGCGTCGCCTCGGTCATCCTCGGCTACTACTTCAACAACCAGTTCGTGGCCGAGTATGCGCCGGCAGGTGGGCTGCACAACTTCGTGTGGGGTCCGGGCAGCTGGTCGGAGTTCATCGCGCTGGGCTACGACAACCCGGCGGCAAGTTCGGCCAGCCAGGACTACACGATCATGAGCCTGCTGTTGTTCCCCGCGTGGTTGCTCGTCGACGGTCGCAGGCGCGACATCAAACACGCCTGGCTGTATCTGGGCTTCATCCTGTTCGCCAGTTCGGCATTCGCCTGGGCGTTCTATCTGGCGACGATCGAGCGGCAGCACCGGCATCAGTCGATCGCCGCACAGGTCACCTCACCCGCCTGACGACGCCCGGTCGTACAGTGCGTTCATGACCACCGACGCGCTGCGACAACGCCGACTCGAGGTGATCCGTGTGCACATGGACACCGAGGTCACCAAGGAGTTCGACGCCACCCTCGCGACGTTCAAGAACGAGTCAGGGGGACGGCCTCACTACGAGATCATGGCCACCGGCCAGGTCTTCGACGGCGACGACGAGGTCATGGCCTACTACCGGAGCACACGCACGGCATTCCCGGATCAGCGCCACGACAACGTCCGGTTCCATGTCGCCGACGACGCCGTGATCGTCGAATTCGACCTGCTCGGAACGAATCTGGGCGAGTTCTACGGGTTGCCACCGACGGGTAAGGCGTTCCGCGTGCCGGTGGCGGCGGTGTTCTTCTTCGAGGACGACCGCATCGTCAACGAGCGGATCTACTTCGACTCCGCGAGCCTCGTGACCCAGATCGGTCGCACCGAGCTGCTCACCGGAGCCGCCTCGTGAAGGTTCACCATCTCAACTGCGGGTCGATGCATCCATGGGGCGTTCCCGTCCTGGTCTGCCATGTGCTGCTCGTCGAGACCGACAACGGGCTGGTGCTCGTCGACAGTGGCTACGGGCTGGCCGACTGTGAGGAGCGGGCGCGCCGGACCGGCCCCACCCGCCGCCTCTTTCGGCCGTTCTTCGACCCGGACGAGACCGCCGTCCGGCAGGTGGAACAGCTGGGCTTTCGGCGCGAGGACGTCCGCCACATCGTGGTCACGCATTTCGACATCGACCACATCGGCGGGATCTCCGACTTTCCCCACGCCGAGATCCACTGCACCGCAGCCGAAGTGCTCGGGGCGATGCACCCGCCGACGCGGGGTGAACGCTTCCGGTTCCGATCGGCCCAGTGGGAGCACGGTCCCAAGATCGTCGAACACACCCCCGCCGGGGAGAAGTGGCGCGGGTTCGCCGCGGCCAAGGAGCTGACCGAAGTCTCGCCGGGAATCGTGCTGATGTCGTTGCCCGGCCACACCCGCGGGCATGCCTGCGTGGCAGTCGACGCGGGTCATCGCTGGCTGCTGCACTGCGGGGACGCCTTCTACCATCCCGACACCATCGGCGGCCCGGGGCGGATCGCGCCTGTCCTCGGCGCGTTCGAGAAGGTCGCCGCGTTCGACCGTAAACAGGTGCGCGACAACCACGCTCGGCTGACCGAGTTGTACCGCCGCGGCGAACCCGATCTGCTACTGCTGTGCGCGCACGATCCGGGGCTGCTGAAATACGCGAAGGAGACTGCGTAGCTAGCGGGCGGCGCGCTTGCGAAGGGATGCCTGCAGGCGCTCGAGCACGTCGAAGTAGCGCGTCGGCGCGAGTCGGGCCAGCGCGTCGAACATGTAGGCGTCCGGACCGACGAGGATCCGGGCCTTACCCGCCTCCACGCCGCGGTGGATGATCTCCGCGGCCTTGTCGGGCTGGGTTCTGGTCATCGCGGCGAACTCCTTGACCACCTGCTCCTTGGTCGGCCCGCCCGGCTCTTCGTGGAACCGCCCGTTGCGCACGATGTTGGTGTTCACGCCGCCGGGATGTACGTTGACGGCCGACACGCCGGTCCCGCGCAGCTCCTGCCGCAGCGAGTCGGTGAACCCGCGGACCGCGAATTTCGCTGAGCAGTAAGCGCTTTGGCCGGGCATGCCGACCAAACCGAACACGCTCGACGTATTGACGATCACGCCCTCGTCCTGCTCGACGAGGATGGGCAGAAACGCCCGGGTGCCGTTCACGACACCGTGAAAGTTGATGTTCCACAACCAGTCGTCATCGGCGACGACGGCGTCGAGCACGGTCGATCCGAGCGCGACACCGGCGTTGTTGAACACCGCCCCGATCGGTCGGGGCGCCCACGCGTGTACCTCGGCGGCGAAGTCGTGTTGCTCCTGGGCATCGCTGACATCCAGAACCCGCAACAATGCCGGACCCCGCAGCGACGCCTCGGTCTGTTTGAGGCCCTGTTCGTCGACGTCGGCGATGGCCACCGGGCAGCTGTACGACGAGAGCCGCTGCGCCAGTGCGCGTCCGATGCCGGATGCCGCGCCGGTGATGACCGCGGTACGACCGCTGATCGTACTGCGCTGCTTGCTCATGGTGGACTGCCCGCCTTCCTGGTACACCGAGGTACCGATACGGTACGCGGAGGTACCGCTTATGACAAGGGCGGTCCGGTTCCACACATTCGCCGACGGGACGCGATGAACTCGCGCCGATTCTAAGTGTCTGGCCTGGCTTCGCCCCGTGGGACGCTCACGATGCGCATGTTTCCTCGGTGTAAACGTCGGCGGCCGTGGACATTTCACCGCCGCCCCCGACACCTGTCCACCCACGAGAAAGTGAAGACCTTGACCGCCACCATCGACACCCCTTCGCGGCTGACTCCCCTGGAGCCGGTCCCGCTCGATCCCGCGAACTTCCCGCCCACCAACGTCGACTCCATCCCACCGCTGGCCCCACACTGGCAGAAGCTCGACTTCCGCGAGATCCTGAGCCGACCGGCGGCCTTCCTGTCGGTCAGCCAATCCAATTCCCTCTACAAGCCGGGCGGCGTGCAGTACGCGGAAGGCCACGCGCTGCGCGGCAGTCTCGACGCGACGGTGAAGGCCGTACACGCGGCGCGCAACGCACCGAACTTCCTGTCGTTCAACTGGATCGGCTTCTCGGTGTTCCGCAAGGACTATCCACAGACGGCCTTCGACCGCGTCCAGTACGAGAGTTGGACCGGCCATATCGACGCGACGCCCGAGCAGATCGCCTGGGACAACGCGCTCGTCGACGAGCTGCGCGAACTGGTGGAGCCCGGTGACAACGAACTCTACGAAAAGGCGCTTCAGACCGCGTTCGTCGGCACCGACCTGCCGGGTGCGCTGATCCGCCAGAAGATCGAGGTCGTCGTCATCACCGGAATCCACCTCGACTGGTGCATCGAAGGCAACGCCCGCGCCGCGCGCGACCACGGATTGCTGCCCATCATCATCGGCGACGCGACCGGCGCCGCGCGTCCCGATCAGGAGCCGGCGGCGTTCGGCCGCATCAACGAATTCTTCGCGCCGGTGATTTCCTCGGATCAGTTCGTGGAATGGGTGGGCCGCTGATGGGCAACGTGGGTCTGCTGCTCGTCGGCGTCGTTCTGTTCGTCAACGGCCTGGTCTCCATCGGGGTCGTCAAACCCAGAAGTGCCGCCCCGCTCAACCTGTTCGTCGGCGGGGCGCAGGTCGTTCTGCCCACGCTGATCCTGGTGCAGGCCGGCGGCGACACCGGCATCGTCAACGGGACGTGGCCAAGCCTGCTGTTCGGGTTCACCTATCTGTGGTTCGGGCTCATCCAGATCTACGATCTCGAGCCGCAGGGGTTCGGCTGGTACAGCGCGTTCGTGGCCGCGATCGCACTGTTCCATGCGGTCAAAAGCATCGGGACCGATCCGGTGTTCGCGGTCATCTGGGCCACGTGGGCGGTCATGTGGACGCTGTTCTTCGTGTTGCTCGGCCTGGAGATCAGCCGGGTCGGGTCGTTCGACCTCGGCCACTTCACCGGGTGGGTGCTGATCCTGCTCGGCATCCCGACGTGCACGCTGCCGGCGATCTTCCTGTTGAACGGCGTCTGGTCGGTGTCGCCGGTGGCCGGGATCGCGGCGCTTGCCGCCCTGGTGGCCGGTGCCGCACTGTCGGCGGCCCTGGCGAAGCGCACCGCACGGACGGACGAACCCGTGCCGGCTTCTGCGCAGGCTCCGGTCGAGGTCGTGCCCGACGACAGGGAGCGGGCCGTACCGCAACCGGTGTGACAGCGATTCAGATGAGCCGGCGGCTTCGGGAAACCGGAGCCGCCGGTCGCGTTGTGCGGTGAAGACCTCCGCGGTCGCCGAGGCATAGGAACGAGGGTTTGGTGGCCAGGGCCGGGATCGAACCGGCGACCTTCCGCTTTTCAGGCGGACGCTCGTACCAACTGAGCTACCTGGCCCGGAAGGCACCGCTCGGGCGTAACCCAGATGCCTCGCCGCAATGGCGACCCTGACGGGACTCGAACCCGCGACCTCCGCCGTGACAGGGCGGCGCGCTAACCAACTGCGCCACAGGGCCTTGCTTGCGTCCCATCGTACGGGTCGCTGCGTGTACCCCCTACGGGATTCGAACCCGCGCTACCGCCTTGAAAGGGCGGCGTCCTAGGCCGCTAGACGAAGGGGGCCCAGCCGAATCTCTCCGGGGTACTCGCAACGCGATGACGTTGGGAGCTTCGATAGCTTAGGTTATCGGCACCGGAATCCTCAAACGAGGGCGAGATCGGTACCCAGTATCCTGTTCAACCGAAGCCCCTCTAGCTCAGTTGGTAGAGCTGTGGACTTTTAATCCATAGGTCGTAGGTTCGAGCCCTACGGGGGGCACTGAGGTAAATTCCGGCCATGACACGTCACCGTGTCCGCCGGCTCACCACCCGCACCCTGGTGGCACTCGCCATAGCGGGGGCCATTGTGGCGGGTGTCGTCGTGGTCGCAAACATGCCGATCGTGTCGAATGCCTGGTCCGCCGCGACAGAGCCGGCGTATGTGATTCCGGCGGAGTCGTCGATGTGGCGCTTCACACCGACTCAGATGAATCAGGGCTCCGGCGACTGGTGGGTCTACGGACAGGACGACCGCAACTACTACTACTTCACGGGGCAGGGAGAACCGCCCTACCTCGTCATGCCCAGAGCCGAGGCGACGGCGTGCGCCGGATTCGAGAGCACCGACCATCGCACCTGGTGTCGTTGACCGACCGCCTCGCAGCAGCTGACAAGCGGCACAATTACATTCAGGGCGTTACCGCCGAATCAGACCTGCGGACAGTAGAACTGTGGCTGGCCCCGGTACTCGACCGGTGGGAGGTTGCGCGCCGGCGTCTCGACCAGCGGGGCGTCCACCGGCAGCCGACCTGTCGCGCGGTCGATCGCAGAACGCTTGCGCGGGTGCATCAGCCACCGCTTGGGCAACACCTTGGTGGCCAGCGTCACGACATCGCAGAAGCGGCGGTGCAGCCACTCCTGGCGGGGTGACCAGTCATAACCCATCAACTCCCGAACCGGCGGATCGTAGAGGGCGACGGTCATGAATGTCAGAAAGCGTTGCATCACTTGGAGGTTCAGCCGCCACAACGGATCAGGAATCCACTCCAGCGACGGGTGCTTGGGCATCGTCGAGAGATCCATCACCTCCCGGGCCGCCCAGTTGTTCTCCAAGACGTTGTGGCACATGTGATCCCAGTACGCCTGGAATTCTTCCCACGACTTGGGCACCGGCCGCATGCTCATCCCGTACATGCGGTACCAGGTGATGTGTTCGTCGAACAACTGCCGCTTCTGCTCTTCGGTCAGCCCGCCACCGAACTTCTCGGCGGCCAGCAGCGTGGACTTGAAGAACGTCGCGTGCGCCCAATAGAAGACATCGGGGTTCAGCGCGCTGTAGCGTCGGCCGCGCTCGTCGGTGCCCTTGATGCCGATGTGGTAATCGCGGACCTCCGCGCCCGTCTTCGGCGCGCGATCACCGTCGAAGACCACCCCGCCTATGGGGTAGATCGAACGCAGCAGGCGCGGAATCCGCTCCATGAAGAAGATCGAGTGCTCCTGCACGGCGGCACCCAACTGCGGGTGCATGTTCTGCATCGAGCCCGCCCAGGTGCCCTGGAACAGGCCGGTCCACTGACCGAAGTACCGCCACGTCAGCGAGTCGGGGCCCAGCGGCAACGGTGGCGCGTCGTAACCGCCTGAGGTCACCGGGCAGCCCGCCGCCAGCGAGGACGCGTCCTGCTGCACTTCGGACGGGCGCCGCTCCCGGGACACGGGGCACGTTTCAGACGTATCTTGAGTCACTGGTGTACTTCCGTCCGGAGGTAGATTCTGACTACGGGCGTTGTCATACCGAGCTTAGGAGGGATGTGCCTTCGGGTCAAAGACGGGGCCGATGGTCGGGCGTGCCGTTGCAGGACCGTCAGATGCTTCGCCGCGACGAACTCATCGCCGCGGGAGTGGAACTGCTCGGCGCCGCCGAGGGCCCGTCCCTGACCGTCCGCGCCGTGTGCCGGGCGGCCGGGTTGACCGAGCGCTACTTCTACGAAAGCTTCGCCGACCGCGACGAATTCGTCCGCGCCGTGTACGACGACGTCTGCGCAAAAGCCATGTCCACCTTGACGTCGGCCGAAACCCCGCGCGACGCCGTCGAACGGTTTGTCGCCCTGATGGTCGACGACCCGACCCGAGGCCGCGTCCTGCTGCTCGCGCCGGCCAGCGAGCCCGTGCTGACGCGCTCAGGCGCCGAGTGGATGCCCAGCTTCATCGAGTTGCTGCAGCGCAAGCTCACCCGCATCACCGATCCCGACCGGGCGGCGATGGTGGCCACCGGGCTGATCGGGGCCCTGACCGCGTTGTTCACCGCCTACCTCAACGGCAGGCTGGCCGCCACGCGAGAACGCTTCATCGACTACTGCGTCGAGATGCTGCTCGGCCGGGTGTCGAGCTACTAGACCGGCCTACTCGTCGGGCGTGACCGGCGCTTCCAGCTCTTCCTGCTCCTCGTTGGCAGCTTCCTCCTCGGCCTTGGACTTGGCCGCCCGCCCGAGCGGATTGGCCACCGACGCACCGGGATTGGTCGCCGTCGCGTATCCACCCGCACAGTTCAGCGCGAGGTGGACCTGACTGCCGGACTCGGCGATGCGCAAGAACGACGCGTCCCACGCATTGGTGACGATGCAATCGCCGAGGTCGAGTTTGTCGCCCACCCGGGCGGCGACCACGGCCGTGTCACCGCCCTCCTCGATGGCCGAGACCGCGTCGGAGTAGGTCTGCCCCACGACGTCCGGGGCGGCCGCCGCCGTCGCCGTGCCGAACAGAGCCATCACCGGCACCGCGGCACCGACCGCGCCGATCCCCAACATTCGCTTTCGCATCCTCTGCCCGCCTCCGTGAGTGTGCTCCGAGGCGGGCGACGTGCTGCCGTCCACCCCGGGCGTGGATTCCACGCCACCTTCACGGGGTTGTGTGAACGGAGGGATGCGCCGACGTTGACGCCGGGTGAAAACCGTTGAGGACTATGAAGACTGCGTTAATTGTCGGGAGTGACGGGCGATTCCAGCTCTGACAGTTCCTGCTTCTCGGCTTCCTCTTCGGCCTTGGACTTGGCCGCCCGCCCAAGCGGATTGGCAACGGAGGCACCGGGATTGGTGGCGGTTGCGTACTCGCCTGCGCAGTTCAACGCCACTGACATCTCGCTCTCGTCGGCCTGGCTGATCCGCAGGAACGACGAGTCCCAGATGTTGGTGACGATGCAGTCGCCGAGGTCCAGTTTGTCACCGACCCGAGCGGCGACCACCGCTCTGCCGCCGGCGTTCTCGATCTGTTCCTGAGCGTCGGAGTACTTCATGCCCACGACGCTGGGAGCGGCCGAGGCGGTGCCCGAGCCGAAGAGAACCGCCGATGCGGCGCCAATACTCATCGCCGAGATGAAACCGATGGAGATGATCTTCTGCACGTGCCCCAACCTCCGTGTCCGGGCGATGACCGCCGCGTTAACGCTGGTGGCAGTCTATTGCGGTTCGGTATACATCGCCACCGGAGGGAAGCGCCGGTTTTTAAGGCCCGGACCTGCGAGGACTCAGTTGTTCGGAGTCACGGGGGCGGCCAATTCCTGCTCTTCGAGCATCGCCGCCTCGCGCGCCGCCTTCGCTTGCTGACGTTGCTGCGCGGCCTTGGCATCGCGGCCGACCGGGCTCATCGCGGAGTTGCCCGGCGCCCCGGGCGCGGCGACCGCGGCATTGCAGTTCAACGCCACCATGACATCGCTGTTGGAGACCGGGCGGCCCCGCGAGTTCGGCCGGCGGACCGCGGCATCCCACGCGTTCGTCACCAGGCAGTTGCCTTCGTCGGCGCTGCTCCCGACCCGCGTCGCGACCACGGCGTTGCCGCCGTACTGCTGGATGATCTTCTTGGCGTCCTTATAGGGGCGGTCGACGACGTCGGGGACCGCGGCGGCCTGGCCCGCTCCCGCGAGCGCGGTACCCGCCGCTACCGCAGCAACCGCCGCGCCCGCCCACAGATGCCGCAACTTGAGCAACGCCCGTCCTCCGAGTCTCCAGAAATTCCGGGCTTAGATGTTTGCCCGACGGGGATACTACAACGACAGATGCGCCTCGTGTGGCGGTTGTGACACTGTTGCCCGGAACTTGATGTCACCGGGGGACACAGATATATTGAGTGCAACCAACGGGTACAGATAACTAACCGGGTGGGCTCTCGCACGCGAGAAGGAGTAAGGATCAATGCACGAGAACTTGACTGACCTACATCTGCTGCATGAGCTCGAGCCTGTCGTCGAGAAGTACCTCAATCGGCATTTGTCGATGCGCAAGGACTGGAATCCGCACGACTACATCCCGTGGTCGGACGGCAAGAACTATTACGCGCTGGGCGGCCAGGATTGGGATCCCGAGCAGTCGCAGCTGTCGGAAGTTGCGCAGGTGGCCATGATCCAGAACCTGCTGACCGAGGACAACCTACCGTCGTATCACCGCGAGATCGCGATGAACATGGGCATGGACGGCGCCTGGGGCCAGTGGGTGAACCGGTGGACGGCCGAGGAGAACCGGCACGGCATCGCGCTGCGCGACTACCTCGTCGTCACCCGTTCGGTCGACCCCGTACAACTGGAGCAGCTGCGCGTCGAGCAGGTCACCCGCGGCTTCTCCCCCGGCCAGAACCAGCAGGGCGACCTCTTCGCGGAGAGCCTCTTCGACTCGGTCATCTACGTGACCTTCCAGGAATTGGCGACCCGCGTCTCGCACCGCAACACCGGCAAGGCGTGCAACGAGACCGTCGCCGACCAGCTGCTCGCGCGCGTCTCGGCCGATGAGAACCTGCACATGATCTTCTACCGGGACGTCAGTGAAGCCGGCTTCGACATCGCGCCCGACCAGGCGATGCATTGTCTGCACCGCGTGCTGCGCAACTTCAAGATGCCCGGCTATACGGTTCCGGAGTTCCGCCGCAAGGCGGTCATCATCGCCGTCGGCGGCGTTTACGATCCGCGCATCCATCTCGATGACGTGGTGATGCCGGTGCTCAAGAAGTGGCGGATCTTCGAACGCGAAGACTTCACCGGCGAGGCCGCGCGCATGCGCGACGATCTGGGTGTGCTCGTCGAGGAGCTGGAGGAGGCCTCGCAGAAGTTCGAGGAATCCAAGCAGCGTCGCCTCGAGCGCGAGGCCCGCAAGGCCGAGAAGCTCTCCGCGAAGAAGGTCCTGGCCTCCTCGCCCTCATGACGGTTCTGGCCGACGAGCGCGAACTGCTGATCGGCCCGATACGGCTCCCCAGCCCGGTCGTACTGGCGCCGATGGCCGGTGTGACCAATGTCGCGTTCCGCACCCTGTGCCGCGAACTCGAGCTGGCGAAAGCGGGCACGGTCAGCGGCTTGTACGTATGCGAAATGGTGACCGCTCGAGCCCTCGTCGAGCGGCATCCGGGGACCATGCACATGGTGACGTTCGCGCCCGACGAGACCCCGCGTTCGCTGCAGCTGTACTCGGTCGACCCCCAGAACACCTACGCCGCGGCCAAGATGATCGTCGACGAGGGGCTCGCCGACCACATCGACATGAACTTCGGCTGCCCGGTGCCCAAGGTCACACGGCGCGGCGGGGGTGCCGCCCTGCCGTACAAGCGCAGGCTGTTCGGGCAGATCGTCGCCGCCGCGGTCCGCGCGACCGAAGGCACCGACATTCCTGTGACGGTGAAGTTCCGCATCGGGATCGACGATGCGCACCGCACCCATCTGGACGCCGGCAGGATCGCCGCCGACGAGGGCGCCGCGGCGGTCGCCCTGCACGCCAGGACCGCAGCTCAGCGCTACTCCGGCAAGGCGGACTGGGACCAGATCGCGGCGCTCAAAGACCACGTCACCGACGTACCCGTGTTGGGCAACGGCGACATCTTCGAGGCCTCCGACGCGTTGGCGATGATGTCGGCCACCGGATGCGACGGCGTGGTGATCGGGCGCGGTTGTCTCGGCAGGCCCTGGTTGTTCGCCGAACTGTCGGCCGCGTTCACCGGACGTCCTGCGCCCACACCGCCCACCCTCGGCGAGGTGGCGTCGATCATCGTGCGCCACGGCGAACTGCTGGCGGCCCATTTCGGCGAGGACAAGGGCATGCGCGACATCCGCAAGCATGTCGCCTGGTATCTGCACGGATTCCCGGCCGGCGCCGATCTTCGACGGGCGTTGGCGCTGGTCAAGTCGCTTGCCGAGCTCGAGGAACTGCTCGGCAGGCTCGATGCCGACGTGCCCTTCCCCGACGCCGCGACCGGTCCCCGCGGGCGCCAGGGTTCGGCTGCGGCGGTCGCACTGCCCGAGGGGTGGCTGGCCGATCCCGACGACTGCACGGTGCCCGCCGGTGCCGAGGTCATGCACTCCGGTGGATAGCCGTCTCCCAGTCGTCTCCGTCCTGAGACGACTCTGACATCACATCTCTCAGGATGTCTCAGTACGATATGAGTCTCGTTCGTAATGCGCTCCCGTCGCGGAGTCACCCAGGTGCTGTAGCAATGGCGCGCGGCACCGTGTTCGCCCCTGAGCTGCACGTGTTGAGAGTCGGAGGCCGGTAGGACATGAGTGACGGCGATAACGCCACTCCTGGCCCTCCCGACCCCACCGACGGGGACAACCGCTGGCTGACCCGCAGCCAACGGCCCGCTCCGGGCGCCGCGCCATGGGAGCGCGCGGACATTCCTCACCGGCCGGACCCGTCGGAGGCCGACGCCATCGAGGCCGAGTCCACGGGTAACCACACCGACGGCGTGACCGTCGCCGACCTCATCGCCAAACTGTCCGGCGACGATGCGGTGCCGCCGGAACTGCGCCGTCGACGCCGCCGCGAACCCGAACCTCCCCCACCACCGGCACCACCCACCGAGATCATCGCGGCGGTGCCCGACGAGCCGGCCGTCCCGGACGAACCGGCGGAGCTGTACCAGCCTGAGCCGCTGTATGAGCCGGAGCCACCCGCCGACAGCGGGGACAACGACTGCGACACCGAGATCCTGCCCGTCGTCCACGCCGATGCCGAACTGCCCGACCTGGCGCTCGTTCGCAGGCCCAGCAGGGTGCCCGCGGCGCACGCGGTCACCGCGCGCAGGCCATCGAAGCCCCGCAAACGTCGGCGCCGCACGCTGATCGCCGGACGCGCGCTTGCCGCGCTGATCGCGGTGTTCGCACTCGCGCTGACCGGCGGGGCCTGGCAGTGGCAGTCGGCGAAGAACAACATGATGAACCGGATCTCCGCGCTGGACCCCGACTCCCGCGACATCCTCGACCCCAACGCGCAATTCGGAGACGAGAACTTCCTGATCGTCGGTGTGGACAGCCGGCTGGGCGAGAACAGCGACATGGGCGCCGGCACCACCGAGGACGCTGCGGGGGCGCGCTCGGACACCGTGATGCTGGTGAACATCCCGGCGAACCGGGAACGGGTTGTGGCGGTGTCGTTCCCGCGCGACCTCGCGATCGAACCGATGAAGTGCGAGCCGTGGGATCCCCAGACCGGCAACTACGGTCCGATCACCGATCCGGACTCGCCGATGTACGGGGCCGAGGAGGTCTACACCGAGTACAAGCTGAACTCGGCGTACGCCGTCGGCGGGCCCAAGTGCCTGGTCAAGGTCATCCAGAAGATGTCCGGCCTTTCGATAAACCGTTTCATGGCAGTGGATTTCGCTGGGTTCTCCAAGATGGTGGACGCGCTCGGCGGAGTCGAGGTGTGTAGCACCACGCCGATCGAGGACTACGAACTGGGAACGGTGCTCCCCAACGCGGGCCGGCAGCTCGTCGACGGGCACACGGCTCTTCAGTACGTGCGCGCCCGGCAGGTGACCACCGAGACCAACGGCGACTACGGGCGGATCAAACGCCAGCAGCTGTTCCTGTCGTCGCTGATGCGCTCGATGATCTCCAAAGAGGTCTTCTTCTCGCTGTCGAAGCTCAACAACGTGGTCAACATGTTCATCAACGACAGCTACGTCGACAACATGGACACCAAGGACCTCGTCACGCTCGGCCAGTCGATCCAGGGCATCGCCGCGGGCCGAATCACGTTCCTGACCGTACCGACCACGGGCTACATGGACGAGTACGGCAACGAGCACCTGCGCGAAGAAGACACCCGGGCGATCTTCGACGCGATCATCAACGACGCTCCGCTCCCCGAGGAGAAGAACGCCGACAACACCCCGGTGCCCGGGACGCCCGAGTCGTCGACCAACCCCCAGCCCGATTCGGCCACGCCGACCCATGACGCCGCACCCTCGGGTGAGCTGGTCGACGCGATCACCACGAACCCGGCCGACATCACGGTCCAGGTGTCCAACTCCACCGGGGAGAACGGTCTCGCCGCGACCGCGGCCAGCGAACTGCAGACCCACGGTTTCAACGTCACCTCCCCCGACGACTACCCGGGTCCGCTGGATTCGACGACGGTGTTCTTCTCGCCGGGCAACGAGGAGGCGGCGGCGACGGTGGCGTCTTCCTTCGCCAACGCCAAGGTGGAGCGAACGACGGGGATGGGCGACACCGTGCGCGTGGTGCTGGGCAGCGACTTCCACACCGTCACCCCGCCCTCACCGAGCGGGTCCCCGGTCCAGGTGCACGTCGTGCGCGGAACCAGGAGCACCCCGACGCAGCTCCCTGAGGACCTCGCGGTCACCAACGCAGCCGACACCAGCTGCGAGTGACCGCAACGGTCACAACGTTTCAGCAGGTGGGGTTCACCTTTCGTTCACCGCTCGCTTCATGCCGTTTCGGTGACGATGCCCGTAGGGTGGATGCATGCGTACTGCGTATCACGAGCAGTTGGAGGCTCTGACCACCCAGCTCGGGGAGATGTGCGGGCTGGCGGGCGCGGCGATGGAACGCGCCACCCAGGCCCTGCTGCAAGCCGATCTCGTGCTGGCCGAACAGGTCATCACCGATCACGAACAGATCGCCGCGATGAGCGCACGGGCCGAGGAGTCGGCGTTCGTACTGCTCGCGCTGCAGGCGCCGGTCGCGGGCGATCTTCGGGCCATCGTCGGCTCGATCCAGATCGTCGCCGACGTGGACCGGATGGGTGCGCTGGCACTGCACGTCGCCAAGATCGCCCGTCGCCGACACCCCCAGCATGCGCTGCCCGAGGAGGTGAACGGCTACTTTGCCGAGATGGGCCGTCTCGCGGTGGAATTGGGCAACAGCGCCCAGGAGGTCCTGGTGACCCGCGACCCGGAGAAGGCCGCCCGCATCGGAGAAGAAGACGATGCGATGGACGACCTGCACCGCCACTTGTTCACGGTGTTGATGGATCGGGAGTGGAAGCACGGCGTGGCGGCCGCGGTGGACGTGACCCTGCTCGGCCGCTTCTACGAACGCTTCGCCGACCACGCCGTCGAGGTCGCGCGGCGGGTGATCTTCCAGGTCACCGGTAAGCACCCCGCCGAAGTGGATGTCCCCGCGTCGCGCTGACGCGGGTGTCCGGGGAGTCAGCCGAAGCGCCCGGAGATGTAGTCCTCGGTCGCCTTCTGCGTCGGGTTGGAGAAGATCTTCTCGGTGTCGTCGATCTCGATGAGCCGGCCGGGCTTACCCGTCGCCTCGAGGTTGAAGAACGCGGTCTGATCGCTCACCCGTGCCGCCTGTTGCATGTTGTGCGTGACAATGACGATCGTGAAGTCCTGCTTGAGTGTGGCGATCAGGTCCTCGATCGCCAGCGTGGAGATGGGATCGAGTGCCGAGCACGGCTCGTCCATCAACAGCACGTCGGGTTGTACGGCGATCGCGCGGGCGATGCACAGCCGCTGTTGCTGACCACCGGAGAGGCCGCCGCCGGGCTTGTCCAGCCGGTCCTTGACCTCTGTCCACAGGTTGGCCCCGCGCAGAGACCGTTCGGCCACCTCGTCGAGTGTCTTCTTGTTGCGCACACCCTGCAATTTGAGGCCGGCGACCACGTTGTCGCGAATCGACATGGTGGGGAAGGGATTCGGACGTTGGAACACCATGCCGATCGTCTTGCGCACACCGACCGGGTCGACTCCCGCGCCGTAGATGTCCTCGCCGTCGAGCAGCACCGAGCCCTCGACGCGCGCACCGGGGATGACCTCGTGCATGCGATTGAGCGTTCGCAGCACCGTTGATTTTCCGCAGCCCGACGGGCCGATGAAGGCGGTCACGTTGCGGGGCGGGACCGCCAGCGAGACATCGGCGACGGCGTGAAAAGCGCCGTAGAAGATGTTGACGTCCTTGAGATCCAAGCGTTTGGCCATCGAAATCTCCTAAACCTTCTTGGGGGCGAAGATCTTCGCGAGGAACCGCGCCCCCACGTTGAGTAAGGCGATCAGCAGGATCAAGGTCAGGGCGGCTCCCCACAACCGATCCGTGGGAACGGGATTCGCGCCCGCACCCGCCGAGGTCTGGTCGTACATCATGCCGGGCAGTGAACCCATGAAGCCATCGAACATGTCGAAGTTCATCGCCTGCGAGTAACCGACGAGGACCAGCAGAGGCGCGGTCTCACCCATGACGCGAGCGAGCGCCAACATGATGCCGGTGACGATGCCCGACAGTGCGGTCGGAATCACAATGCGGACAATGGTTTTCCACTTCGGCACGCCGAGGGCGTAACTGGCTTCGCGCAGGTCCATCGGCACGATGCGCAGCATCTCCTCGGTCGCGCGCACGATGACCGGAATCATCAGCAGCACCAGGGACAGCGACACCGCGAAGCCGGACCGCGGGAAGCCGAACGTCGCCACCCACAGCGCGTAGATGAACAGCGCTGCGACGATCGACGGTACGCCGGTGAGGATGTCGACCATGAACGTCGTCACCTTGCCGAAACGCGTTCCGCCACCGTACTCGACGAGATAGATCCCCACGAACACCCCGATCGGAATCGAGATCGCCGCGCACACCAAACCCTGCAGCAGTGTGCCCACGATCGCGTGGTACGCGCCGCCGCCGGCCGCAAAGGCCGTCATACCCGCTTGTGAGTGCCAGAACCACTGCGGCGAGGTCAGCGCGTTGAAACCTTTGACGATCACCGAGTAGAGCACCCACAGCAAGGGAACCAGGGCGATCAGGACGCTCAGTGTGACCAGGATCGTGGCGAGGTTGTTGGTCATCTTGCGCCGAAGGCTCACCCCCTGGAAGGTGGTCGCCTTGACCGGGCGGTCCAGCGTCGACGTCATTTCTGAGCCTTCCCCGCGACCGCGGCACGCGCCAGCGAGTTCACCACGAAGGTCAGCACGAACAGCACCAGGCCGGCGGCGATATAGGCGCCTGCCTTGTACTGATCGTTGAATTCGCTTGCCGTGGCGGCGATCAGGCTCGCGAAGGTGTAGCCGCCGTCGAACAGCGACCACCCGAACGCCTGCTGCGTTCCGCGCAGGATGATCAGCAGCGCGATGGTCTCGCCGAGCGCACGACCGAGGCCGAGCATGGCACCGCTGATGTAACCGGACATACCGAACGGCAGTACGGTCGTGCGCACCACCTCCCAGCGCGTGGCACCCAGGGCCAGTGCCGCCTCGATCTGTCCCCGGGGCGTCTGAATGAACACCTCGCGCGTGACCGCGGTGATGATCGGAAGGATCATCACCGCCAAAACGATGCCCGCCGTGAAGATCGTCCCGCCGCCTGCCACCGACGCCGTCCCGGTTTTGAAGAGAAACAGCCAGCCGAGGTTCTCGTTCAGCCACAACGCAACCGGTTTCAACACCGGGGCCAGGACGTACAGCCCCCACACGCCGTAGATGATCGACGGCACCGCCGCCAAGAGGTCGACCATGTATGCCAACGGACCCGCGACCCGCCGCGGCGCGTACTGGGTCAAAAAGATCGCGATGCCAAGGGCCACAGGCATCGCCAGAACGAGCGCGAACACCGACACGAACACCGTCACCTGCAGCAGGTCGAGGATGCCGAAGTGCATCGCCGACGTGTCGGTGGTCTTCCAGGTGCCGCCGTAGAGGAAGAAGTTCTCCTCGTTGCGCGCCAGCGCCGGAATCGCCCGCCACAGCAGGAACGCCCCGATGGCCACGATCAGCGCGACGATGAAGGCGCCCGAGCCCTCCGCCAGCCCGCGGAAGATGCGGTCGCCGAGACGCTCTTTGGCGTTCCTCGACGGATCGCTGCTTATCGGAGTCGGCTCGGGAAAGGGGGAAGCGAGTGCTTCACCCGATCCCGCGTCGGACGGATTGGGGATTGTCACCTCGAGCCTATCGGTCATCGGTCCAAGGACCCATCCTCACCGTATCCGCGGCGACGCGCCACGAAACTAGGCAATCGCTTCGATGGACGTCAGCAGCCGCTCCTTGAAGCGGTCCGGCAGCGGCACATAGCCCGCGGGCGAGAGGTTCTGCTGACCGTCGTTCGCCGAGATCGTGAGGAACGACTTGACCGCCGCGGCGGTTTCGGGGTCGTAGCCCTTCGAGCAGACGATCTCGTACGTGGCGAGCACCAACGGGTAGGCGCCGGGCTCCTTCGTGCCGTACAACGAGTCCAGATCCAACGTCAGGTCGTTGCCTTCCGCGGCGAACGTCGCAACATCGATCGCCTTCCTGGCCGACTCGTCGGTCAGCTCGACGGGGCCTGCACCACTGTCGATTTGGGCGAACGGCACACCACCCTGCTCGGCGAAACCCTTCTCCACGTAGCCGATCGATCCGCCGGTCGCCTGCACGGCCTGCACGACACCTGCCGACTTCTGGGCGCCTTCGCCGGCACCGCCCTGGAACTCGCTGCCGTCCCCCTTGGTCCAACTCTGGGGGGCCGCCGCGGCGAGGTACTTCTGGAAGTTGTCGGTGGTGCCCGAGGAGTCCGACCGGTAGATCGGCGTGATGTCGCTGTCCGGCAGGTTGGTTCCGCCGTTGAGCGCCGCGATCGCGGGATCGTTCCACTTGGTGATCTGTCCCTGGAAGATCTTCGCGAGCAGATCGGCGTTGAGAACCAGCTTGTCGACCCCTTCGATGTTGTAGGCCAACGCGACTGGGCCGAAGACCAGCGGAAGGTTCCATGCCGGGTTGCCGTCGCAGCGCTGGGCGGCCTGCTGGATCTGATTGCCGGACAGAGCCGAATCCGATCCGGCGAAGTCGACCTGACCGGCGATGAACTGCTCGCGTCCCGCGCCCGATCCGGTGGGGTTGTACGACAGGTTCTTACCCGGGCAGTGCTGACCCCAGACCTTGTTGAACTCGGCGATGGCGTTCTGTTGAGCCGTCGAACCCTCGGCGGTGACGGAGTTCTTGCCGCCGCACTCGGCGGACGCCGCCGCACCGTTGCCGCCCGTGGTCGCGGTGGTACCGGCGTTGTTGTCGCTGCCACACGCGGACAGGGCCAACGCCGCGACCGCGGCCACCGAGAACGTGGCCAGCAGCGAACTGGAGGGCGCCTTGCCAGGGTTGAGCTTCACGAATCCCACTTTCGAATTGGACGGGCTTGACCTCCTGGCAACGTATGCGGCGCCGGTGCACGGTTCGCGGATGACAGGTGAACGGGCGGTGAACACGTTCAGTTGGTAAGCCGTGCTTTCCCAGCTAGCGCTGGGACCGCTGCGCATACGCGGCGTCGACCGAGAAGACCGTGAAGCCGAGCTTTCGGTAGGTGTTCACCGCCGCGGAGTTATCTGCCTCCACGTAAAGCATCACGGTGGGATCCGCACTCGCCGAAAGTCGCTCGGCGAGATGATGCAGACCCGTCAACGTCAGCGCCGCACCCAACCCGCGCCCCTGGGCCGACGGGTCGACGCCCACGACATAGACCTCGCCGAGGTCGGCGTCGTGGATCTTCGTCCAGTGAAATCCGAGCACCTCGTCGCTGTCCACATCGACGGCCAGGAACAACCCGTGAGGGTCGAACCACGGCTCGCCGCGGCGCTCGGCGATGTCGGCCTCCGTCCATCCACCCTGCTCGGGATGCCAGACGAAGGCCGCGTTGTTGACGCGCAGCAGCGCGGCGTCGTCTTGCGGACCGGAGTACGTCGTGATGCGGACACCGTCGGGCACGGGTGTGGGCGGCAGGTCGGTCAGCGGACGCCGCATCTGCAGGAGTTCGCGCACCACGGTCAGCCCGAGCGAGGACGCGGTGGCGCGTGCCGCCTCCAGGTTGCCGTGCGCCCACACGCGCGCGTCGCCTCCGCCCTCGGCGAGGCCCATGCGCACCAGGGCCGCGCCGACCCCGCGACGCCGCGAGCGCGGATGCACGACCGCCTCGGCCATCGCGGGCTCGTCCTGCCCGGCGAGGTTCAGATAACCGACGATGTCCGCGTCGTCGCGGGCCACCAGGTGACGGGTGCGGTCGTGCGGCAGTTCCCGCAGCACCTGCTCGCCGACCGGCGCGACGCCGTCCGCAGCGGTGGCGGCCTCGATCAGGTCATGGATGCGACGCTGCTCGTCGCCGGAGAGTTCGGTGCGCCAGAGAAGTTCCGTCACGGGCTTCGCAGCGGGTCGGCCAACGCCTCGGCGATGCCGTCCGGCGTCTCGAGCTCCACGCTGTCGATGTCGTCGGGCACCACGGCGTCCTGGGCGGGCGCGCGACCGCGGGCCGGACGCACCGCTTTGTAGCCGACGTTGCGCACGGTGCCGATCAGCGATTCGTACTCGGGGCCGAGCTTGGCGCGCAACCGTCGCACGTGCACATCCACCGTGCGGGTGCCGCCGAAGAAGTCGTAACCCCAGACCTCCTGCAACAGCTGCGCGCGGGTGAACACCCGACCGGCGTGCTGGGCCAGGTACTTGAGCAGCTCGAATTCCTTGTAGGTCAAGTCAAGGGGGCGACCGCGGAGTCGGGCGGTGTAGGTCCCCTCGTCGATCACCAGTTCGCCGAGGCTGATCTTGCCGACGTTCTCCTGGTTGGCCACCCCGCCGCGGCGCCCGACGAGCAGCCGCAGCCGCGCGTCGATCTCGGCGGGCCCGGTGCTGGGCAGCAGGATCTCGTCCAGACCCCACTCGACGTTGACGGCCACCAGGCCGCCTTCGTTGACGACGGCCACCACGGGCACCGAGGTGCCGGTCGTGCCCAGCAGCCTGCACAGCCCGCGAGCCGCGGCGAGGTCGGTACGTGCGTCGACGATCGCGACGTCGGCGCTGCCCGCCTCCAAAAGCGACGAGACCTCGGTCGGTGCGGTCCGCACGGTGTGAGCCAACAGCGACAGCGACGGCAGCACCGACTCAGGCTGTGGGTCGACTGTCAATAGCAGTAGATCCAACTGGCCCTCCAACAAGCCATAGGGACCTCGCCTGGACATCTTTGTCGGTCGGTGACTTCCCAGATTCATGCTCGACATCCGCCCGTTACCGGGGCGATGATTTTCTAACGATAGCGCGCAACCCGCTCATCAGCTGCGTCGAACGTAACGTTGAACCCGCCGTGGGCCAGAATGTGCGGGTGCGCAAGCTGCTGCTCGGGGTGTTGGCGACGCTGCTGGCGGCTGCCCTGTGCGCCGTCGGGGCCGATTTCGGGGCGGCGATCTACGCCGAATACCGGCTGGCCAGAAGCGTGCGCACCGCCGCTGACCTGCAACACGACCCGTCGGTGGCGATCCTCGGGTTCCCGTTCACCACTCAGGCGATGGACCGCCAGTACGACGAGGTCGAGATCAGGGCCAACGGCGTCGACAATCGCGTGGTGGGCAAGGCGTCGTTGGAGGCGACGCTGCACGAGATCGATCTGCCCGGCGATTCGTGGCTCGTCGGGCCCGACGCCACGCTGCAGGTCGGCAAGGCCGAAAGCCGCATCATCATCGACTCAACACATCTGGGCCGGTTCATGGACATCCCGGATCTGCTGGTCGAGGCGCCGACCGGAGAGAGCAACGACGCCACGGGCGGCACCACCGAATCGGGTATCTCCAGTAGCAAGGGCGTGGTGTTCACCGGAACACCCGCCAAAGCCGACTTCCACGACAGGGTGAGCATCGCAGTGGACCTCGAGGTCGCCGGACCCGACCAGACGACGCTGGTGATGACGGCCACCGGCGTGCTGACCGGCCCCGGCACGGCCGACCAGGAGGTGCCCGAGGACAAGAAGGGCGCCGTGCTGGCCGCGTTCACCGCGAGCCTCCCCGGTCAGAGGCTGCCGTTCGGGCTGGCGCCGACGGCGCAGGGGGCGCGAGGCTCCGACATCATCATCGAGGGCATCGCCGAGGGAGTATCCGTCGCGCTCACCGAGTTCCATCTGTCATGAGCTCGTCCTGGGTGCTGGCGATCACCGTCCTCATCGCGGCGCTCGGCGTCGCCTATGTGATCGGGCGGCTGCTCGCGCTTCGATCGGGCCTGCGCACGGCGAGCGAGAAGGCGGCAAACGTCGACACCAGCGACCTCGGCCTGTCCTCGACCGGACCGACGATCGTGCACTTCTCCGCCGAGTGGTGCGGACCGTGCGCCGCGGTGCGCAGGGTCGTCGACGAGGTCTGCGCGGACCTACCCGCGGTGGCGCACCTCGAGATCGACATCGACGCCAACCCGGAGGCCGCGCGGCGTCTTTCGGTGCTCTCGCTGCCCACCACCATCCTGTTCGACAGGCACGGCCGGCCCCGCTACCGGACTCACGGCGTCCCCAAGGCCGCTGACCTGCGCTCGGCTCTGGAACCGCTGTTGGCTTGATCACCGTGTCGATTGGTAAGCTGTCCGGCGTGTCCGCCCGCCTCGAGCCGATGCTCACCAAGCGCCGCGCAGTCGATCTGTGCCGCGTCGCGGGTTCTTGCTGTTGTTGTTGCAGCTGCTGAGTAGCCGCGCCCTTCTTCGCGCCGCACTCGGGAGCGACCCATGTGGTCTTTCCCGTTTCAGCCCAGCCCGACCCGATGACCGCAACAGGAGCACATGAATGCCAACGACGGATATGTCGAGAACACCAGCCCGCACGCCCGACCTGGTCGACGTGCGCGGACCGCGGTTCAGCGCATGGCTCACCGCCGTCGTGCTGGTGGCGACCCTGCTGTTGTGGCCGGTGAGCCCGGCGGCTTCGGCGGCTGTGCTGGGCGCCCAGGCCGCGGTGTTCGCGATCGGGGCACGGCGCGGGCCGAGGTCGCATCCCTACGGCCTGGTCTTCGCCCGTTTCGTCGCGCCGCGGTTGGGGCCCGTCAGCGAGAAGGAACCGGTGGCGCCGCTGAAGTTCGCCCAGTTCGTCGGGCTCGTCTTCGCGGTGGCCGGCGTCGTCGGATTCGCGACCGGCCTCGGGCTGCTCGGTCTGGTCGCAACCGCCTTCGCACTGGTGGCCGCGTTTCTCAATGCGGCCTTCGGCATCTGCCTGGGCTGCCAGCTCTACCCGTTCGTCACGCGCGTTCGAAGGAACACAAGCGCACCACCATCACCCGCATAGAACTTCAAACCTGAAGCAACCGAAAGGATTTCCTCTATGGCACGCTCCGACGTCCTGGTCACAGCTGACTGGGCCGAGAGCAATCTCAACGCACCGAACATCGTGTTCGTCGAGGTCGACGAAGACACCAGCGCCTACGACGACGGCCACATCGAGGGCGCCGTCAAGATCGACTGGAAGACCGACCTCCAAGATCCGGTACGTCGCGATTTCGTTGACCAGCAGCAGTTTTCGAAGCTGCTGAGCGAGCGCGGCATCTCCAACGACGACACCGTGGTCCTGTACGGCGGGAACAACAACTGGTTCGCCGCCTACGCCTACTGGTACTTCAAGCTGTACGGGCACCAGGACGTCAAGCTGCTCGACGGCGGCCGCAAGAAGTGGGAGCTCGACGGCCGGCCGCTCGTCACCGAGGTGCCGAACCGGCCCGCGACCACCTATACGGCCAAGGCGCCCGACAACAGCATCCGCGCCTTCCGTGACGAGGTGATCGCGGCGATCAACAACAAGAACCTCGTCGACGTGCGCTCCCCCGACGAGTTCTCCGGCAAGATCCTGGCTCCGGCGCACCTACCCCAGGAGCAGAGCCAGCGACCCGGGCATATCCCCGGCGCCATCAACGTTCCGTGGAGCAAGGCGGCCAACGACGACGGCACCTTCAAGTCCGATGAGGCGCTGGAGAAGCTGTACGCCGAGGCAGGCCTGGATGGTGAGAAGGAGACCATCGCTTACTGCCGCATCGGTGAGCGCTCGTCGCACACCTGGTTCGTGCTGCAGGAGCTGCTCGGACACAAGAACGTGAAGAACTACGACGGCAGTTGGACCGAATACGGCTCCCTGGTGGGGGCCCCGATCGAGTTGGGAAGTTGATATGTGCTCTGCCCCGAAACAAGGCCTGACGTTGCCCGCCAGCGTCGACTTGGAGAAGGAGACGGTGATCACCGGCCGCGTCGTGGACGGGTCGGGACAGGCCGTCGGCGGCGCGTTCGTGCGCCTGCTGGACAGCTCTGACGAGTTCACCGCCGAGGTGGTCGCGTCGGCCACCGGCGACTTCCGGTTCTTCGCCGCGCCGGGCACGTGGACGCTGCGCGCGCTGTCGAAGGTCGGCAACGGCGACGCCGTCGTCGCACCGTCGGGCGCGGGTATCCACGAGGTCGACGTCAAGGTCGCCTGACGCTTTAAAGCTCGAGACTGAACTTGTGTGCGACGATCCGCGAGATCCCGCACACAAGTTCAGTTTCGGCGCACAGGGGTCGGCGGCTCAGCGGTGATGCGGGCCGACGCATTCGGCCTTCCGCGGCCGACTAGACTCGTGCCCGTGGTGCTGTTCTTCGAACTCCTGCTCGTAGCCGCGACCCTGGTGATCACCTGGTTCGCGTTGTACGCGGTGTACCGGCTGATCACCGACGAGTCGTGACGTCCGGGGACGACGCAGTAGCGGCCGCGGCAGAACGAGCGAAAACGACGGCCGCGCGCAACATCCCGGTGTTCGGCGACCTTCCCGCGCCGTCTGACACCGCCAATCTCCGCGAGGGCGCCAACTTCAACGATGCGCTTCTGGCACTGTTGCCGCTCGTCGGTGTCTGGCGCGGCGAGGGCGAGGGTCGCGGTGCCAACGGTGACTACCGGTTCGGCCAGCAGATCGTGGTCTCCCATGACGGCAGCGACTACCTGATCTGGGAAGCGCGCTCGTGGCGGCTCAGCGAGTCCGGCGAGTTCGAGGCGCACACGCTGCGCGAGTCCGGGTTCTGGCGCTTCGTCAACGACCCGGCCGACCCGTCCGAGTCCCAGGCCATCGAACTGCTGTTGGCTCATTCCGCGGGCTATATCGAGCTGTTCTACGGCCGCCCCCTTTCCCAGTCATCGTGGGAGCTGGTCACCGATGCGTTGGCGCGCAGCAAGTCCGGGATGCTGGTCGGCGGCGCCAAACGGCTGTACGGCATCGTCGAGGGCGGCGATCTGGCCTACGTCGAGGAGCGTGTCGACGCCGACGGCGGCCTGGTCCCCCACCTGTCGGCCCGGCTGTCGAGGTTCGCCGGATGATGCGCGCCGTCATGGTCGTCGCCGGCCTCGCCGCGGCCGCAGCGCTCGCAGGTTGCGCATCCGAGCAACCAGCCGAGCAGCAGCCCACCACGTCCCAAGCCCCGGCCCAGACCACCACGTCTCAGGCCCCGGCTGAGACCACCACGTCCGAGACCCCCTCCGGTCACGGTTCGCTGGCGCAGTGCCTTGACGAGCACGGCGTACCCGCGGCGCCCGGACCGGCCGCCGGCCCGCCTCCCGGCGTCGACGCCGAGACCTGGAACAGGGCCATGCAGGCGTGCGCAACCTTCGCGCCCGGACCCGCCGGCTAAGCCAGTTGCTGGGCCTCACCCGCCTCGGCCAGCCACTGGCTGCGCAACTGCGCCAGCGTGCCGTCGTCGCGTAGCGAGTCGACGACCAAGGAGACGCAGGCGGTCAAGCCGCTGTGTTTGGCGAGCACCAGGCCGAACTGCTCCGGGGCCTGGTCGCCGGCCGGTAGCTGGCCGACCATCATCCCGTCGCGCAACTCGCCGACGATCGCGAACGCGGTGGGCAGATCGGCGATCAGAGCGTCGATTTCGCCGCCCGAGAGCGCGAGCTTCGCATCGCCGTTGGTCTCGTACACCTCGACCGCGTTCCCTCCTCCGACCGCCAACGCGGCGGTGTGGCTGGTGGTGGCGACCTGCGCCCCCAGCCGCAGCCCCTTGAGGTCGTCGAGGTTTCTCACACCGGCCGCCGGCGAGCCCTTGACGGTGACGACGGCCTGATTCACGTCGAAGTACGGCGTCGAGAAGTCGACGGCGGCCCTGCGCTGTTCGGTGATGGAGAACTGGTTCAGGTTGGCGTCGAACGATTTGGCGCCGGCGGCGACGGCTTCGCCGAAAGGCACCCGCACCCACCGCACGTCGGTGGCGGCGTAACCGAGCCGGTTCGCGATGGTGTACGCCAGCGCCGATTCGAAGCCCTCCCCGTTGGCCGGGTTGTCGCCCATGTACCACGGCGGGTACACCGGCCGATCGGTACCGAAGGTGAAGATTCCCTTGTACAGGGTCGCCAGCTTGTCTTTGTGACAGGTTTGCGGGCTCGCCGAGCTGTAGGGCTCGGCTGTCGGCGCACAGGCCGTCATGGTCGCGAGGGCCGCCAGCAGCACGCCGAGCTTCTTGACGATGCGCATGCGCCGCATCATCGCCCGGCGCACCGATGAATCGCGAGTCCAGGAGCGCAACGGTTCGCTACCGATTCGGCCATCAGAGATGGGGCGGCCCCCGAGCCGTGTGTTCCTGGCGGACAAAACCGAGGGGCTCGGGGGCCGGGTGACTGCGGGGAATTCGCCAGCGCGCGCAGGCGCGAAGAGCCTCAGCTCATTCCCCTGGCGCTGCTAGCTCGCAGCCACCTCACAAGTCCATATGTCACTCAAAATCTCGGACCACCTCCTCTCCTGTGTACGAGCGACGCTACCCGCGCACGCAAGAGGCGACAACCGGATTTCGGGCGATTCAGCGTTCAGCGATCACGCACGATCGCGGCGTCGACGAGTTCGGCGAACTCGCCCGCCAACGGGCTCGGTGGCAACGGCGTGCCGTCGAGGGTGTGCACCCGCGCCGCCAACGTGATGCTCGACACCAGCCAAACACCTTGCGCTGCAAGCAGATCCGCAGGTCGCAGCGAGCGGTAGTCGCAGTCATATCCCTTGTCGCGGGCGACCTCGAACAGCGCCTGCTGCGTGGTGCCGCGCAGGATCGGGAACCACGGCGGTGGAGTGAAGAACGCGACATCGCCCGCGCCGGGTGCGGACTCCGCGGCGATCACGACCGTCGAGCGCGGCCCCTCCAGGATGAAACCGTCAGTGCCGACAAAGATCACGTCGCCCGCGCCGTTGCGCTCGGCATGTCGTAACGCGGCCATGTTCACCGCGTACGACAACGTTTTGGCACCGGCGAGCAGCCACGGCATCTCGCCGGCGCCCTCGGACGCGAGTCCGCGCGCCAGGGTCAGCGCGGCAAGGCCGTTACGCCGCACCTCGGCCACTCGCGCGGGTAACGCCCCGACCGTGGCGAACGCCGTCGGCGGCGAACCGCCTTCCCGTCCCCTGCTGTAGACCAACCGCAGCACACCCTCCTCGCCCGTCTGCGAGGTCCACTGGGCCACCGCAGCCGACACCGCGGTACGCCAGCGCGACACGTCAGGGTCGGGAAGGTCGATCAGGCGCGCCGACTGCGTGAGCCGCGACAGGTGGGCGTCGAGCAGACATGGCCGGCCATCGCGGATCAGCAGCGTCTCGAAGACACCGTCGCCGCGGACCGCCGCGAGGTCGTCGGCATGCAGCAGCGGCGCCGCGGGGTCGTGCAATCGCCCGTCGAGGGTCACCACGACCCCGGGTTCGCCAGCCATGAGGCCACAGCGTAGCCGCGCAGCGCTCAGCGCCGAACGTAGAGTTGACCTGTGACAACTTCTGGACCCGCCGTTCCTGCGCCCGACACCGGACCCGATGCCGGCGCCGTATGGCATTACGGCGATCCGCTGGGCGAACAACGGGCCGCCGCCGAGGACGCCGTCGTCGTGGACCGCTCGCATCGTGCCGTGCTCACGCTGACGGGTGCCGAGCGCAAGACGTGGCTGCACAACCTCACCACGCAGCACGTCAGCGAGCTGCCCGACGGCGCCGTCACCGAGAATCTCAGCCTCGACGGGCAGGGTCGTGTCGAAGATCACTGGGTACAAACCGAACTCGGTGACATCACCTACATCGACACCGAACCGTCGCGGGGCGAGCCGCTGCTGGGCTACCTGCGAAAGATGGTGTTCTGGTCCGACGTCGCGGTGGAAGCCGCGGATCTGGCGGTGTTGTCCCTTCTCGGGCCGCGGTGGGGTGACCGGGAATTGCTCGACGCGCTCGGCGTCGATTCGCTACCGGCGAAACAGACGGCCGTCGCGCTCGCCGACGGTGGGTTCCTGCGTCGGCTCACCGCCGACGAACTCGACCTGGTGATCCCGCGTGCCGAGGTGCAAACGTGGTGGCGACGGCTCACCGATGCCGGCGTCAGGCCCGCGGGAGTGTGGGCCTACGAGGCGCATCGGGTCGCGGCCCTGCGGCCACGCCTGGGGGTGGACACCGATGAGCGCACGATCCCGCACGAGGTCGGCTGGATCGGCCCCGCCGTGCATTTGGACAAGGGCTGCTACCGCGGACAGGAGACGGTCGCGCGGGTGCACAACCTGGGTAAGCCGCCCCGAATGCTGGTACGGCTGCACCTCGACGGTTCGAGCGACCGACCGGCCACCGGCGACCCGGTGCTGGCCGGCGGCCGGGCCGTCGGCCGGCTCGGCACCGTGGTCGACCACGTCGACGAGGGGCCGGTGGCGTTGGCGCTGCTCAAACGCGGCCTGCCCGCGGACACCGAATTGACCGTCGACGGCTCGCCCGCCGTCATCGACGCGGACTCGCTGCCGCCGCCTGATGTCGCAGGTGCCGGGCGGCGAGCGGTCGAACAGCTGCGGGGCGGCGCACGGCCGTGACGAGGGCCTGCCAGCGCCGCGGGGCCAGGCACGGTAAAGTGTCGGCAGGACGATAAAAGACAGATCAGATCGGAGCCGCCTACCAATTGGGCCGCTCCGTTATTGCGCGAGGGGGTCCCCCCATGGGCCGCGGCCGGGCGAAGGCAAAGCAGACCAAGGTTGCTCGTGAGCTCAAATACAGCTCACCGCAGACCGATTTAAAGCGGCTTCAGCAAGAGCTGTCGGGCGCTTCCGAGAACGACCTGAACGGCACCGATCCGGTGGCCGACGAGTGGGTCGACGAGGACGACTGGCGCCGCTGACCCCTAGAAGCGCGGGTGCCGACCCACGAGTTCGGCTCGCGGGCCCTCTTTACCGCCCTTTTTGACCGTTCCCAGCGTCCAGCAGTTCAGGTGGCGCGCGGTCAGGATCGCCAGAGCACGGTCGGTGTCTTCCGGCGCGACGATCGCGACCATCCCGACACCCATGTTGAAGGTCCGCTCCATCTCCACGCGCTCGACCCGGCCGCGCTGCCCGATCATCGCGAACACGGGTGCGGGAGTCCACGTGCCGCGGTCGATTTCGGCGACCAAACCGTGCGGGATCACGCGCTCGAGGTTTCCGGCCAAGCCGCCGCCGGTGACATGGCAGAAGGTGCGAACCTGGGTCTCGGCGGCCAGCGCCAGGCAGTCCTTGGCGTAGATCCGGGTCGGCTCCAGAAGCTCCTCGCCCAGCGTGCGGCCGAATTCCTCGACATGGCCGGCCAGGTTCATCCTGTCGATCTCGAGCAACACCTTGCGCGCCAGTGAATACCCGTTGGAGTGCAAGCCGGTCGAGGCCATCGCGATCAGCACGTCGCCGGGCTTGACCCGATCCGGGCCCAGCACGTCATCGGCCTCCACCACGCCCACCCCGGTCGCCGAGATGTCGTAGTGGTCGGGCGCCATCAGACCCGGATGTTCGGCCGTCTCACCGCCGAGCAGCGCGCACCCGGCCTGCAGGCAACCGTTGGCGACGCCTGCCACCAGTTCGCTGATCCGCTCGGGGACCGTGCGGCCCACCGCGATGTAGTCCTGCAGGAACAGCGGTTCGGCCCCACAGACCACCAGATCGTCCACGACCATCGCGACCAGGTCGATTCCGACCGTGTCGTGCTTGTCCATGGCCTGGGCCACCGCCAGCTTGGTACCCACGCCGTCGGTTGACGAGGCGAGCACGGGCTCCCGGTAGCCACCGCGCAGCGCGAACAGTCCCGCGAAGCCGCCGATACCGCCGCGCACCTCGGGTCGGGTCGCCTTCTCGGCGAGCGGTTTGAGGAGTTCGACGGCGCGGTCACCGGCTTCGATGTCGACCCCGGCCGACGCGTAGGAGATGCCGGCAGGTTCGGCGCGTTCGGTCATCGCGGTAAAGGCTACCGGTGTTCGTCGCGCCGCGGTAACCGCCTTCGGCCGGTGTCCCCCTGCCGAGATGTCGCGCGAATCGCGGCCGTGTGCCAATCTGACCGCTCATGACAACAGTTCGCTGGTACGCGTGTGCCCTGTGCGTGTCGGTGACGGTCGCGTCGGCGTTGTTCGGTTCGGCCGCCGCGTCGGCGACACCGGCATCCGGCGTCCAGGCCAGGACGCTCTCGGAGGCGACGGTCGACGGAATCGACTACGTCACCCGCGAAATCACCATCGCGCCCGGCGGCAGCACCGGCTGGCACTATCACGAGGGCCGGGTGTACGGGGTGATCCGCGAAGGCACGCTCACCCACGATGCCGCGGCGAACTGCACTCCCGACGGCGTCTACCCGCCGGGCGCGCCCATCACCGAGGCCAGCGGCCCGGCCAACGTGCACATCGGCCGCAACCTGGGCCCCACGCCGTTGGTGATGTGGGTGCTCTACATCAAGCCCACGGGCACCCCGCTGTCGGTGGACATGCCCGATCCCGGCTGTGGGTTTGCCTGACGGCCAAACCGGCGATCCCGGCGGGGTGACTGACGACATCCGTTGCTTGGTGACGGGAGCGACCGGCTACATCGGTGGCCGGCTGGTGCCCTCGTTGCTCGACCGCGGCCACGCGGTGCGCGCACTGGCTCGCAACCCCGACAAACTCGACGCCGTTCCGTGGCGCGACCGTGTCGAGGTGGCCCGGGGTGACCTCGGGGACGCCGACTCGCTGCGAGAAGCGTTCGCCGGTACCGACGTCGTCTACTACCTGGTGCATTCGATGGGCAGTTCGTCCGATTTCGTCGAAGAGGAGGCGCGATCGGCCCGCAACGTCGTGGCCGCCGCCCGCCAAGCGGGCGTCAAGCGACTGGTGTACCTGGGCGGCCTGCACCCGGCGGGAGCCGACCTCTCCCCGCATCTACAGTCCCGGACCGACGTCGGCGAGATCCTGCTCGAGTCGGCCATCGAGACCGTGGTTCTGCAGGCCGGAATCGTGATCGGTGCGGGTTCGGCGTCGTTCGAGATGATCCGCCACCTGACCAACCGCCTACCGGTGATGACCACGCCGAAGTGGGTGCACAACAAGATCCAGCCCATCGCGATCGACGACGCGTTGCACTATCTGGCAGAGGCGGCCACGGCGCCGGTGCCCACGTCGCGCACGTGGGACATCGGCGGGCCGGACGTGTTCGAGTACGGCGAGGCGATGCAGGTTTACGCCGAGGTGTCGGGACGCCGGCGCCGCGTGATGGTCGTATTGCCTTGGCTCACACCGACAATCGCGAGCTGGTGGATCGGGTTGGTGACCCCGCTTCCCGGTGGGCTGGCCCGGCCGCTGGTGGAGTCGCTGGAGTGTGACGCGGTGATGGCCGACCACGACATCGACGACGTCATCGCGCCGCCCGCCCGCGGTCTCACCGGTTACCGGGAGGCGGTGGCCAAAGCCCTGGAACGCGGACCGTTACCGACCGATCCCCACTGGGCGCACGTCGGGCGGTAGGGGCAACAGTCAGGGCCGGCGAAGCGCCGAGACGTTGTCGTTGCCGGAGTGCAGCGGAATACCGCTCTTGGCGGCCGTCGAGAGCATGTGTTCGATCACGTTCTTGCCCAACGCCGATTCCCCCGGCAACTCGATCGGGTACTTGCCGTCGAAACACGCGCTGCACAAGCGCGACGCGGGCTGTTCGGTGGCCGCGATCATGCCCTGCTTGGAGATGTAGCCGAGCGTGTCGGCGCCGATGGCGTGGCGGACCGCCTCGAGCATCTCGTTCTCGTCGTCGACGGCGTTGGCGATGAGCTCCGCCGGGGTGGCGAAGTCGATGCCGTAGAAGCAGGGCCACTTCACCGGCGGGGATGCGATGCGCACGTGCACCTCGACCGCCCCCGCCTCCCGCAGCATCCGGATCAGGGCGCGCTGGGTGTTACCGCGCACGATCGAATCGTCGACGACGATCAGGCGCCGCCCGCGGATCACCTCCTTGAGCGGATTCAGCTTCAACCGGATGCCGAGCTGCCGGATGGTCTGGGACGGCTGGATGAACGTGCGCCCGACATAGGCGTTCTTCATCAGGCCCTGGCCGTAAGGGATTCCGGACTCCTGCGCGTAGCCCACCGCCGCGGGCGTGCCCGACTCCGGCACGCCGATCACCAGGTCGGCCTCGACCGGCATCTCCCTGGCCAGCCTGCGCCCGATGTCGACGCGCGTCGCGTGCACCGATCGGCCTGCCAACGTGCTGTCCGGCCGTGCGAGATAGACGTATTCGAAGACGCAGCCCTTGGGCTCCGGGCTGGCGAACCGGGTGGAGCGCACCCCGTCCGCGTCGATCGCCAGCAGCTCACCCGGTTCGATGTCGCGGACGAAGGAGGCGCCGACGATGTCGAGCGCCGCGGTCTCCGACGCGACGACCCAACCACGGTCCAACCGCCCCAACGCCAACGGCCGCACCCCGTACGGGTCGCGTGCGGCATACAGCGTGTTCTCGTCCATCCACGTCAGACAGAACGCGCCGCGGACGGTGGGCAGTAGCTCCAGCGCGGCCTGCTCGAGCGTCGAATCGGCCGCGCCGTGGGCCAGCAGGGCGCCGAGGATGTCGGAGTCGGTGGTCGCCACCGGAGCGCCCCTGGTTTCGAGCAATCCGGCCTCGCGGGCTCGGGCCGCCAACTCGGCCGCGTTCACCAGGTTGCCGTTGTGTCCCAGGGCGACGCCGGTGCCGGCCGACGTGTTGCGGAACACCGGCTGGGCGTTCTCCCACGTGGTGGACCCGGTGGTCGAATAGCGACAGTGCCCGATCGCGACGTGGCCCTCCATCGCGGCCAGCGTCTGCTCGTCGAACACCTGACTCACGAGGCCCAGATCTTTGAAGACGAGCACCTGCGAGCCGTCGGCGACGGCGATGCCCGCGGCCTCCTGACCGCGATGCTGCAAGGCATACAGGCCGTAGTACGTGAGCTTGGCGACCTCTTCACCCGGCGCCCAGACGCCGAATACGCCGCACTCTTCGCGGGGTTCGTTATCCGTATCCGTCTGCTCGCCGGTCACGATAGGGCTGCTCCGAGGGGAGGGTGGCTGATGCCACGAGTCTACGGGCATCTGTGAACCGCAACGACGTTGTGGGGCGTGTCGTGGGACACGTTGATTTCCCGGTCGCGCGTTCACTGCGACATCGCCCTTCGACCCCTAACATTCGCGTCAATAGTTTCATATGCAAGGGGTTGGGGGGTGGTCGTGACCGCGACCGACGTGGCAGTTGCCGAACGCGTGAATGCCCAGGAGAGCGACGGTGCCCAGCCTCCGTGGTGGCCGCTGCGCACCCGAATCGCGTTTCGCTTCTGCCTCGTCTATTTCGGCCTGTTCTGCCTGTGGTTCATCCAATTCACGTTGGCGTTCGTCGGATTCGTCGGTCAGTGGCTACCGGATCATGGGGTCTTGTGGCAATGGATCACGCTCGGGCCCCTCGCGCGGTGGGTCGGGCGCCACGTGTTCGGCGTGGACGCGCAGCTGCATCTGGACTCGGGCAGCGGCGACCAGGCGGCCATGTGGGTGCTGATGTTCTGCGGGCTGGTGTTCTCGACCGTCGCCACCGCGGGGTGGTCGGTGCTCGACCGCCGTCGTGCCTCGTACCCGCGATTGAGCGCCTGGTTCTTCGTGTTCTTGCGCATGTTCCTCGGCGCCCAGATGTTGCTCTACGGGTTCGCCAAGGTGATTCCGATCCAGATGCCGGCGCCGCCGCTGTCGGCGTTGTTGCGGCCCTACGGCGACTTCAGCCCGGTCTCGGTGCTGTGGCTGCAGGTGGGTAGCTCCTACCCCTACGAGATCTTGTTGGGCTCTGCCGAGGTCCTCGCCGGGACGCTGCTGTTCGTGCCGCGCACCGCGACGCTCGGCGCCTTGCTGAGCCTGCTGGGTATGGGGCAGGTCTTCGTCCTCAACATGACCTTCGACGTTCCGGTCAAGATCTTGTCCTTCCATCTGGTGTTGATGAGCCTGCTGCTGCTGGCCCCGCAGGTTCGCGAACTCGCCAATGTGTTCGTGCTGCACCGCACGCCCGCACCCGTCACGTATCCGCCCCCCTTCGAAACCCCGCGGGCGAACCGGATCGCGACGGGGGTCCAGATCTCGGTGGGCATCGCGGTGTCGGTCAGTTGTGTGGTGCTGAACTGGCAGGGCTGGCAGACGTACGGCGGTGGACGCGACAAGCACGACGCGTACGGCATCTGGTCGGTCACCGAGTTCCATCTCGACGGCGCGAAACGTCCACCATTGACCACCGACGAGCAGCGCTGGCAGCGCGTCGTTTTCGACGAGCCGGGATTGGTGACGTATCAGCGCATGGACGGCGAGTTGGTCTCGGCGCCCGCGGTTTTCGACGACACGGCGGGCACGCTCAATGTGCCCGGCACGGCGACCTTCACCGTCGCGCGGCCCACCCCGGACCATCTTCGTCTCGACGGGCACCTCGAGGGCAGGCCGGTCGCCATGTCACTGCGGCGCATGGATTTGAACAGCTTCACGTTGCACAGCCGCGGCTTCAACTGGGTTCAGGACCATGGCTACTTTCGGTGACGTCGCCGGCCGGTCGCACGACCGGCAGCCAGTCGGCGATCTCACCGGCGCGTGAGCCCGACATCACCAGCGTTCCATCCGCTGCGGCGTCGGCCACGGTGATCAGGCCGGTGGCCAACAGCAGCCAGGTTCGCGGATCGGTCTCGACCACGTTGGGCGGGTTGCCGCGTCGGTGCGCGGGGCCTTCGATGCACTGCACCGCGACGAACGGCGGCACGCGAACCTCCACGCTGGAACCCGGTGCCACCGCCGCGAGCGTGCGCGCCGTCAACCGGACCGCCTCGCCGAGTTCGGTGCGCGACGGTGCCGCATGCGAGTCGTTGCGCAGCCATTCGGCCAGCGCGGCCACCGCGGCGCGGGTCTTCGCCGGATCGGCTGTATGACGGGCGGCCATAACCTACTGTCTCAAAGTGTTTGTCGACCGTCACAAGCCGCCGTACAAGGTGGCCGGTGCGGTGCTGCTGATCGTCGCCACGGTTGCGGCAAGCCTGCTCTACCTCCAGTTTCGCGGCGACCTGAGCCGCAAAGCGCAACTGACCGTGGTGTCGCCGCGCGCGGGCCTGGTAGTCGAACGGGGAGCCAAGGTGACCTACAACGGTGTCGAGATCGGCCGGGTCAGCGCGATCTCCCATGTCGACGACACCGCCGGGAAGCCCGCGCAATTGTCGTTGGAGGTCAATCCGCGCTACCTGGAACGGATTCCGGCGAATGTGACGGCCGAGATTCGGGCCACCACCGTGTTCGGCAACAAGTACATCTCGCTGGAGTCACCCAACGTCGCTTCTCCACAACATATCTCGGCCGGCGCCGTGATCGAGGCATCCGCGGTGACCACCGAGTTCAACACGGTTTTCGAGACGGTCATCGCACTGGCCGAGAAGGTGGACCCGATCAAGCTGAACCAGACGTTGTCGGCGACCGCGGAGGCGCTCAGCGGCCTCGGCGGTGACGGTTTCGGTGAATCGCTGCTGAACGGCGACCGGATCCTCGCCGACCTCAACGCACGGATGCCACTCATCCGCACGGACACTCGCCTGCTGGCCGATCTCGCCGAGGTCTACGCCGACGCGTCGGTGGACCTGTGGGACGGGCTGCGGGACGCCGCGACGTCGGCGCGCACGTTCGTCGAGCATCGCACCGACGTCGATACCGCGCTGATGGCCGCGCTCGGTTTCGCCGACGTGGCCGCCGACACCATCGAACGCGGCGGCCCTTATCTCGTGCGAGGCGCCGCGGATCTGGTGCCGACGGCGGAGTTGTTCGATTACCACAGCCCCGCCATCCTGTGCTCCATCCGCAAGTACGCCGAAGTGCAGCCTCGGGTGGCGAAGACGTTGGGCGGCAACGGGTATTCATTGACCGGTGGCGGTGGCGTCCTCGCCGGCGCCGGCAACCCGTACATCTATCCGGACAACCTTCCACGGGTTAACGCCACAGGCGGGCCGGAAGGCCGCCCGGGCTGCTGGCAGGACATCACCCGTGACCTGTACCCGACGCCGTACCTGGTGATGGACACCGGCGCCAGCATCGCGCCGTACAACCACATCGAGCTCGGCCAGCCGATGTTCATCGAGTATGTGTGGGGCCGCCAAATCGGCGAATTGACCATCAACCCTTGAGGAATCAGTCGGGGAATCCGAACAGTCTCACCACGCCGTGGTCGCGCCCGGCGGTGTAGCCGCCGTCCACCGCGATCGCCTGACCGGTGACGAACGACGCATCGGGTGAGACGAGAAACGCTGCGACCGACGCGATCTCGTCGGGGCGCCCCCGCCTCTGCAGCGCATGCTCTTCGGTGATGGACTGCAGTGGTCCCTCCATACCCTCGAGGCCCATCACGCTTTCCAGCATCGGGGTGTCGATGAAACCGGGACAGATGGCGTTCGCGCGAATACCGCTGGGGCCGTAGTCGAGTGCGATGTTCTTGGTCAGGATCACGACGCCCCCCTTTGCGGCGTTGTAGCTGCTGCCGCCTGCCGTCCCCTCCAACCCTTCAACGCTGGCCAAGGTGACGATCGATCCGCGCTCACCGCCCACCCGCGGTTGTTCGATCATCTTCGCCAGGGCGGCCTTGGCCACCAGGAACGTCCCGGTGAGGTTGACCGCGATGACGCGGTCCCATTCGGCGCGGTCGAGCAGGTGTACCGGCCCGCCACCGGCCACCCCCGCGGCGTGCACGACCCCGTCCAGGCGACCCCCGACCGCGGCGAAGACGCCGCCGATCGCACGCTCGTCGGTGACGTCGGCGCCGACGAACTCGAAGCCGTCGCCCAGGTTCTCGCGGGGCTCGGCCACATCGGTACCGATGACCGTGCCGCCCTCGGCGAGCAGGCGTCTCGCGGTGGCCAGGCCGATGCCCGACGCCGCACCGGTCACGACGAAGGTCCGCGACCGGGCCCGCCCCGATGTGCTCATGACCGGGACTCTATGCGCCGCTGCACGGCCAGCGCCGCCAATGCCGCGGCTTCGTTGGCTGCCAAGTGCGCGAGCATCGGCGCCACGACGCTGCCCGACCGAGCGTGCAGCCACCCGAACAACCAGCCCGCGACGCCGGTGAACAGGACTGTGCCCAGGATCGGGTTGCCGGTGATGCGGGCGTCCATGATGTGCCAGAGACCGAATGCCACCGCCTGCAGCAGGCGCCCGCGCGCGGGCTGGAAAGCGGTCTCGGCGGCGTTGCCCAACGTCGCGCGGTAGGCGACCTCCTCGGGCCACACGGTACCGATCGGGATGTTCAGCGCCATCCACCGCACCGGACGGTCCGGCAGTTCCCGGGCAGCCATTCCGCGCCGCACCGGCGGGATCGCGGTGGCGACGGCGACCCCCAGCCCGATCGGCACGGCCACGGCCAGTCCGTAGCGCAGGCCCGACCACAGCGCTGGTGGGCGCAGCCCCAGCGGTGGGCGCGCGAGCGCGTAGACGCCCGCGCCCAGTGCGGCATTCCACATCGGGTGGAATCGCACCCGGGGCGCGATGAAACTCCACACCACCAGCACGACCGCGATCGCGGCGGCACGAAACTTCCCCGCCTGGACCACTATTGGGGTCCGCCCTTGGAGTCGGATTCGGCCAGGGCGGTGCGGATGCGTTCGGTGTCCTCGGGAGTCCACCCCGGGGGCGGCGCCACCGCGGCCCACCCGTCGAGCACGAGGTCGCCGTAGTTGTGGCCGTGGCCGCCGGGCACGGAACTTGCATTCGTCATATCGGCGGCGACCTGCCCGAAGGTGACGATCGGATACCACCGCATCGATGCGGTGCGGTCGATGCCGGGCGGTTCGCGCAACCAGTCGGGCCGAGTGGTCAGCAGGTCGGTCGACCACCACACGATCGGATCGGAGGGGTGCTGCAGGAACAACACGCGCGTGCCCTCCCACGGCGTGGTGGCCACCTTCGCGATCTGCGCGGGATCGGTGGCCTGGGAGAAGCGCACGGTGCGGCCGTTGTCGTACCGCGGTTCGACTTCGGGGGTTCGGGGATCACGCCGCTCGGTGATCGCCCTCCACAGCGGGCTGGCGTTCGGCGGGCCCACCCACAACACCGAGGAGAAGCCCATCCGCGAGATGTCGGGGAGCCAGTCGAACGCACCCTGGCCTGCCATCGAACCGAGGCTCTCCCCGTAGAGCACGAGCTTGGGTCGCCGATCCTCTGGAAGTTGTTCCCAGCGTTGATGAATCGCGTCGATCATCATGCGCCCGGATTCCATCGACTTCTGCTGGTCGCCGAGGAAGGAGATCCAGCTCGGCAGGAAGGAGTACTGCGAGCCCACCAGGGCGGTGTCGCCGTTGTACATCATCTCCAGCGACCGGGCGGCCACGGGGTTGATCCAGCCGGTGCCGGTGGTGGGGACGATCACCAGCAGCTCGCGCTCGAATGCACCGGTGCGTTCGAGTTCGCTGAGCAACACCGCCATCCGCTGCTCATCGGTCTCGGCGGTCTGCAGGCCGACGTACACGCGGATCGGCTCTTTGGCGGGCGTGCCGTTCAGTTCGGTGAGCTCCCGGGCGTCCGGACCGGTCGCGACGAAGTTCCGGCCCTGATAGCCCAGGGTGTCCCAGGCTGCGAACGACTCTGGGCTGCCGGACTTCTCGGGCTCGATCGGCTGGATCACCCCCGCCCTGGTGGTGGTGTTCTGCGGCTGGAACACGCGGTTGGCGCCGGCGAGGAAACCGCGAACCAGGACACCGTTGATCAGCATGATGGCGAGCACCACGACGATCGCCGTGCCGATGAACAATGCCACCTCGTCGTGCAGATGCCACCGGCGGATGAAGAACCGGGCCATCGTCTTGATGATGTCGAGCAGCACCCGGGCGATGGCCACACACACCGCCCCGACGAGCACCGCGAGCACCAGCGTGCGCAGGTATCCGAACGTCGTGGGACCTTCCATGCCCATCACCGCCGACACCTGACGCTGCCATGCGGCGGCGGGGATCACCATGAGCACGCTGGCCGCGATCGCCAGCACCACCGTGACACTCTCGGCCGCCCACAGCACCGGCTTCGCGGGCGGCCACCAACTGACCCGCCGTAACACGAAGCGGCGCACCATCTTCGCCACAAAGACGCCGATGCCGTAGCCGATCGCGGCGTTGATGCCGCCGATCAGCCCCGCGAACAACCAGTCCCGGGGCAACAGCGAGGGGGTCAGCGAAAGGCAGAAGAACAGTGCGCCGAAGGCGATTCCGACGAAGTCGAGGCGGAGCAGGCGCCACGCCCAGATGTATATGGGGTGTTGTTGTCGGGTGGTCTCGCTCACCCGAACAACCTGGGCAGCACGCTCTCCGACGTGCTGCGCAGGTCCTCCAAAGTGACGCTGAACTGACCCTGGACCTCGACGGCGGCCCCTTCATCCCCGCCGGCCCCGTCCACCACGCCGATGCGGGTGGCGGGCAGTCCGCGGGCCTCGCACATCGCGCGGAAGCGGCTCTCCTCGGTGCGCGGCACCGCGACAAGGACCCGGCCCGCCGATTCGGAGAACAACATGACGAACGGGTCGCTGCCCTCGGGAAGCACGATGCGGCAACCGGTCTCACCGCGAAGTGCGGCCTCGACGACGGCCTGGATCAGGCCGCCCTCGGACAGGTCGTGGGCGGCCGAGACCAGCCCGTCGCGGGATGCCGCCGTCAGCACGTCGGCCAGCAGTTTCTCGCGCTCGAGGTCCACCTTCGGCGGGAGACCGCCGAGGTGGTCGGCGGTCACCTGCGCCCAGATGGACCCGTCGAGCTCGTCGCGGGTGTCACCGAGCAGCATCAGCGTCTCGCCGGGTTCGTCGCCGAATCCGGTGGGGATGCGCCGTTTGACGTCGTCGATCACCCCGAGCACACCGACCACCGGGGTGGGCAGGATCGCGGTGGTGCCGGTCTGGTTGTAGAAGCTCACGTTGCCGCCGGTGACCGGAATCCCCAGTGCCGCAGCGCCGTCGGCGAGACCTCGTACGGCCTGGCTGAACTGCCACATGACGCCGGGATCCTCCGGGGAGCCGAAGTTCAGGCAGTTGGTCACCGCGACCGGTGTTGCGCCGGTGACCGCGACGTTGCGGTACGCCTCGGCCAGCGCCAGTTGCGCGCCGGTGTAGGGGTCGAGCGCGGTGTAGCGGCCCGACGCGTCGGTCGAGATCGCGATGCCGCGGCCCGTCGCCTCGTCGACCCGCAGCAGGCCGCCGTCGGCGTCCTCGGCCAGCACGGTGTTGCCGCGCACGTAGCGGTCGTACTGCTCGGTGATGAACGCTCGGCTGCACAGGTGTGGACTGCCAAGCAGCGCAAGCAGAGTCGCCTTGAGTTCGTCACCGGTCGACGGTCGCGGCAGTTTGGCGGTGGTGTCGGCGTTGAGCGCGTCCTGTGTCTCGGGCCGCTGCACCGGCCGCTCGTAGACCGGGCCCTCGTGTGCGACGGTGCGCGGCGGCACGTCGACGACGGTCTCACCGTGCCAGGTGATCTGCAGGCGATCGCCGTCGGTGACCTCGCCGATGACCGTGGCCAGCACCTCCCACTTACGGCAGACGGCCATGAACTTGTCGACGTTCTCGGGTGCGACGACCGCGCACATGCGCTCCTGCGACTCGCTCGACAGGATCTCGGCGGGCGTCATGTTCGCCGCCCGCAACGGCACCGCATCCAGCTCGATGCGCATGCCGCCGTCGCCGGCCGATGCGAGTTCGGATGTGGCGCAGGACAATCCGGCTCCGCCGAGGTCCTGAATGCCGACCACGAGGTCAGCGGCGTACAACTCCAGGCAGCATTCGATGAGCACCTTCTCCATGAACGGATCGCCCACCTGGACGCTGGGCAGCTTCTTGCGTCCGGAGGCCCCGGATTCGTCGCCGCCGAACGTCTCACTGGCCAGCACGCTGACGCCGCCGATGCCATCCAGCCCGGTGCGGGCGCCGAACAGGATGATCTTGTTGCCGGTGCCCGACGCGAACGCCAGGTGCAGGTCCTCCTTGCGCAACACCCCCACACACAGCGCGTTGACCAACGGGTTACCGCCGTACGACGCGTCGAACACGGTCTCGCCACCGATGTTGGGCAGTCCCAACGAGTTGCCGTAGCCGCCGATACCGCGCACCACCCCGTCGACGACGCGGCGGGTGTCGGGCGCGTCGGCTGCACCGAAACGCAACTGGTCCATCACCGCGACCGGACGTGCGCCCATGGCCATGATGTCGCGAACAATGCCGCCGACACCGGTGGCCGCTCCCTGGTAGGGCTCGATGTAGGACGGGTGGTTGTGCGACTCGACCTTGAAGGTGGCGGCCCAGCCGTCACCGATGTCGACGACGCCGGCGTTCTCGCCGATGCCGGCCAGCATCGTCTTGCGCATTTCGTCGGTGGTGGTCTCGCCGAAGTAGCGCAGATGCACCTTCGACGACTTGTACGAACAGTGCTCGCTCCACATGACCGAATACATCGCGAGTTCGGCGTCGGTGGGCCTGCGGCCCAGAATTTCGCGGATCCGCTGATACTCGTCGTCCTTGAGGCCGAGTTCGCGGAACGGCTGGGGGTGATCGGGAGTGGCGGCGGCTCTGTCGACGGTGTCTACAGTGTTCAAGGCGTGGGTTAGCTCCGACGTCACGAGGCCATTCTAGGTTGTCCGCCGTCTCGGGCACCCGACACGCGCCTAGCCCCAGATTCGCGCGAGCGCGTCGGCCAGGGCACTCGGGTCCTGCGTGTCGGCGTTGCAGCTCACGGCCACCGACGTGTGCCGGTCTCGATCGATCCGGAAGTCGGTGAGGAAGCCGCCCCAGGACCCGTCATGGCCCAGCGCGCCATCGGCGTATTCGTATATGCCGGCGCCGTACCGGTCACCCTCTCCCGTCTCGACCGCCCCGGCCAGCTGGGCGTCGAGCAGTTTGCGGCCGCCGACTTCGCCGGTGCGGTAGTTGTCCGCCCAGCGCACCAGTTGGCTCGGCGCGGTCTGGATCGAACCATCACCGACCTGCTGCCATGCGGTCCGCGCCGGGGTGTATTCACCGTCGGCCTCCGTGTAGGGCACCGCGGCGCCGGGGACCGGGCCGGCGGGGTCAAGGACCATGGCCAGCTCGAGCGGCCAGAAGATCCGCTCGGCCAGGAACGCCGAGAGCGGTTGTCGTGCGGCCCGTTCGACGATCTCGGCCAGCAGCACGTAGTTCGAGTTCGAGTACTCGAACGCCGTGCCTGGCTCGAAGTCGAGTTCGGTCACGGACCCCAATACCCTCAGGGCGTCGGCGTTGGTGGTGCGGTCGGTCAACGCGAAGCCGGCGTCTTCGAGTAGCCCCATGTAGTCGGGAATCCCGCTGGTCTGATGCATCAGCTGCCCGACGGTGACCGTGCCGGCCCACGGCGGAAGCCCGGCAACGTGCATCGTCAAGGTGTCGTCGAGCGCGAGCTGCTGTCGGCCGGCCAGCAGCAGGATCGCGGTCGCCGTGAACTGTTTGGACACCGAGGCGATGTCGAACGCGGTGTCGGTGCTGATCTGGGCACCGGTGGCGACGTCAGCGAGGCCGCGGGCTCCGACCCAGACCACGGCGCCGTCGACGCCCACCGCCGCCGAGCACCCCGGAGAGCCGGATGCGACGACGTCGACCAGCAAGTTCTGGCTGCGGACGGGGCGATCGTCGGATTCGACCGCTGTCTCGACCGGGGGCGCGGGGGCTTCGGCTGCGCAGGCGCTGATCAGCAGCGCGGCGGCCAGGGCCGCCGTCACCGCACGGACCGGTCGAGTCACAGGATCGACGGTAAGGGGGTGCGCTCGGTTTCACACCCGTTCTACGGGTGGTCGGACGAACCGATGCAGAACTCGTTCCCGTCCGGATCGGCCAGCACCACCCATCCGAAATCGCCCATGCTGTGCCGCCCTTTCTCGGTGGCGCCGAGTTCGACCAGCCGCCTGACCTCCGACTCGACGTCGTCGGCGCCCAGATCCAGGTGGAGTCGATTCTTACCCGGTGTGGGATCGTCGACCTTCTGGAAGCCGAGGCCGGTGGCGCCGTCGGGAGGCGAGACCGTCACGAAAAAGCCTGGCGCCATTGGGTTTACCTGGCCACCCAGGGCGCGGGCCCACCACTCGGCGAGCCGGTCGGGATCGGTGCTGTCGAAGGTGACGTTGAACACGGCGAGGGCCATGGCGCCGACCTTAGATCACCGCGGTGACAGAAATGCCGTCAACGCCGCGGCGTAGGCGGTGACGTCGTCTGCGCCCATCACCTCTCGTGCGGAATGCATGGCCAGCTGGGCGGCGCCGACGTCGACGGTCGGGATGCCGGTGCGCGCCGCGGTCATCGGCCCGACCGTCGACCCGCACGGCAGGTCGGCCCGGTGTTCGTAGCGCTGTAGCGGCACCCCGGCCTGCGCGCATGCCAGCGCGAACGCGGCGGCGGTGCGTCCGTCGGTGGCGTAGCGCAGGTTGGGCTGCACCTTGAGCACCGGTCCGGCGTTGACCTCGATGAGGTGTCCCGGCTCGTGGCGCTCGGGGTAGTTCGGGTGGGTGGCGTGCGCCATGTCGCCGGACGCCACCATCGAGCCGGGGAGGCGCCGCAGGAAATCCTCGCGCCCGCCGCCCGCACTGAGCGTGATGCGCTCGAGCACGGTCAGCAGGAGGTCGGACTGGGCGCCGTGGTCGGACTGCGATCCGACCTCCTCGTGGTCGAACAGCACCAGCACCGGCGAATATCCGCTCGGCTCGGCCGCCAGGAACGCCTCCAGCCCGGCATAGCAGGTCGCCTGGTTGTCCAGCCGCGGGGCGCTCACCAGATCGCGGTCCGCACCGACCAGGCGCGACGGTGTCAGGTCATGGGTCATCAGGTCGGCGCCCAGCACGTCGTCGGCCGCCACCTCGGCCTGCTCGGCCACGTAGTCCAGGAACGACCGGGGCCCGCTCCCGACGCCCCACACCGCGTTGACGTGGCGCTGCGGGTTCAGCTCGACGGCCTTGCGGTCCTCGGCGAGGTGGATGGCCAGCTGAGGCACCCGCAGGATCGGCTCGTCGATCCGCACCAAGCGGTGCACCAACCCGCTGCCGGTGCGCACCGACAACCGGCCGCTGATCCCGAGATCGCGGTCGAGCCACGAGTTCAGCCACGCGCCGCCGTAAGGCGCCAGCGCAACCACTCGCCAACCCGAGACGAACCGGTCAGGGTGCTGTTTGACCCGAAGGTTGGGGCTGTCGGTGTGGGCGCCGACGATACGGAACGAGGAGTTACGGCTACCCCCGTCGGTGCGCCAGGCGATCAGCGAACCGGCGCGCAGGACGAAGAAGTTCCCGTGGGTGGGCCAGGCGTCGGCTTCGGACAATTCGCGAAAGCCGGCCTCGCGCAGGCGCGCCGCAGCCGTCTCGCAGACGTGGTACGGCGACGGCGACGCGTCGATGAACTCGCACAGTCTCTGGGGGCTAGCTGCCATTCCTTCATCTTTACCGGTGAATCAAGATCATTGACGCTAGGGTCCAGTTGTGCCCGAGATCCAACCGCAACCGGTGCTCGAACCGTTGACGCCTGCGGCCGTCTTCCTGGTGGCGACCATCGTCGACGGTGGGGAGGTGACCGTCCACGACGCGCTGCCCGATATCTCGGGGCTGGTGCGGGCCATCGGTTTCCGCGATCCGGCCAAGCGGCTGTCGGCGATCACGTCGATCGGGTCCAACGCCTGGGACCGGCTGTTCACCGGCCCCCGACCGGCCGAACTGCACCCTTTCGCCGAGATTCGCGGCGACCGCCACCACGCCCCGGCCACCGACGGTGACGTGCTGTTCCATATCCGGGCAGAGTCGATGGACGTCTGTTTCGAGTTGGCCACCAAGCTGGTCGACGCCATGGCCGGCGCGATCACCATCGTCGACGAGACGCACGGCTTCAAGTTCTTCGACAACCGCGACCTGATGGGCTTCGTCGACGGCACCGAGAACCCCGACGGTGCGCTCGCGCGGTCGGCCACCCAGATCGGTAACGAGGACCCCGATTTCGCCGGCGGCTGTTATGTCCACGTGCAGAAGTACGTGCACGACATGACCGCGTGGAACTCCCTGTCGGTGGAGGAACAGGAGCGGGTGATCGGCCGCACCAAACTCGACGACATCGAACTCGACGACGACGTCAAACCGGCCGATTCCCATGTCGCGCTCAACGTGATCACCGACGGCGACGGCAACGAACTGAAAATCGTTCGGCACAACATGCCGTTCGGCGAGATCGGCAAGGGCGAGTTCGGCACCTACTACATCGGGTATTCGCGGACGCCGGCCGTCACCGAGCGGATGCTCGACAACATGTTCCTCGGCGACCCGCCCGGGAACACCGATCGCATCCTGGACTTCTCGACCGCGTTGACGGGCGGCCTGTTCTTCACCCCGACGCTCGACTTCCTCGACGATCCTCCCCCTCTGCCCGGTTCGGTCACCCCCGCCGAATACGGGGGCTCGCTGGCCATCGGCAGCCTGAAAGGAACCCGCTGATGAACAATCTGTATCGCGATCTCGCACCGATCACCGCAGCCGCCTGGGCGGAGATCGAGCTCGAGGCGTCACGAACCTTCAAGCGTCACATCGCCGGTCGTCGCGTGGTGGACGTCAGCGAGCCGGGCGGCCCGGTCGCCGCCGCGATCAGCACGGGCCACCTGCGCGACGTGACACCTCCGGGCGACGGCGTGGTCGCGCACCTGCGGGAGGCCAAACCGCTGGTGCGGCTTCGCGTGCCGTTCACGGTGTCGCGCACCGCGATCGACGATGTCGAGCGCGGTTCGCAGGACTCGGACTGGGATCCGGTCAAGGACGCCGCCATGAAGTTGGCGTTCGCCGAGGACCGGGCGATCTTCGAGGGTTATGCGGCGGCGTCGATCGAAGGCATCCGGGCGTGCAGTTCGAACACCGCGCTCGCGCTGCCCGACGACGAACGCGACATCCCCGACGTCATCTCCCAGGCGCTCTCCGAGTTGCGGCTCTCCGGCGTCGACGGCCCGTATTCGGTTCTGCTGTCGGCGGAGGTGTACACCAAGGTCAGTGAAACCACCCAACACGGCTATCCGATCCGCGAGCACCTCAACCGGCTCGTCGACGGCGACATCATCTGGGCGCCGGCCATCGACGGTGCATTCGTGTTGTCAACGCGCGGAGGCGATTTCGACCTACAGCTGGGCACCGATGTGTCGATCGGATACCTGTCGCACGACGCAGCCACCGTGCAGTTGTATCTGGAGGAGACGCTGACGTTCCTGTGCTACACCGCCGAAGCCTCGGTGGCCCTGACCCCTTGACCTCCGCGGCCCTAGGCGCTGAGGACGCCGTCGAGTGCGCTGTAGAACAGGCCCAGCCCGTCGTCGGACGGTCCGGTCAGCGCCTCGGTGGCGTGTTCGGGATGTGGCATCAGACCGACGACGCGTCCGTTGGCCGAGCTGATGCCTGCGATGTTGCGCTGTGAGCCGTTGGGGTTGTCGCGGTACCGGAACACCACGCGCCCTTCGCCCTCGAGCTCGTCGAGCACCTTGTCGCTGGCCACGTACCGGCCCTCGCCGGACTTCAGCGGGATCAGCACGTCGGCGCCGGTCTCATATCGCGACGTCCAGGCCGAGGAGTTCGACGCCACCTGCAGCCAGATGTCGCGGCAGACGAAGTGCAGCCCGATGTTGCGGGTCAAGGCGCCCGGCAGCAGGCCGGACTCGCACAGCACCTGAAAACCGTTGCAAATCCCCAAAACCGGCATACCGCCCTCGGCGGCCCTGATGACCTCGCCCATCACGGGTGCGAACTTCGCGATCGCTCCGGCGCGCAGATAGTCCCCGTAGGAGAACCCGCCGGGCACCACCACGGCGTCGACGCTCTTCAGGTCGGCGTCCGCATGCCACAGCGAAACGGGCTCGGCACCTGCCAACCGCACCGCGCGCGCGGCGTCGACGTCGTCAAGGGTGCCCGGGAATGTGATGACGCCCACACGTGCCGTCATGGTTGCTCCCTACTCACCGACCAATCCTCGATCACGGTGTTCGCCAACAGCGATTCCGCGATCTCGGCAAGGGTGTCGTCGTCGATGCTGTCATCGACCTCGAGCTCAAAACGCTTGCCCTGCCTGACATCTGAGACACCATTGAAGCCCAGACGGCCCAATGCGCCGACGATCGCCTGCCCCTGCGGGTCGAGGATCTCGGCCTTGGGCATCACGTGCACCACCACCCTTGCCACGCGTCAACTGTACCGGCGGTTCCGTTGCGCGCGACTCACCGGCACGAACCGAGATACGCCTCGCACAGCGGGGCGGCCAGCGCGTCGAGAACCTGCGCATCGGGCACCGCCGGCCATGGCACCTGCAGCGGCAGCGTCGACCACAGCGCGAGTTCGACGAGGCTGCCGCTGGTGGGGTGGGCCAGCAGGTACTGGCGCACCACCTTCTGCCCGGCCACACTGATCACCGCGGCCAGCCGTTCGGGATCGGCCGTGGTGATCGACGGCGACACCAGAGGCGCCGTCAGCTGGCAGGTCCGCAGCCGCAACTGCGCCGAGTCGAGCACCGCACGGGTGAGGGGTCCGTTGTGCGCGACGTCTCCGCGCCAATGCAGCACCTGCGCCCGCAACTGCCACTGACCGGCCGGATGGGTGACCTGCGCCTTTGCCGCCACGACGTAGTCGCGCGGGTCGCCAGGCAGCGGCGGGCTGGCGCAGAGTTCCTCGAACAGGAACCGCGGCGCGGGCGCGGTGACCGCCAGCCCGGCCAGCCCCGGCCACCGGTACACCGAGGACAGCGGTAGCGCACTCGAGGACGGCCACGCCGCGTCAGGGATCGCATCGCAGATCGGCGGGCACACACCCGGGACCGCCCGCGCTGCGGGGCCGGGCACCGGGCCGACGGTCAACGCCACGCCGAACGTGGCGAGGGCCACCGCAAGCAGCAAACGCACGACTCAACTACCCCCTGAACACGGCCGGCGCCGCCACAATATAGCCATGCAATTGACCCATTTCGGACATTCATGCTTACTGGCCAATTTCACAAGCCAATCCGGTGACGAAGCGACGATCCTGTTCGATCCGGGCGTCTTCTCGCACGGATTCGAGGGCATCACCGGCCTGTCGGCGATCCTGATCACCCATCAGCACCCCGACCACGCCGACACCGAGCGGTTGCCCGCCCTGCTCGACGCCAATCCGCAGGCCGCCTTGTACGCCGATCCGCAGACCGCCGCGCAACTCGGCGACCCGTGGCGCGCGGTCAACGTCGGCGACGTCCTGACCATCGATCACCTGACCGTGCGCGGCGTCGGCGGCAAGCACGCGGTGATCCACCCCGAGATCCCGGTCATCGACAACATCTCCTACCTCGTCGACGACGGCACCCATCGCGCCCGCCTGATGCACCCCGGCGACGCCCTGTACGCACCGGGCGAACCCGTCGACGTCCTCGCCACCCCCGCGGCCGCGCCGTGGATGAAGATCTCCGAGGCGGTCGACTACCTGCGCGCGGTGGCGCCGACGCATGCGGTGCCCATCCACCAGGGCATCATCGATCCGAGCGCCCGCGGGATCTTCTACGGCCGGCTCACCGAGATGACCGACACCGATTTCCAGGTGCTCGAACCCGAAGACGGCACGCAATTCTGAGTCAGGCCAAATCGCGTGCGGCCGCGCGCCCCGCCGCACGCCCGGAGAACACACAGCCGCCGAGGAAGGTGCCCTCCAGCGACCGGTAGCCGTGCACACCGCCGCCGCCGAAGCCCGCCGCTTCCCCGGCGGCGAACAGCCCGTCGAACGCGTTGCCGTCGGGCCTGAGCACACGTGCGTCGAGGTCGGTTTCCAGGCCGCCCAACGACTTTCGCGTCAAGATGTGCAACTTCACCGCGATCAGCGGCCCCGCCTTGGGATCGGTCAGCCGGTGCGGTGCCACGACGCGGCTGACGCGGTCGCCGAGATAGTTGCGCGCCACCCGGATCGAGGCGATCTGGGTGTCCTTGGTGAACTTGTTGGCCACCTCCCGGTCACGGGCGGTGACCTCGGCCTCGACTGTGGCGTAGTCCAGCGGCAGCACATCGGGGACGTCGTTCATCACCGAGACCAGTTCGCGCAGCGAGTCGGCGCTGACGAAGTCGACACCGCGGTCGACGAACGCCTGCACCGGCGCCGGCGCCCCGGCACGGACCCGCGCCAACACGTCGCGAATGCTGCGTCCGGTGAGGTCCGGGTTCTGTTCCTGCCCCGACAGCGCGAACTCCTTGGCGATGATGCGGGCGTTGAGGACGAACCAGGTGTAGTCCTGTCCGGTCTTCGCGATGTGCTCGAGCGTGCCGAGCGTGTCGAAGCCCGGGTACAGCGGCGACGGCAGGCGGTTGCCGTTGGCGTCCAACCACAGTGACGAGGGCCCGGGCAGGATGCGAATGCCGTGCAGCGGCCAGATCGGGTCGTAGTTGGTGATGCCCTCGGTGTAGTGCCACATGCGGTCGCTGTTGATCACCCGCGCCCCGGCCGCCTCGGTGATGCCGATCATGCGCCCGTCGACGTGTGCGGGCACACCGGACAGCAGTTGCTCGGGGACGCGGCCCATCCGTTTGGGCCAGTTCTGGCGCACCAGGTCATGGTTGCCCCCGATGCCGCCACTGGCGACGATCACCGCCTGGGCCCGGAATTCGAACTGCCCGACCAGTTCTCGTGAGGTGGCCACGCCGCGGGGTGCGTCCGAGGGCTCGAGTACCGTTCCGCGAACGCCGACGACGGCTCCGTTCTCGACGATGAGCTCGTCGACCCTGTGCCGGTGCGCGTACCGTACGCGCCCGGTCAGCCGGCGAGCGAAGATGTCGACGATCGCGGGGCCGGTGCCCCAGGTGATGTGGAATCGGGGCACCGAGTTGCCGTGTCCGCGCGCGTCGTATCCGCCGCGCTCGGCCCACCCGACGAGCGGGAACGTCTGCAGGCCGCGTTCGCGCAGCCAGCCGCGTTTCTCACCGGCGGCGAAATCGACGTAGGCGTGCGCCCATTGGCGTGGCCAGTGGTCTTCGGGCCGGTCGAATCCGGCCGAGCCGAGCCAGTCTTGAAGCGCCAACTCGTGGCTGTCGCGAATACCCAGCCGTCGTTGTTCGGGGCTGTCGACGAAGAACAGCCCGCCGAACGACCAGTACGCCTGACCACCGATGTTGTTGGCGTTCTCCTGGTCGACGATCAGAACGCGGCGCCCGCGGTCGATCAGCTCGCAGGCCGCCACCAGACCCGCCAGCCCGGCTCCGACGACGATGACGTCAGCATCTGCCATGGCCGCCACGTTAGCGGTCGGGTGCTAAGCGGCGGCGGTCATTGCGGGGCTCGGGCGCCATTTGTAGACGTCCGGCACGCAGCGGTGCATGAGCGCGAGGTCGACGGCGTCGAGCATCGCCTGTCGCGCGCCCGGCCTGCGCAAGTGCCGGGCGGCGACCGCGATTCGAACGATTCCGCTTCGTCGCGCCGTCCGCTCGGCGAACAGCACCAGGGCGCGGCACCACCACGGTTCACTGAGGAAACCTTCGCCGCTACCGAGCACACGCGACCGTACAGCCGCCCCTCGGACCAGGTCAGTGATGTCGGTGAGCCCGGCAAGAAGACGAAAGCCCTTGCGCGGCAGCATCACAGCGGTGCCGTTGGATACGGTCCATCCCGGCGCGGCGAACAGCCGGGTACGCAGACCCAGGTGTTCCATCACGCGGTCGGCGGCCAGCAACCGCAGCCCGGCCTCGTGTGCGGGCAGGGTCGCGAATTCTCCACGCCGCTTCGTGGTGGCCGCCTCGTCGAAGCCGTGCAACACGATGGTGTCACCGGCGTGGTTGCGGGCGGCGAGCCATTCGACGGTGGCGGCGTCCTCCTCGAGCCGACGGCCGCCTCTGATCCTGGGCGCCACCAGAAACGAGACCGGCACACCACGCGCGTCGAGATGCGAACAGAAGTCCGCGACGTCGGGCATCGTGCGCCCGGTGATCCCGGAGACGGAGACGATCAGCTGTCCAGCCACGCCGTCAGTGTGACGGCGTCAGGTGTCGCAATGGTTTCCAACACACTGACGGCAGGTGGCCATCTGCGGCTATCGCGGCAGCACGTCCTCGATTGCCGCGATCACCTCGGGAGCGTCGGGTTCGGTGCGCGGCCGGAACCGCTTGACGACCGTTCCGCCAGGCGCGAGCAGGAACTTCTCGAAGTTCCACTGGATGTCGCCGGCCTCACCGCTGTCGTCGGGCGTCTTGGTCAACTCGCCGTACAGGGGGTGCCGGTCGGCGCCGTTGACGTCGGTCTTGGCCAGCAAGGGGAACGTCACCCCGTACGTCGTCGAGCAGAACTCGGCAATCTCCTCGGCCGTACCTGGCTCCTGGCCCATGAACTGGTTGCAGGGCACGCCGATCACGGTCAGCCCGCGGTCGCGGTAGTCCTTGGCCAACTGTTCGAGCGCGGTGTACTGCGGAGTCAGGCCGCACTTGGAGGCGACGTTGACCACCAGAGCGGCACCGTCGGCCAGTTCGCCGAGCGTGGTGTCGCGGCCGTCGAGGGTGGTCACAGCGATGTCGGTCAGCGGAGTCTCGGTCATGCCCGTACGCTACCCGGTCTCGAACAGCATGCCCGCGACCCGGTGCACGGTCGCCATCGGATCACCGTCGGCGTCGATCGCCTTGTTGAGCCACAACAGTGAAAAGCCGTGCACCAGTGACCAGGCCGCGAGCCCCGCAGCCGCAGGGTCCTGCGCGGCGCGCTGATCGTCGAGGGTGCCGACACCCTGCCTCAGTTCCGCGCCTGCCGCGTCGCGAGCCGCCTTCAGCTCCGCGTCGTCCGGATCGACGAGCGAGCGGTCGAACATCACCGCGTAGTGCCCCGGATGGTCGAGCGCGAAGCGCACGTACGCCAGTGCGGCATCGATGAATTCGGGCTTCGCCTCGGCGAGCGCCGCGGCAAGTTTGCGCCACCCCTGCGTGGCCAGCGCGGTGAACAGACCGCGCCGATCGGTGAAGTGGTGTGCGGGCGCGGCGTGCGACACCCCGGCGACCCGCGCGAGTTCTCGCAGCGAGATCCCGTCGGCACCGCGCTCGGCCACCAGCCTCGCGGCCTCCGCGAGGATGACGGCCTTCAGATCGCCGTGGTGGTAGGACGCCTTGCCCATGCGGCCATCATAATCGAAATCTTGACAGTGCCTAGATACTTGCTTTCACGGGCGGCGCTCGTGATCGGCCCGGGCAGCGTCGAGTAACCAGGCGTACTGGAAAGCGGTTTCCTTCCAGCGTTCGTATCGACCGCTGATACCGCCGTGGCCGGCATTCATCTCCGTCTTCAGCAGCACCGGATGACCGTCGGTCTTGGCGTGGCGCAGTGCGGCAACCCATTTCGCCGGCTCGACGTAATACACCCGGGTGTCGTTGAGCGACGTCATGGCGAGTATGCGCGGGTAGTTCCTCGCCGCGACGTTCTCATAGGGCGAATACGACTTCATGTACTCGTAAACGTCCTTGCTCTCCAACGGGTTTCCCCACTCATCCCACTCGGTGACCGTCAACGGCAGCGACGGGTCGAGGATCGTGGTGAGCGGGTCGACGAACGGCACCACCGCGAGGATGCCCGCGAACAAGTCCGGAGCCATGTTGGCGACGGCACCGACGAGCAGACCACCGGCACTACCCCCGTACGCCACCAGATTTTCCGGCCGGGTCACATCGGTTTGCACGAGATGCGCTGCGACGTCGACGAAATCGGTGAAGCTGTTCTTCTTCTCGAGCATCTTGCCGTGTTCGTACCACGGCCGGCCGAGCTCCCCACCGCCCCGCACATGCGCCACCGCGAAGACCATCCCGCGATCGAGCAGTGACAGCCGCGCGATGGAGAACCGCGGATCTTCGCAGGCCTCGTAAGCGCCGTAGCCGTACAGCAGCGTGGGCGCCGGATACTGCAGTCCGATCTTGTGCACGATCGAGATCGGTATCCGCGCACCGTCCTGCGCGATCGCCCAATCACGCCGCTCGACATAGTCTTCGGGCCGGTAGTCGCCGAGCACGGGCTGTTCGCGCAGCAGCGTCCGTTCGCCGGTGGCCAGGTCGACGTCGTAGATGCGCACCGGTGTGGTGTAGGAGGTGGCGCCGATGCGCAGTTTGGGTGCGCTCCAGTTGGGGTTGGCGCTCAGTCCCGCCGACGTCAGCTCGGACTCGAAGGTGAAGTCCTCGGGACGGCCGTACTCACCGCTCGGGTGAAGGGGCCAGAGCTGGATCTTCGGCAGCGCCTCACTGCGATAGCTGACGACGAGATGGCCGTCGAACGCGTCCACGGAATCGAGGCGGACGTCGTCGCGGTGTTCGATCAGGGTGCGCACCGCGGTGGGGTCGCCGACGGGCGCCTCGACCAGGGTGAAGTTCTCCGCTCCGTCGTTGTGCAGGATGAGAAACCGGTCCTCACCGCCCACGACGGCGTGTTCGACGGAGTACTCGACGAGATCGCGGCGCGGCCACACGATCGTGAATTCGGCCTCCGGGTCGGTCGCGTCGGCGTAGCGCACCTCGGAGGTGACGGCGCTGCCCGCGGCGATGATCACGTACTTGTCGCTGCGGGTGCGACCGACGCCGAGCCAGTACCGTTCGTCGGGTTCGTGGTAGACCTTCTGCGCGGGTAGCCCCGCGCCGAGGCGGTGCCGCCAGATGGTGTCCGGACGCCACGCCTCATCGAGGGTCGAGTAGTAGAGGGTGCGATTGTCGGCCGCCCACGTCGCGCCGGGGCCGATACCGGTGATGGTGTCCTCGTACAGTTCACCGGTGCGTAAATCCTTGAATCGCAGCGTGTACCGCTCGTCGCCTTTGAGGTCGACCGAGTAGGCGAGGATGTTGCCGTCCAGGCTGACCGAGGCGGCGCCCAGCGAGAAGAACTCGTGACCTTGCGCCTCGAGGTTCTCGTCGAGCAGAACCTGCTCACCGGGGATCTCGGTGTTCTCGTCGAGCAGCGGGGGCGTCCAGTCGTCGGGATCGGTTACGGGGCAACGGCAGTGCACGCTGTACTGCTTGCCCTCGAAACTGCGGCCGTAGTACCACCAGGCGTCGCGCCTGGTCGGCACCGAGAGATCGGTTTCCTTGGTGCGTGCCTTGATCTCGTCGAAGATGGCCTGCCGCAGGGGCGCAAGATGCTCGGTGACATGCTCGGTGTAGGCGTTCTCCGCCTCCAGATGTGCGATCACGTCTGGGTTGGTCTTGTCGCGCAGCCACTCGTAGGGATCGTCGAAGACGTCGCCGTGATGCTCCCGCCGGGTGTCGACGCGCTTGGCCTCCGGCGGTCTCATGCGCCGATCCAGTCGTCGAACTTGCGGCCCGAAATGCGCTCGTAGGCCTCGATGTAGCGGGCGCGGGTCGATTCGACGACATCCGGCGGCAGCGGCGGCGGAGGCGTGTCACCGCCGCGGTCCCACCCGGACTCCGCGGAGGTGAGCCAGTTGCGGACGAACTGCTTGTCGAAGCTGTTCTGCACCACGCCTTCTTTCCAGTCGTCGGCGCGCCAGTACCTGCTCGAGTCGGGGGTGAACACCTCGTCGGCCAGCCTCAGTTCGCCGTCGGTGTCCACACCGAACTCGAACTTGGTGTCGGCGACGATGATCCCCGTGGTCAAGGCATGTTCGGCGCCGCGACGGTAGGTCTCCAACGTCCGATCGCGCAGTTGTTCGGCCCGCTGCTCGCCGATCAGCTCGACCACGTCGTCGAACGAGATGTTCTCATCGTGTTGTCCCAGTTCGGCTTTGGTCGCCGGGGTGAACAGCGGCTCGTCGAACTTGCTGGCCTCGACCAGCCCGCCGGGAAGCGGAATTCCGCAGACCGCGCCCGTCTTCTGATAGTCGATGAGCCCCGAACCGGTGAGGTATCCGCGGGCCACCGCCTCCACCGGCAACATCTGGAGTTCCTGCACGACCAGCGCGCGCCCGAGCACGTCGGCGGGGATTCGCTCGTCGTCGGGTGGGCCGGCGAGGTGATTGGGCGTGCCCGCCGTCCGGCTCAACAGGTCGAAGAAGAACACGCTCATCGCCGTCAGAATGCGGCCCTTGTCGGGGATCAGCGAGTCGAGGATGTAGTCGTAGGCGGAGATGCGGTCGCTGGCCACGAAGAGCAGCGTCTCGTCGTCCACGCGATACAGTTCGCGAACCTTGCCGCTGGCCAGATGTTCGTAGTCGGACAGAGCGGGGCGCATCGGGCCAGCCTATCGGGCAGCATCTACAGCCATGACTTCGCGGTTTATCCCCTATGCCACGACACCCTCGCGGGTCCTGGCGCAGCTCGTCAGCGATTTCGTCGTGGTTGCCTGGACCACGGTGTGGGTGCTGGTCGGCATGGCTGTGCACTCGGCGGTCTCCACGATCGCGGCGGTGGGCCGCCAGGTCGAGACCGGTGCCAACGGTGTCGCCGACAACCTCGATACAGCGGGCGAGCGCACCGACGACTTCCCACTCGTCGGCGATGCGCTCAGCAAGCCGTTACGGGCGGCCAGCGAGGCCGCACTCGACATCGCCGGTGCCGGTCACAGCCTCGACACCACGGCGTCGTGGCTGGCGTGGGTGCTGGCATTGGCGGTGGCCGCGCCGCCGATCCTGTTCGTCGCGATGCCGTGGCTGTACCTTCGGCTGCGCTTCTTCCGTCGCAAGTGGACCGCGATCACGCTGGCCCGCACCCCTGCGGGCGAGCAGCTGTTGGCGCTGCGAGCGCTGGCCAACCGGCCGCTGGCCAAGCTGGTCGCCGTGCACGCCGACCCCGTCGAGGCGTGGCGCATGCACGACGCCGACGCGATCCGCGGCCTCGCGGCGCTGGAATTACGCTCGTCAGGCGTCGCCCGCCACCTCTAGGGGCCGCGATTTGTGAGTGATTTCGATCGCCCACCGAACGTTTTCACTCACAGATCGCGCGGCGGGGAGCCGATCGGGCCCTCGCCGGCGTCCTATTGCAGTGCTCGACGATTTATTGCGCGCTCACGATGGCGTCATCACTCTCGCGCAGGCCCGCGAAATCGGCTTGAGCGACCAGTCTGTCCGCAGACGCGCACAGGCGGGGCGATGGCGTCGCTGCGGTCCCGGCGTCTATTTCGCCGACGACCGACCATTCAGCGATGCCGCCCGAATCCGAGCCGCGGTATGGGGCTACGGCGACCGCGCGTGTGCCAGCGGTCTCGCCGCGGCGTGGTGGCACGGAGCGTCGAAATATGCGCCGGAGGTCGTCGACGTGACCGTGCCCAAGTCGAGCAACGGCCGACGCCGCCCCGGCTCGCGGTTGCGGCGACGCGACCTGTCGCCCCGCGACGTCGTCGAGCGGGCCGGTCTGCGGCTCACCGCGCTGCCGCTGACGGTGATCGAAGCCGCGGTCCGACGCGGCGGCGGGCCGAAGCTGATGGACACCGCCCTGCAGCGTCATGTCGAACTCGCCCAACTCTGGCGGGCGCATCTACGCAACAAGGGCAGACACGGTTCACCCGCCGCACGGCGACTACTCCGCGCGGCCGAGGACGGTGCGCGTTCCGAAGCCGAACGACTCCTCGTGAAACTTCTGCGCGACGCCGGATTCTCCGGATGGCGGACGAACTATCCCCTCGGCGGCTACAGGATCGACGTCGCGTTCGTGGTCGAGAAAGTGGCGATCGAGGTCGACGGTTGGGCGTTCCACACCGACAGCGAGGTCTTCCAGATCGACCGCAACCGGCAGAACGTGATCGCCCTGTTGGGCTGGAAAGTGTTGCGTTTCACCTGGCTTGACCTGACGGCGTATCCGGAGCGGGTGATCGCCGAAGTAGCCGCCGCAACCCGGCAGCAGCCGTCAGCCCAGCATGCGCCGCAAGGCGTGACCGAACGGATAGCGCGCGGTCACTGACCCGAATCGCACCCGTCCGCGCGCCACGAGATGCAGCCGTTGCGAGGGCGGACCGTACGGCACCTTCAGAGTGGTGCTGCCCGCGAAGGTTTCGACGCCGTTGAGGTCGGCGGTGGCACCGTCGGGCAGAATCAGTTCTGTTGAGCTGAAGTAATCGTCGATATCCAGGACGACGGTAGGGCTCTGCAGGGTCGCGGCGGTGAAGTCGAGCGTCGTATCGCACAGGCGCGTGTTGAGGTCGATACGCGCAGGCACCGTCCACGGTCCCCGTCGCGAGATCGACGACATCCGGCCCCGCAGCCGCTCTTCCCCTCCGGCCGCGACGGGCTGCAGTGCATCCGGCGAGGGCAGGTCGGCGATCACCCGGCGCAGCTCGCCGCGGGTCCGCGCGGCGAGCACGGTGTCGATCCGCTCGCTGAACTCGTCGAGAGTGAGCATGCCTTGGCCGACCGCCCGTTCGAGCAGTTGCCTCACATGATCGCGGTCGACGTCGGAAACCCGCACGTTCGAGTCATCGATGTCCATGACCCGAGGGTAGGTGGCGGGTCCGAGCACTCACCCGCAGCACTCCCGCGATCGCGACAGCGATCCACGCAGCAAATGCGATCCAGAGGAAGACCAGTGAAATCGCCGGTATGCCATGCCATCCGGTCTCCACCGCCATAGCATGGCTGGCCGCCGAGTACATGCCCAGCGGAAAGACCATCGCCCACCACACGCCGGCGAACCGCCGCGCACCCGGACGTCCGATATGCCGTACAGCGAAGTAGACCAGCGGCGGAATCCACGCCGTCGCCAGACACCACGTCGCGACGGTCACGTCGCGGACGGCGTCGATGCCGGCACGATGGATGTGGTCCCCCGCCAACGTCGCGATCGCGAGCCCACCCATCAATATCCACGCGTCGGGCTCGAACCCGCCGGGATCCAGCCGCGCAGCGAATGCGCGCGCCAAGATCAACGTCGTCATGACCCCGTATATCGCGATCGCGGCGATCCATATCGCGACGCCGGTCAGCAGCAGGGCATGCCAACCCGTGTCGCGCGCAAGGGCGACCGCGACGATCGCCAAACCGGACGTGCCGACGCTGCACAGTTCCCACGCCCCGCGCGCCCGCCCCTGCAGTTCCTTCCAGGCCCGACGAACGAAGTTGCGTGCTGTCGAGACAACCAAAACCGACCACACCAACGCCGCCGGCACGGCCAGCGCCCACATCGCCACCGAGTTCGCCATCAACCTGCTGTCGAGCACCGCACACGCCGCCACGAACGTGAACAAGCCGATCGTCACATCGGGATCCGACCAATCGGGCGGTCGTCGAAACCACGAAACCACTGCCACAACAACAAGAACCAGCAGCCCCAGGACGGCCAGCACGGCCAGCGCGCCACTGACGTAGGTCAGGCCGTGGTCGACCGCCGCGATGGAAACGATCCCGGTCGCCATCACGAACGCGAACGCGTCGGGCCTCACCGCCCGCCGCTCACCGCAGCTCGATCACGAGATGCCGCATACCGGTGTGCCGGTTGCTTCGCGTCCATTCGACGGGTTTGACGAGACGGGCCTGAGAGAATCTAGACAGCAACTCCTCGAACAACACCCGCAGTTCGAGCCGCGCCAGGTTCGCCCCCAGGCAGTAGTGCACCCCCTGGCCGAAGCCCAGGTGCGGGTTGGGCTTGCGGGCGATGTCGAACACGTCGGGTTCGGTGAACACCGCAGCGTCGCGATTGGCCGAACCCTCCCAGATCTGCACCTTCTGCCCGGCCTCGATCTCGCATCCACCCACCGATACGTCGCGGGTTGCGGTGCGCCGCTTGGACGGTGACGGCGACGACCAGCGCACCATCTCCTCGACCGCCGACGGCAGCAGCCCCAAGTCGTTGCGCAGCGCGGTCAGCGAGTCGGGGTTCTCGATCAACGCCAGCAGGCCACCCGCCACCGCGTTGCGCGTCGTCTCGGCACCGGCGCTGAACAGCAGGCTGAAGAACAGGTACAGCTCTATTTCCGAAAGGAGGGCCGGAGCGAGCTCACCGTCGTCCACCGATGCGTTCGCGACTACCGACAACATGTCGTCGGTCGGCGAGGCACGTTTGGCGGCTATCAACTCCTGCCCGTAGGTGTACATCCGCGAGCCGGCCTCTTCGGCGGTCAACTGGCCCACCGCGGCCTTCCGAGAACCGCCGAAGTCGAACTGCGGCTCGATCGCCTGGAACAACCAATGCCGTTCGGACTCCGGCACTCCCAACAGGATGCAGATCATCTGCATCGGCAGCTCGGCCGCCACGTCGACCAGGAAGTCGAACGGCACCCCGGGTTCAACCGCATCCAACAGCCGCCGGGCACGCACCCGCAGATCGTCCTCCACGCGTCGGATCATCCGCGGTGTCAGGCCCGAGCTGACCAGCCTGCGAATCTGGGAATGCCGCGGGTCGTCCATCATGTTGAGCACCTGACCGGCGATCGCCAAGTCCTGCAGCAGCGTCCCGCCATACGGCCGGGAGCCGCCGGTCACCGACGAAAAGGTCTCCGGATCGCGAAACACCGTAAGCGTTTCGGCGTACGTGGCCACGGACCAGAACCCCTCCCCGTCTGGCGTGTGCTCGGTCGGCTCGTGCCAGTACACCGGAGCCTCGCGCCGATGCAACGCGAACAGTTCGTGCGGAAATCCGTTCGCGAAGTTGTCCAGATCGGTGAAGTCGATCCCGGCCAGTGTCACAAGATGGCACCCGAAGTGTATTTGGCCGCTTCGGGATAACGGCTCACCAACTCGTCGACCGCCGCGACGACGCGGTCCACCTGATCGCCCGCCGCACCGGTGAACGCCTGCTTGTCGGCCAGCGCAGCATCCAGCGCCGGACGGTCCAGCGGCAGCCGCGAGTCGGCCGCCAACCGGTCCAGCAGATCGGGTTCCTGGCCCTTCTCCCGCATGGCCAACGCCACCGCCACGGCGTGCTCCTTGATCACCTCGTGTGCGGTTTCGCGGCCCACCCCGGCCCGGACGGCGGCGATGAGGATCCGCGTCGTCGCCAGGAACGGCAGGTAGCGGTCCAGTTCACGCTGGATCACCGCGGGGTAGGCGCCGAACTCGTCGAGCACGGTCAGGAACGTCTCGATCTGACCGTCGACGGCGAAGAACGCATCCGGCAGCGCCACGCGACGCACCACCGAGCAGAACACGTCGCCCTCATTCCATTGCGCGCCTGCGAGTTCGGCCGCCATGGAGCCGTAACCGCGCAGCACCACCTGCAACCCGTTGACCCGTTCACAGGAACGCGTGTTCATCTTGTGCGGCATCGCCGACGATCCCACCTGCCCGGGTGCGAAGCCCTCGGTGACCAGTTCGTGGCCGGCCATCAGCCGGATGGTGTGGGCCATCGACGACGGGCCGGCGCCCACCTGCACGAGCGCGGAGACGACGTCGTGGTCCAGCGAGCGCGGGTACACCTGCCCGACACTGGTGAAAATCTCTGTGAATCCGAGGAATTCGGCGACCCTCCGCTCGAGTTCGGCAAGCCGCGAGGCGTCGCCGTCGAACAGGTCGAGCATGTCCTGGGCGGTGCCCATCGGGCCCTTGACCCCGCGCAACGGGTAGCGGTCGGTCAACGAGCGCAGGCGCTGCAACGCGATCAGCAGCTCCTCGGCCGCCGAGGCGAACCGCTTGCCCAATGTGGTGGCCTGTGCCGCGACGTTGTGGCTGCGGCCGGCCATCACCAGATCGCGGTACAACACGGCGCGCTCGGCCAACCGGGCCACCACGGCCACACCGTGGGAGTGCACCAGTTCGAGGGAACGCCGGATCTGGAGCTGCTCGACGTTCTCGGTCAGGTCGCGACTCGTCATGCCCTTGTGCACGTGTTCGTGGCCCGCCAGCGCGTTGAACTCCTCGATGCGCGCCTTGACGTCGTGGCGCAGCACGCGTTCGCGGGCGGCGATCGAGGTGAGGTCGACCTGTTCGAGCACCCGCTCGTAGTCGTCGAGCACGCCGGCGGGCACATCCACGCCCAGCTCCGCCTGCGCGCGAAGCACCGCCAGCCACAGCCGGCGCTCCGCGACGACCTTGGCTTCCGGTGACCAGATCGCCACCATGTCCTCGCTGGCGTACCGATTGGCCAGCACGTTGGGGATCGTCACAACCACTGAGCTTACGACCCGGCTCGTGCAGGCTGGTCCCATGTACTTCGTTGGGCTCGATCTCGCGTGGGCGGGGCGAAACCAATCCGGGGTGGCCGTCCTCGACGACGACGGACGGCTTGTGCACGTGGGTGCGGCGGTCAGCGACGACGAGATCGCGGCGGCCCTCGCGCCGTATGTCGAGGGCCCCTGCGTGGTGGGCGTGGACGCGCCGCTCATCGTCACCAACCCCAGCGGGTACCGGCTCGGCGAGACGCTCTACAACCGGGACTTCGCGCCGTTCGAGGCCACTGCGCAGCCCGCGAACACGGGCAATCCACTGTTCGATCCTCCCCGCGCCGAGGTCCTCTGCCAACGGCTCGGCCTGGACACCGACCCGCTGTCGCGCAGCGACCGTCGGGCGATCGAGGTCTACCCCCACGCGGCGACGATCGCACTGTTCAGGCTCGGCAAGACGCTCAAATACAAGCGGCGCGTCAAGGATGTCGCCAAACGCAAGGACGAGCTGTTGCGCATGGTGGCGCTGATCGAGGGGTTGAACGACGCGACGCCGCGGCTTCGGGTGCGCAGCAGTCCCGCCTGGCTCGAAATTCGCCGGAGGATCGAGGCCAGCGATCGCGCCTTCCAGCTGAACGCTTGCGAGGATCCCGTCGACGCGGTGCTCTGTGCGTACGTCGCGCTGTTTTTCGAGCGGCGACGCCACGACGTCACGATCTACGGCGACGGCGAGGCCGGCTACATCGTCACGCCGGCGCTACCGCCCGGGCTGACACCGACTCCTCGAGCCCGTGGCAGGCGGCCGGGCGGTCAGTCCGGCGTCTGCGCCAGTTGAGTCGGATCGGTGATGCCGGCGACCTTGATGCCGAGCCGCCGGTTGATCGCCATGGTGACGAGGAAGAGCACGATTCCGATCAGCACCAGGATCCCGCCCAGCAGGTACTGCGTGCCCGGACGGCCCGACAGCGGTGTCACCAGGTACAGCGAGGTGATGAACCCGATGACGGGCAGTACCGTGGGTGTTCGGAAGTGCCGGTCGTCCTTGACGGCATCGCGACGTAGGACCAACACCGCGACGTTGACCGTCGCGAAGACCGCCAACAACAGCAGCGAGGTGGTGCCGCCGAGCACCGAGAGCGCCTTGCTGCTCGCGAACGCCGAGACATAGAAGATCAGCCCGAACGCGATGATGGTCGTGAAAATGATTGCCACCCACGGGGTGTGGCGAGTTCGGTGCACCGAACCCAGCACCGGCGGCAGAACGTGCTGGCGTGCCATGCCGTAGATCAACCGGCTGGCCATCAGCATGTTGATCAGCGCGGTGTTGGAGACCGCGAACATCGTGATGAACGGGAACAACTCGTCGATCGGAAGTCCGGGCGCGGCGGCCTCGACCACGCTCACCAGTGGAGTGCTGCTCTCCCGCAATTCGCCGATCGGCACCAGTGCCACGGCGATGATCGACACCAGGATGTAGACGACGCCGGCGATGCTCAGGCCGGTCAACAACACCTTCGGGAAGATCCGGACGGGGTCCTTGGTCTCCTCGGCCATGTTGACCGAGTCCTCGAAACCGACCATGGCGAAGAAGGCCAGCGATGTCGCCGCGGTGATCGCGACGAATGTGCTTCGGTCCTCGCTGCTTTCGAACATCACGATGCGTGAGAAGTCGTGGTCGCCGGCCTGGGTGAAGGCCCACAGCCCGACGAAGATCACCAGCAGCAGACCGCTGATCTCGATGACGGTCAGGCCGACGTTGAGCTTGACGCTCTCGCTGACACCGCGCAGGTTGATCGCGGCGAGGACGGCCATGAAGGTCAACGCGATGACCGCGACGCCCCCCTTACCCCAATCCAGGCCGAAACCCTTGATCAGGTTGGCCGCGAACGCCTGTGATGCGGTCGAGGCCGACGTGATGCCCGAACACATCACCACGAACGCGACCAGGAACGTGAAGAATTGGATCCCGAATGCCTTGTGCACGTAGAGCGCCGCGCCCGCGGCTTGCGGGTACTTGGTGACGAGTTCCAGATAGGAGAACGCGGTGATGGTGGCGATGGCGAACGCGAGCAGGAACGGCAGCCATGCCGCCCCACCCACTTCCCCGGCGACCTGACCGGTCAGCGCGTAGACACCGGTACCGAGGATGTCGCCGACGATGAACAGCAGCAACAAACCCGGGCCCATCACCCGCCGTAGCTCAGGTTGCTTGTCGGTCGGCGTACTCACCGTCGTCTGCTCTTCGCGCAAGCGCTCATCGGTGCCCTCCTGGTGACACCTACACCTGTGCCACTCGTTCGTCGATTGGTGCCAACACGTCTATCACGTCGATCAAGGTCGCGCGTGCCGTTGCGCGTGGGCCGTCGCCCTCGGCGACGAGCGCCGCCACCACCGCACCATCGACCGCGTTGACCAACGCGGTGAGGTACTCGGCGCGCACCGAGCGACCCGAGCGCTCGATGACCTCGATGACGGCATCGGTGCGCTGGCGCATGATCCGCCGTTGGACTTCGCGCAGCATGGGGTGACGCGCACAGGCGATATAGCGCTCATAGCGCGAGATCAGCTGTTCGCTGACCCGCTGCCCCACCACGTCGTCGACCAACAGATCCACCAGGATGTCGGCGGTCGACTCCGCGCCTCGCCGCCGGCGCGACAGCATCGCCACGTGCGCGCGCAACTGTTCGGCCTCCCGCTCTCCGACGTATTCGACGGCCTTGGCGATCAGATCATCCAGCGAGGAAAAGTAGTACGTCGTCGACGCCAACGGCAGACCGGCGCGACGGGCCACCGCGCGATGCCGCACCGCGTCGAAGCCGCCCTCGCACAGCAGATCGGCAGCGGCGCTGACCAGCGCAAAGCGTCGACGTTCTCCCTTGGGAGTGACCGCTGCCGTCACCTTTAGCATGCTGCCAGTCGGGCGGCCGTCCCATCGCGCTTTCGGCCAATCGTCAGGCATTCTCACCGAAGTCGGTGCCGGTGTTTCTGATGCGACGGGCCAGTCTCCGCCTGCCGGGCAGTCACGCCGCGATGGCATCATGGGCGCCATGCCCGAACTGAGCCGTCGATCGCTTCTGCGTCTCGGGGTCGGCACGGCTGCCGGAGTGGCGGCGCTGCGGCTGGCGCCCGCGGTGCCGGCCGCACCCGCCGCGCCGACCTACGTCGACGGTTCGTTCGTCTCGGCGGCCCGCGGCGGCCTGGAGACCAATTGGGCGATCGCCCGTCCGCCCGGCCAGACCGCGCCGCTGCGTCCGGTCATCGCGCTGCACGGTAAGGGGCAAAACGCAGCGGGTGTGATGGCCGGCGGGGTGGAACAGGGCTTGGCCCAGGCGGTCGCCGCGGGGCTGCCGCCATTCGCGGTCGTCGCCGTCGACGGCGGTGGAAGCTACTGGCACAAGCGGGCCTCCGGCGAGGACTCCGGGGCGATGGTGCTCGACGAGATGATCCCGATGCTGGGCTCACAAGGTCTGGACACCTCACGCGTCGGTTTCCTCGGCTGGTCGATGGGCGGCTACGGCGCGCTGCTGCTCGGAGCGCGGCTCGGCCCCGCCCGCACCGCCGCGATCTGCGCCGTCAGTCCCGCGCTGTGGACGTCCTCGAGCGCCGCAGCGCCCGGTGCGTTCGACAGCGCGGAAGACTATGCCGCCAACAGTGTTTGGGGGTTGCCCGCGCTGGCATCGATTCCGATCCGGATCGACTGCGGGACCGGCGATCCGTTCTACTCGGCGACGAAGGAGTTCATCGCGCAGCTGCCGAATCCGCCCGCCGGCGGGTTCTCGCCCGGTGGGCACGACGCCGGGTTCTGGAGCTCGCAGCTGCCCGCCGAGCTGGCCTGGATGGCCCCGCTGCTGACGGCCTAGACGCCGATCCGCCCCTGCGCCGCGGCCAGGGCGATATCGCTGCGAAAGTGACTGCCCGGCAGCCGAATCGACTCGATCACCCGGTAGGCGGCCTCGCGTGCGGCGGACAGATCCGCACCGGTACCCACGATGGAGAGCACGCGGCCTCCCGAGGACACGACGGCGCCGTCCTCGCGACGACTCGTGCCCGCGTGCAGCACGCCCTCGACGTCGGAGCCGGTGATCACGTCGCCGACCCGTGGGCGAGACGGGTAGTTCTCGGCGGCCAGCACCACGGTCACGGCGGCGCCGTCGCGCCACTGCAGCGGGGGCTCGTCGGCGAGGCCGCCCGTCGCGGCCGCATACAGCAGCCGGCCCAGCGGCGTCTCCAGCAGGGCCAGCACGGGCTGGGTCTCGGGATCGCCGAAGCGGCAGTTGAATTCGATCACCGCCGGGCCCCTCGAGGTGATGGCCAGTCCGGCGTACAGCAATCCCGAGAACGAACTGCCGCGCTTGACCAGTTCGGCGGCAACGGGTTTCACCACATCGTCGACGATCTGGGCGACGACGCCCTCGGGCAGCCACGGCAGCGGCGCGTACGCCCCCATGCCGCCGGTGTTGGGTCCGGTGTCGTTGTCGCCGACCCGTTTGAAGTCCTGCGCGGGCAGCATGGGCACCACGGTCTCGCCGTCGACGAGGCAGAACAGCGACACCTCCGGCCCGTCGAGGAACGACTCGAGCAGTACCGGATGTCCGGCCTCGAGCAGGCTTGCGGCATGGGCCCGGGCGGCCGCGCGATCGGCGGTGACCACCACCCCCTTACCCGCGGCCAGACCGTCGTCCTTGACCACCCATGCGGCCTCGCCGCCGTCGGGGCCGAAGCGGTCGAGCGCAGCGTCGAGGTGAGCGGGGTTGTCGACGACCTCGCTTCTGGCGGTGCGCACACCGGCGGCCGTCATCAGCTCCTTGCCGAAGGACTTCGAACCCTCGATGCGGGCCGCGTCCTTGCTCGGCCCGAAGCAGGCGATCCCGGCCCTGCGCACCGCATCGGCGACGCCGAGGACCAGCGGAACTTCCGGCCCGATGACAACGAGGTCGACCTCCAGCCGCTGCGCCAGTCCGGCCACCGCCTCCCCCGAGGTGATGTCGACGTCGTACTGGTCGGCGATCGCGGCGGTGCCCGCATTACCCGGCGCGATGGACAGACTTTCGACCTCGGGGTCACGTCGCAGCGCCAGCAGCAATGCATGTTCACGGGCACCGGATCCGATTACCAGGACTCGCACAACTGCTCACCCTAACGGTCCACGAGACTCGTGCGGCCATACACTTGACAAGACACTGTATGGTCTAAGGTATGACGCAGGCCACATGCCCGTTCGGGCCCGGATATGACTTCACCGATCCCGAGGTACTTCTGCGCGGAATCCCCGTCGCCGAATTCGCCCAGCTGCGCAAGACCGCGCCGGTGTGGTGGAACGAGCAGTCCGAGTCGATCTTCGACGACGGCGGCTACTGGGTGATCAGCCGCCACGAGGACGTCAAGGCCATCTCGCGCAACTCCGAGCTGTGGTCGACCAACCGCAAAGGCGCGGTGATGCGCCTGCCCGAAGGCGTCACCTCGGAACAACTCGAACTCACCAAGGCGCTGCTGATCAACCACGACGCACCCGAACACACCAGGCTGCGCAAGCTGGTGTCGCGACTGTTCACCCCTCGAGCGATCGCGACGCTCGAGGAGCGGTTGGCGACCGCCGCGCGCGAAATCGTGGCCGAGGCAAGGCAAAAGGGCAGTGGCAACTTCGTCGACGACATCGCGATGCGTCTGCCGCTGCTGGCCATCGCCGACCTGATCGGTGTGCCCGAGGCCGATCGGGAGAAGCTCTTCCACTGGACCAACGCGATCATGAACACCGACGACCCCGACTTCGACAGCGATCCCACCGCCGCCAACGCGGAGCTGATGGGATACGCCTACTCGATGGCCGAGGAGCGCCGTCGTTGCCCGGCAGATGACATCGTGACCCGGCTGATCGAGGCGGACCTAGACGGGGAGTCGCTCGACGACGTGGAGTTCGCGTTCTTCGTGATCCTGCTGGCGGTGGCCGGAAACGAGACCACCCGAAACGCGATGACCCACGGTATGAACGCGTTCTTCGAGAACCCCGAGCAGTGGGAGTTGTTCAAGCGCGACCGACCCGCGACCGCCGCCGACGAGATCGTGCGGTGGGCCACCCCCGTGCACTGCTTCCAGCGGACCGCACTGGCCGATACCGAACTCGGCGGCGTCACGATCCGCGAGGGCCAACGGGTGGGGCTGTTCTACAGCTCGGCCAACTTCGACGAAGAGGTGTTCGACCAGCCCTTCCGGTTCGACATCTCACGTGACCCCAATCCGCACCTCGGTTTCGGGGGAAACGGCGCCCACTACTGCATCGGCGCGAACCTGGCCCGCATGGAGATCAAGCTGATCTTCAACGAGATCGCCGACCAGATTCCCGACATCGCCAAACGCGGTGAACCGCAACGTCTTCGCTCGGGGTGGATCAACGGCGTCAAGGACCTGCAGGTCTCCTACACCGGTTGATGGGGTCGGCTGAGTAGGATTTCGCCGTGCGCACTCACGGTTGGTCCGGTGCGGCGCCGTCGACGGATGAGGAGGCGGTCGCCCGCATCCTCGACGCCGCAGGCAAGGCGATCGACGCGCGTGGCGCGGAGTTCTCGATCAGCGACGTCGCACGCACGCTGGGGGTCACGCGCCAGACCGTCTACCGGTACTTTCCCAGCACCGACGCGCTCCTTCAGGCCTCAGCACAGCGCGCGGCGACCGGCTTTCTGGACCGGCTCGCCGACCACCTGCAGGGCCTGACCGACCCGCAGGAGGCGGTCGCCGAGGGCATCGCCACCGCGTTGGAGTGGCTGCCGCAGGACAAACACATGGGGCTGCTGCTGATGCCCGCGCGGGCCAGCGAGTTCAGTCAGACGGTCACCTCGGATGTGGCGTTGGAGTTCGCCAATTCGATGCTGCGCCGCTTCGACGTGGACTGGGCCGCGCTGGGGTTCGATGATCACGACCTCGACGAGCTGGCCGAACACCTGCTGCGGATCATCCAGTCGTTCGTCATCGACCCGGGGCGTCCCCCGCGACGGGGCCCCGAGCTGCGCGGCTACCTGCGCCGCTGGGTCGGCGCGTCCGTCGCCGCTCCGACGGCGGCCCGCTGAGCGTCACAATTGGTGCGCGGTCGGCCTCCTGGCGGGCCGTAAACTCACGATCGTGAGTGTCGTCGATGCCTTCCTCTCGACGTGGGCGCGGGCGCGCGCCTCGTTCGGTGAGGGCATCCCGCAGGACGGCGGCGGGCTGGACCACAGCGCCCGCTTGGAGGCTCTACGGGACGAGGTGGAGTCGGCGACGCCCGGTTCGGATTGGACGGGCGCAGGCGCTGAGGGCTATCGCGACCGGAACGCCAGGCAGGCAAGGGCTCTGGGGGCGTTGGCCGACCTGGACCGCCGACTGGCCGCGGAGGTGGACAGGTCGGCCGCGGTGGTGTCGGCCGGCCGGCGTGAGCTCGACGCGGTCCGCCAGTGGGTGGAGGATGCCGCCGCGGCGGTGCCCGAAACGCCTGCCGGCCAACAGATGCTGTGGCCGGTGGTCAGCAGGGGCGCCGGGGAGGTCGCCGAGATCATCCAGCGCTCACACAGCGACCTGGCCGCCATCGCGGCGCGGATGCGCGCGCTGGGGGCAGAATACGAGGAATTGGGCAGGCCCGCGCCCTGACCGGGTTCAGAGCACCGTCAGCGGCAGCGATTTGCGGTCTTCGAACTCCCATGTCGAACCGCCACTGACCCTGACAACCGACACCTCGGAGAATTCCTTGGCCTCGCTGTCCGTCTCGACGACGCGCGCGGTCCACTCCTGAGCGGTGCCGGTCACCTCGACATCGAGATGCTTGTCGACCGCGGTGACCGCGGCCTGCAACGGGCGCACCTCGTCGGGCGTCACCAACGAGATCCAGGCGCCGTCCTCGTGAGCGGGTGAACGCCGCAGATGCACGGTGTCCGGCCCGAATTCGGCGTCGACGTAGGCGGCGGGGTTGAACATCGGGTGCAACTCGAGCGTGCGAACCGCACCCTCGATTCCGCCGGGAAGCTTCAGCGCTCGGTGAATGCGTTCGGCGGCGATACCGGCCACCCCGATCAGTTGTCTGGTGCAGATCTCGGTCGCCAGTTCGGTGTTGGTGCCGGCCCGCTTCCCGACGGCGATGACATACGACAGGTTGAGCAGGTGCATCTGCAGGCAAACCTCGTCGGCCATGCGCACCAGCGCCGAATGTGAGAACGCGCCGAAGTCGAAGTCCGAAACCAACGGGCCCGAGTAGTCCGACTGCCCTTGGTCACCGGTGTCGATGGGGTCGAGTTCGGTTCTGGCGGCACGTGTCCGGGCGACCACCTCGAGTACCGGGTGGTCCTCCACCTCGGGGTAGGACTCGTCGATGATCACGGTCCACGCACAATGCGGGTGCCGGTCGGTGGGTGTGCGCGGCGGGCGGTGGATCGGGCGGATCTGGGCTCGGCGGTTGGTCGCCACGGCCGTCGCGTCGAACGTCGGGTCCTCGATGTCGTGGCACATGCCGCGCACGTACTCTTCGCCCATCGGTTCCACGTCCAACAGCGCGCCGCAGTGGTCGAGGTGAAATTCGCCGTGCCAGCGGTCGTGGACGGTGTAGCGAAAATCCATGAACTGCGGTGGCGCCCCGATGTCGAGCTGCAGACCTTTGAAGATCGTGATGACATCGGTGCCCTCGTACTTCAAGGCCTTCTGCATCCGCTTGGTGTAGATCGGGCTGGCGCCCATCCACTCCTCGATCGCGACCTGCAGCATCTCCTCGCGACCGAAATTGCTGATGATCCAGGCCATTCCAGAGCGGTCGATCAATTGGCCGATCAGCAGCAGCTCCGGCAGCAGTGCCGCCAGTTCCTCACGTGACAGTGACGCGTACCTACTTGTCATGGTCGTCATGAACCGTCCCACCGGAGTGCATCTTCACCGCGGCATTGACATTGGCTTTCTTGTCTTCTCCCCGGCCTCGCTCCGCGGCCTTCTTGCGGTTCTTGATCACCTTGCTCACCGCGCCGTCCAGCTTGGAACCCAACGGGAACCCGAGGTAGTGGGTCAAGAAGACGGCCATCTCCTTGAGCTCGTCCTCGGTCATCTCCCCGTTGGCCAGCGCCGCGTTGGCCTGGATTTCGGCGAGGTCGGAGTTTCCGACGGCCGTCACGGCGGTCAGCGTCATGATCCGCTTGTCGCGCATCGACAGTCCAGGCCGCGTCCAGATGGTGCCGAAGAGGTGGTCGACGGTGAGGTCGAAGTACGGATCGCCCTCGATGTTGGGCATCTCCCAGCCGTATACCTCGTTCATCTTCTCGAGGCCCTTGCGGCGCAACTCGTCCATCGTCACTCCTTCGTGTGCGGCACGCCGAGCCCGGCGGCCAGATTCTGCAGCGCGATCTCGGCCAGCGGGAGTTCGGTCTCGGTGGTCTTGCCCAGCGCGAGCGCCAAGCTGAGGTCCTTTTCTGCGAGTCCACGTGTGTGCGTGAACATGTCGTACAGGAAGTGGTCCCGGGTGAGCGGCTCGGTGTCGTCGCGGTACATGATGGCTCCGGGTCCACCACTCTGCGCGTCACTGTGCCGCACCACACGACCGAGCTTCTGCAGGTCCAGCCCGGCCGCCTCGGCCAGTTTCTGCGCCTCACAGGCCGCGGCGAACCCGATGAAGGTCAACATGTTGCGGGCCAGCTTCATCCGCGTTCCCGCTCCGGGCTCACCGGCCCGGACGACCAGCGACGCCCACTTCTTGAACACCGGCTTGACCTTGGCGAAGGCCTCGTCGTCGGCACCGACCATCACGGCGAGCTCACCCTTGTCGGCCGCCCCGGCGCCGCCGCTGACAGGCGCGTCCACGATGTGAATACCCTTGTCCCGCAGTTGATCGGCCAACTCCGCGGCAGTGTCTGGTTCGATCGTCGAGTGAATGGCGATCACGGTGCCCGGCGCGGCATGCTCCCCGAGTTGTCCCACCACGTCGCGCACCTGTTCGTCGTTGAGCACGGTGACGCTGATGATGTCGGCCTTCGCAACATCGGCGATGGTGTCGGCGACATTGGCACCCAGTTCGACCAGAGGGGTCATCGCCTCGGTGCGCACGTCGAACACGATGAGGCCGCCCGGCCAGTCGACCAGACGCTTGGCCATCGGCGCGCCCTGGTTGCCCAGTCCGATGTACCCCAGCTTGACGTCGCTCACCTGATGATCTGCCCGCCGTCGACGTTGAAGATCTGGCCGGTGATCCACTTCGCCTGATCCGACAGCAGGAACAGGCACATTCCAACGAGATCTTCGGGTTGGCCCATGCGCGACAACGGAATTCCCTTGACGATGTCGGCGACCATCTCCTGCGGCGTGGTCGTGCGGTTGGCCTCGGTGTCGATCGGCCCCGGCGCGATCGCGTTCACCCTGATGTTCTGCCCGCCGAGTTCGGTGGCCAGTTGCTGTGTCAGCCCGTTCACCCCGACCTTGGCCAGGCCGTAGAAGTTCGAGTACAGCCACGCCGCGGTCGAGGACTGGTTGACGATCGCCCCGCCGCCCCGCTTGGCCATCTTCTTGTACACCGCACGGGTACAGACCAGCGCCCCGTCCATGTTCACGCTCATGAACTTTTTGTAGTAGTCCCAGTCGACGGTGATCAGGAAGTCCAGTTTCATGCCGCCGAAGATCGCGGCGTTGTTGACCAGGTAGTCGATGCCGCCGAACTCCGAAAGCGTCTGCGCCGCCATCTCCTTCGCGGACTCCGGGTCGGACACGTCGACGGGCACGGCGAGCGCGCTGCCGCCCTCACCCTTGATCCCGTCGGCGACCTTCTGCGCGCCCTCGGTGTTGATGTCGGCCACCACCACCGCGGCGCCTTCGCGCGCCAGCGCCTCGGCATATGCTTGGCCGATACCGCCGCCCGCACCGGTGACGATCGCCACCTTGTCCTTGAACTGGTCTCCGTAGAGCCCCATCGCGTTCCTTTCGTCGTTGCCGAGTGTGGGGTTGTGTCACGTTTTTTGTGTCTGAACGTGCGGGCTACCCACGTTCGGCGTGTCAGACCGCCGTGGCGATCGCCTTGATCTCCAGGTATTCCTCGAAGCCGGCCAGCCCCATCTCCCGGCCGAGCCCGGACTGTTTGTAGCCACCGAATGGCATATCCGCCGAATACCAGACGCCGCCGTTGATGTTGACCGTACCGACCCGCATCCGTGCCGCGACCCGGTTCGCGCGTTCTTCGTCGGCCGAGAACACGGTTCCGGAAAGGCCGTACGCCGAATCGTTGGCGATGCGGACCGCGTCGTCGTCACCGTCATGCGCGATGACCGTCAGCACCGGCCCGAAGATCTCCTCGCGGGAGACCTTGGCGTTGTTGTCCAGCCCGGCGATGACGGTGGGTTCGATGAAGAAGCCGGTGTCGCGGTCGGCGGGCCGGCCACCCCCGACGGCGAACTTGCCGCCCTCGTCGATAGCGGAGTCGAGGTAGCCCTGAACCCGGTCGCGCTGGCGTGCGGAAATGAGTGGGCCGCAGATGGTTCCGGCGTCCTGGGGGTCGCCCGGCCTCAGCCCGCCCATCGTCGCCGCAGCCGCCTCCACCGCCTCGTCGTAACGTGCCCGGGGCACCACCAGTCGGGTCGTGATGGCACAGCCCTGCCCGGCGTGCATCGACGCGGTGAACGCCGACATCGAACAGGCGGCGGCCAGGTCGGCGTCGTCGAGCACCAGAAACGCCGACTTGCCGCCCAGCTCCAGGAACACCTTCTTGATCGTCGCGGCGCCGTCGGCCATCACGCTGCGGCCGGTCGCCGTCGACCCGGTGAACGAAACCATGTCCACCCGTGGGTCTTTGGACAGTAGCGCGCCGACCCCGTGGTCGCTGGAGGTCACGATGTTGACCACCCCCGGCGGGATGTCGGTGTACTCGGCGATCAACTCCCCGACGGCGGCCGCGCACCACGGGGTGTCCGGTGCCGGCTTGAGCACGATGGTGTTGCCCGCGGCCAGCGCCGGGCCGATCTTGGCGAGGTTGATCTGGTGCGGGAAGTTCCACGGCGTGATGGCGCCGACGACACCGACGGCCTCGCGTGCGATCCGCCGGCGGGTTTTGATGCCCATCGGCGACGCTTCCCCCAGATCGGTGACCCACTGGTATGACTCCGCGGTGTCGGCGCAGAAGCTCAGATCCTCGACCGGTCCCTCGAGCTGGGCTGCCGAGGTCAACATCCGCGGCGCACCGACCTCGCCGATCGTGATCTCCCGCAGTTCCTCGATGTGGTCCTTCAAGACCGCCTGCAGCTGGCGCAGGCACCGCACCCGCAGCCCGGTGTCGGTCGACCAGTCGGTTTCGTCGAAGGCGCGCCTCGCGGCTTCGATGGCACGACCCATGTCGTCGGCGGTGGCGTCGGCCGCAACACCGAGCACTTCCTCGGTCGCGGGGTTGACGGTCTCGAACGACCCGCCGCTGCCGGCGACGAGCTTGCCGTCGATGAGCAGCAGACTTTCCCGATTCGCCAGCACAGCCATGCGGTCTCCGTTCACCATTGCTGGACAACTGTCCGAATTGATGAACCGAACGATAGTCTCCTCGCGGTGCGGCTGGCAAGCATATGGTTTTCTAGCTGCGTACTTGCGGATCCCAGGGCTGGTCCGATAACTTGGACAGGTGTCCAGCGAACCCGTGGTTGCGGTCACAGGCTCGACGCCTGTCAGTACCGGCGAAACACCGCGGAACCGCCGCCAGGAGGAGACGTTCCGCAAGGTGCTCACCGCCGGTGTCGAAATGTTGCGCGAATCCTCGTACGCCGATCTGACGGTGCGCGCCGTCGCCGCCAGGGCCAAGGTCGCGCCGGCCACCGCCTACACCTATTTCTCGTCGAAGAACCATTTGATCGCGGAGGTGTACCTCGACCTCATCCGTCAGGTGCCGTACTTCACCGACGTCAACGACAGCAGGGTGACCCGCGTCGAGAAGGCCCTGCGCGCGATGGCGTTGACCGTCGCCGACGAACCGGAGGTCGCGGCCGCGTGCACGACCGCGCTGCTCAGCGGTGCGGACCCCGCGGTGCGGGTGGTGCGCGACCGCATCGGCGGTGAGATCCACCGTCGCATCCGCTCGGCAATGGGACCGGACGCGGACCCGCGAGCTCTTGCCGCACTGGAGATGACGTTCTTCGGCGCGCTGGTCAACGCCGGCAGCGGCGTGTTCACCTACCACCAGATCGCCGACCGACTCAGTTACGTGGTCGGCCTCGTCATAGGGGAGGACCAGTGACGGTCAGCGAAATCGTCCTCGACCCATACGATTACGACTTCCACGAGGATCCGTATCCGTATTACAAACGGCTGCGCGACGAGGCGCCGCTGTACCGCAATGACGAACTCGGCTTCTGGGCCCTTTCGCGACATCAGGACGTCTGGGAGGGTTTCCGCAACAGCACCACGCTGTCGAACAAGTTCGGCGTATCCCTGGATCCTGCCTCCCGAGGCCCGCACGCGTCCAAGACGATGTCGTTCTTGGCGATGGACGACCCCGACCACCTGCGGCTGCGCACACTGGTGTCGAAGGGTTTCACGCCTCGTCGGATCCGCGAGTTGGAACCGCGCGTCACCGAGATCGCGGTGCAGCACCTCGACGTCATGCTGGAGAAGGCCCGCTCCAACGAAACCGTCGACTATGTCGACGAGTTCGCGGGCAAGCTGCCGATGGACGTGATCTCCGAGCTGATGGGCGTCCCGGAACCGGACCGCACGCAGGTGCGCGCGTGGGCGGACGGTGTGATGCACCGCGACGAGGGCGTGACCGACGTACCGCCGGCGGCCGTCGAGGCGTCGATCAATCTGATCGTCTACTACCAGGGCATGGTGGCCGAACGCCGCAAGAACCCGACGGACGACCTCACCACCGCGTTGCTGGAGGCCGAGATCAACGGCGACCGGCTAACCGACGACGAGATTCTCGGCTTCATGTTCCTGATGGTGATCGCCGGTAACGAGACGACGACGAAACTGCTTGCGAACGCGGCGTTCTGGGGCCACCGCAACCCTGACCAACTCACCCCCCTCTACACCGAGCTGGACCGGATACCGCTGTGGGTCGAGGAAACGCTGCGCTACGACACCTCGAGCCAGATTCTGGCGCGCACCGTCGCCGGTGACCTGACGTTGTACGACACCGAAATTCCCGATGGGGATGTCGTGCTGTTGCTGCCCGGTTCGGCGCACCGCGACGAGCGTGTGTTCGAGGACCCGGACCGGTTCATCATCGGTCGCGAAATCGGGCCCAAGTTGTTGAGTTTCGGTAGCGGCGCCCACTTCTGCCTCGGCGCGCATCTGGCGCGCATGGAGGCCAGGGTCGCGCTGACCGAGTTGTTCAAGCGAATCCGCGGTTACGAGGTGGACGAGGCCAACGCCGTCCGCGTCCACTCGAGCAATGTCCGCGGATTCGCTCACCTACCGATCACTGTGGAGACTGTCTGATGCCCCGGTTCGACCCCCTGCCCGAACGCCGGCCCGTCATCGTCGCCGGCGCATCGTCCGGAATCGGAGAGGCGACGGCGATCGAGATGGCCGCGCGCGGGTTTCCGGTCGCGCTCGGCGCCCGACGCGTGGAGAAACTCGAAGACATCGTCGGAAAGATCAACGCCGACGGCGGCGAGGCGGTCGGCTTCCACCTCGACGTCACCGATCCCAACTCGGTGAAAACGTTTGTCGCCCAATCCGTTGAGGCGCTCGGTGAGATCGAGGTGCTCGTCGCCGGTGCCGGTGACACCTATTTCGGCAAGCTGGCCGAGATCAGCACCGACGAGTTCGAGTCGCAGCTGCAGATTCACCTGGTCGGCGCCAACCGGCTGGCCTCGGCGGTGCTGCCCGGCATGCTCGAGCGCCGACGCGGCGACCTGATCTTCGTCGGATCCGATGTGGCGCTGCGTCAGCGGCCGCATATGGGCGCCTACGGGGCGGCGAAGGCCGCGCTTGTCGCCATGGTCAACAACTTCCAGATGGAACTCGAGGGCACCGGCGTGCGCGCGTCCATCGTGCACCCAGGCCCCACCAAAACCAGCATGGGCTGGAGCCTTCCCGCCGAGAAAATCGGGCCCGCGCTGGAAGATTGGGCGAAGTGGGGCCAGGCCCGCCACGACTATTTTCTGCGGGCGTCCGATCTCGCTCGCGCCATTGCCTTCGTGGCGGAGACGCCGCGCGGTGGGTTCATCGCGAACATGGAGCTTCAGCCCGAAGCGCCGCTGACCACTGCACCCGCAGAACGCCAGCAGCTCAAGTTGAACGAGGAGAACCTGAAGTCATGACGACCGCGATCGTGCCCCGGGTTTCCGGCGGCGAAGAAGAACACGGACATCTGGAGGAGTTTCGCACCGACCCGATCGGTCTGATGAAACGGGTTCGGGAGGAATGCGGCGACGTCGGTTGGTTCCAGTTGGTGGACAAGCACGTCATCCTGCTGTCCGGCGCCGAGGCCAACGAGTTCTTCTTCCGTTCGGCCGATGAGGATCTCGACCAGGCCGAGGCCTATCCGTTCATGACGCCGATCTTCGGCAAGGGCGTGGTGTTCGACGCAAGCCCCGAGCGTCGCAAGGAGATGCTGCACAACTCCGCTCTTCGCGGTGAACACATGAAGGGCCATGCCACCACCATCGAAGGCGAAGTCAAGAAGATGATCGCCGATTGGGGCGACGAGGGCGAGATTGAACTGCTCGACTTCTTCGCCGAGCTGACGATCTACACGTCGACGGCCTGCCTGATCGGGCTGAAGTTCCGCAACCAGCTGGACCACCGGTTCGCCGAGTACTACCACGATCTCGAGCGCGGCACCGACCCGCTGTGCTACGTCGACCCCTACCTGCCGATCGAGAGTTTCCAGCGCCGCGACGAGGCGCGCGTGAAACTCGTTGCGTTGGTGCAGGAGATCATGAACCAGCGCCTGGCCAATCCGCCGGCGGACAAGTCCGACCGCGACATGCTCGACGTGCTGGTGTCGATCCGCGACGAGGACGGCAATCCCCGCTTCTCGGCCGACGAAGTCACCGGCATGTTCATCTCGCTGATGTTCGCCGGGCACCACACCAGTTCGGGGACGTCTGCGTGGACCTTGATCGAGCTGATCCGGCACCCCGAGATCTACGCCAAGGTTCAGGCCGAACTCGACGAGCTCTACGCCGACGGTCAAGAGGTGAGCTTTCATGCGCTGCGCCAGATTCCGTTGCTGGACAATGTCGTCAAGGAGACGCTGCGGCTGCACCCGCCGTTGATCATTTTGATGCGGGTGGCCCAGGGTGAGTTCGAGGTCGCCGGCTTCCCCATTCACAAGGGCGATTTCGTCGCTGCCTCGCCGGCCATCAGCAACCGGATTCCCGAGGACTTCCCGGATCCCGACGGTTTCAATCCGGACCGCTACAACAAGCCCGAGCAGGCCGACATCGTGAACCGCTGGACCTGGATTCCGTTTGGTGCCGGCAGGCATCGCTGCGTCGGCGCGGCGTTCGCCCAGATGCAGATCAAGGCGATCTTCTCGGTCCTGTTGCGCGAGTACGAATTCGAGATGGCGCAACCGGCCGACAGTTACCGCAATGACCACTCGAAGATGGTGGTGCAGCTGCAACGGCCCGCGAAGGCCCGGTACCGCAGGCGCGCCAAGTAGGGGATCGAATGGGCTGCTACAGAGTCGAAGTAGACCTGGACCTGTGCCAGGGGCACGCGATGTGTGAGCTCGAGGCGCCCGACTACTTCACCGTCCCCAAACGCGGCAAGGTCGAAATCCTCGACCCCGAACCACCCGACGACGCCCGCGACGAGATACAGAACGCGGTCGACATGTGCCCGACCCAAGCACTGGCCATCAAAGAAACAGGAGAATGACAATGCCGTCACTGCCCCGCGAAGCGCTCGACAACTGGGTCGAGCAGTGGCTGGAGGCCAACCGGGAGGCCGAACGCAACGGCGACTGGAAGCCGCTGGCCGAGTTCTACACCGATGATGCGACCTACGGCTGGAACATCGGCCCCAAAGAAGACGTCATGTGCGTCGGCAAAGATGAAATCCGGGATGTCGCACTGGGTTTGGAGATGGAGGGTCTGGAGAACTGGGTCTACGAGTACCAGAAGGTGCTCGTCGACGACAAGCAGGGCGAGATTGTCGGCTTCTGGAAGCAGATCGCGAACAAGTCCGACGGCACCAAAGACGAGATCTACGGGATCGGGGGCAGCTGGTTCCGGTTGGATGAAAACCTGAAAATCGAGTGGCAGCGCGACTTCTTCGACTTCGGCCACGTCGCCAAGGGGTACGCGAAGCTGATCGAGTCCGGCGACCTGTCGCCCGGTATGCAGAAGCGCATCGAGCGCTCCCTGGCCGGGGAGAAGTTGCCCGGTTATTACCCCCTGGGCCAGGCACCGGTACCGATCTGGTGACCCGGCCAAGCAGTTGATTGGGGGTGGGTGTGACCTACCTAACTACTGCCTCTAGTCTGAGGTCACCGGTACTAGCGGAAGGCACGTTCGAATGAAGACAAAAGGTGCTCTCATCTGGGAGTTCAACCAGCCGTGGTCGATCGAGGAGATCGAGATCGGGGACCCCGTCAAGGACGAGGTCAAGGTGCAGATGGAAGCGTCGGGGATGTGCCACTCCGACCACCACCTGGTGACCGGCGGCATCCCGATGGCCGGTTTCCCGGTCCTCGGTGGCCACGAGGGCGCGGGCATCGTGACCGAGGTCGGTCCGGGCGTCGAAGACCTCAAGCCCGGCGATCACGTCGTGATGTCGTTCATCCCGTCCTGCGGCAACTGTCCGTCGTGTCAGGCCGGCATGCGCAACCTCTGCGACCTCGGCGCCGGCCTGCTCGGGGGCACCGCGGTCTCCGACGGCACCCACCGCATTCACGCCAAGGGGCAACCCGTCTTCCCGATGACCCTGCTGGGCACGTTCTCGCCCTACATGGTCGTGCACAAGAGTTCCGTGGTGAAGATCGACGAGTCGATCCCGTTCGAGGTTGCCTGCCTGGTCGGTTGCGGCATCACCACCGGCTACGGCTCGGCCGTCCGCAGCGGTGACATCCGGCCCGGTGAGGACGTCGCGATCGTCGGCGTCGGCGGCGTCGGCATGGGCGCTCTGCAGGGCGCCGTCACCGCGGGCGCGCGTCGCATCTTCGCGATCGATCCGGTGGAGTGGAAGCGTGACCAGGCGCTGAAATTCGGTGCCACACATGCCTATCCGGACTGGGAATCCGCGATGGCCGGTATCGGCGAGGTCACCTGGGGACTGATGGCCCACAAGGTGATCATCACCGTGGGCGAGTTGCACGGCAAGGACATCGAGAACTACCTCAGCCTGACCGCCAAGGGCGGCACCTGCGTGGTCACCGCCATCGGCAGCCTGCTCGACACCGAGGTCAACCTCAACCTGGCGATGCTGACCCTGCTGCAGAAGAACCTGCAGGGCACCATCTTCGGTGGCGGCAACCCCCACTACGACATCCCGCAGCTGCTGTCGATGTACAAGGCCGGCAAGCTGAACCTCGATGACATGGTCACCCGGCAGTACAAGCTGGAGCAGATCAACGACGGTTACTCCGACATGCTCGAGGGCCGCAACATCCGCGGCGTCATTCGCTACACCGACGACGACCGGTAGAGGTCATGTCCCAGGAAACCGTCGAGAAGACACCGGCTTTGGCGGCGTCCCACAATTCGTGGAAATGCGTGCACTCCCACGACAAAGAGGGTTGGTTGGCCCTGATGGCCGACGACGTCGTCATCGAGGATCCGATCGGGCAGTCCTTCACCAACCCCGACGGCACGGGAATCCGCGGGAAGGAGGCGGTGTCCGGCTTCTACGACGCCAACATCGCCTCCAATGACCTGCGGATCACCTGTGAGGAGACGTTCCCCTCCAGTTCTCCGCACGAGGTGGCTCATATCCTGGTGCTGCGCAGCAAGTTCGACAACGGGATGACCAGCACGGTGCGCGGAGTGTTCACCTACAAGGTCAACGACGCCGGTCTGCTCACGAACCTTCGTGGCTACTGGAACATGGACATGATGGAGTTCGGCCAAGCGGGTGGCCAGTCAACGGATGGCAAGTAGCCCGTCGCTGACCGGGCGGGCCGCTGTCGTCGTCGGCGGATCGCGCGGTGTGGGGCTGGCGGTGGCCGAACTGCTCGCCGCCCACGGTGCGGGAGTCGTCGTCAACGGCCGTGATCCCCAGGCTGTAACCGAAGCGGCGCAACGGATTCCAAACGCGCAAGGAGTGGCCGGCTCGCCAGCCGATCCCGAAACGGCGGACGCGTTGATCGACACGTGCGTCCGGGAGTTCGGGCGCATCGACATTCTGATCAACTGTGCGGGCACGGCCGAACCCGTCGGGTCGTCCATTCTCACGATCACGTCCGGCCAGTTCCGCGAGCTGATCGACGCGCATCTCAATACGACCTTTGAAACCTGCCGAGCCGCGGCGCCCAGGATGGTCGCTCAGGGCGGAGGTGCGATCGTGAACACGAGCTCGTTCGCGTTCCTCGGCGACTACGGCGGTACGGGCTATCCGGCGGGCAAGGGCGGCGTCAACGGGCTGACCCTCGCGATCGCCGCCGAGCTGAAGGAGCACGGTGTACGCGCGAACGTCGTCTGCCCCGGGGCCAGGACGCGGCTCTCCACCGGGCCGGACTACGAGGCCCATATCGCAGACCTCAACCGTCGCGGCCTGCTGGACGAGGTGAGCATGCAAGGCGCCCTCGATGCCGCGCCGCCGGAGTACGTCGCGCCTACCTACGCCTATCTGGTCAGCGACCTGGCCAAGGACGTGACGGGTCAGATCTTCATCGCCGCAGGCGGGTTCGTGGGGCGGTTCGACAGGCCGACGCCGACGATCCTCGCCTACCGCGACCACGCGGAGTCGCCGCCATGGTCGATCACCGAAATCAGCGAGTTGATCGCTGGAGGCGAAAAACAACGCTGATTTGAGTTCCTAACGAAGGTCAAGCCACTTGTGGGTTTGTCGTAGGGTTCCGTTTAGCGGGCTGGGATGTTGGAGCGCTTGGCGACTTCTGTGACTCCTGGCCCGCCTTCTTGCGTCGCTCGCGCAT